>NZ_JAARMB010000020.1:0-120645 GCF_012985615.1 Pseudomonas sp. WS 5412
TGCATTCCTTATCGGCGCTTTGGTGAAGGGGTGGGGCGAAGTCTCCCACGGTCTGTACTGGCTAGAGTCAGATGCTGGCTTTTAGTCCCACCACCCCTACAAGTCTAACCATACAAGCTGGCTTGCCTGCGATGAGGCCCTCGGGGGGCCCTCAATCCATCGACAGAAACATTTCCCGGGTCAGCCCATGGCGCTGCATCTTTTCATTGAAGGTCCGCCGTGGCAGTTGCAGCTCGGCCAGAACCGCCTCCCACATTCTGATTTGCGAATACATTCAAGTGTGGGAGCTGGCTTGCCTGCGATGAGGCCCTCAGGTGGCCCTCAATCTATCGACAGAAACATTTCCCGGGTCAGCCCATGGCGCTGCATCTTTTCATTGAAGGTCCGCCGTGGCAGTTGCAGTTCGGCCAGAACCGCCTTGATATCGCCCTTATGCCGGGTCAGCGCGGCTTTCAGGCAATGGGCCTCGAATGCCTCCTGCTGCGCCGCCAGGGATCGCCCGGCCTCGATACCCTCCGGCTCCGGCTCGCCCAGGCCCAGCACCTGGCGTTCGGCGACGTTGGCCAGTTCGCGCACGTTGCCCGGCCAGTCATGGCTCAGCAACTGCCCCAGTTGCGGCCCGTTGAGGGGCACGGTCTCGCGGCCCAGGCGTTCGGCGGCTATCTGGGTAAAGTGGTCGAACAGCAGTGGGATATCTTCGCGGCGTTCGCGTAACGGTGGCAGGCGCAGTTGTGCCACCGTCAGGCGGTAGGCCAGGTCTTCACGAAAACGCCCGGCGCGGGCTTCGTCCAACAGGTCGGGCTTGGTGGCCGCAATGATGCGCAAGTCGACCTTGATGCTCTGGTTGGAACCCAGGCGCTCCAGTTTCTGTTCCTGCAACACCCGCAGCAGCTTCACCTGCTGGGCCAGGGGCATGCTTTCGATCTCGTCGAGAAACAACGTGCCGCCGTTGGCGTACTCCAGCTTGCCGATGCGCTTGCCCTGGGCGCCGGTGAAGGCGCCGCTTTCATGGCCGAACAGTTCGGCTTCAAACAGTTGCTCGGGAATCGCCGCACAGTTGAGCGCGACAAATGGCTTCTTTGCCCGGGGCCCGAAGTCATGCAGGCAACGGGCGACGAGTTCCTTGCCGCTGCCGGTCTCGCCGCGGATCAGCACATTGACCGGCAAACCGGCCAAGTCCAGCACCTGGCGCCGCAGGTTCTGCAGGCTGCGCGATACCCCCAACAGGGTCGACTCCAACTGGGCGCGATGATCGGCCTGTTGGTGCAGGCGGCGGTTTTCCAGGATCAGTCCGCGTTTGTCCAGGGCCCGGCGCAGGCTGGCGAGCAGGGCGTCGGGGCTGAAGGGTTTCTCGAGGAAGTCGTAGGCGCCGTCGCGCATGGCTTCGACGGCCATCGGCACGTCGCCATGGCCGGTTAGCAGGATCACTGGCAAATCGGTATCGCGCCGTTGCACCTCGGCCAGCAGCTCCAGGCCGCTGAGGCCCGGCATGCGCACGTCGCTGAGAATCACCCCGGGGAAATCCCTGGGCAGTTTGGCCAGGCAGTCCTCGGCACGGCTGAACAACTGCACCTCGAACCCGGAGAGGCTCAGCCACTGTTCCACGGCCGTGCGGATGCTGGCCTCGTCATCAACCACGATCACCGCGTTCAGCATAGGTCTGGCGCCTCCAGCGCGATGGGCAGGATCAGGGTGAAGACGGCGCCGTCCCCCTGGTTGGCAGCAATCAGGCGCCCCCCCAGTTCATGCACGATAGCGTACGACACCGCCAGCCCAAGTCCGAGCCCGTCCCCCACCGGCTTGGTGGTAAAAAACGGGTCGAACACATTGTTCAGGTGTTCCTCGGCAATCCCACCGCCGCTGTCGCTGACGCTCAGGTGCCACAGTTGTTGATCAGCATGCAGGCGGATTTCCAGGCGCTTGCGTGGCTTGTTGGCCATGGCGTCCAGGGCATTGCGCAGCAGGTTGATCAGCACTTGTTCCAGGCGAATGGCATCGCCGCGCACCCAGGCCGGGCGGGTCAGGTCGAGCACGGTGCCGATGGCTTCATCCCGCAGGCGTGCGTCGAGCAACTGCAGGGACTGGTCGACCACGGTCGCCAGGTCCAGGCGTTCGCGCAGGCCACTGGGGCTTTTGCGGGCGAAGGTCTTGAGATGGCCGGTGAGGGCGGCCATGCGGGTGAGCATGTCGTCCAACGGCGTCAGGGCCTGGTAGGCGTCGTCGATACGCCCGTGGTCGAGCAGCAGGCGCAAGGTGGCCAGTTGCATGCGCTGGGCAGTCAGTGGCTGGTTGATTTCATGGGCCAGGGCCGCGGACATCTGTCCCAGCGCCGCCAGCTTGGCCGACTGCACCAGGCCATCCTGGGCGGTGCGCAAGGCCCGGGTGCGTTCTTCCACCAGGCTCTCAAGCTCTGCGCGGCTGCGCTGGCGCAAGCGGGCGAGGCGCCAGCGCTGGCTGAGGAACAGCACCAGGAACACCAGGGTCAACCACAGGCCAGCGGCGGCGAGGCCGGCGTTACGTTGGTCTTCAAAGGCGACCTGGGGTTTGCGCAGCAGGTGCAGGGTCCAGCCTTCGGCTTTGAGAGGCAGGGATTCCCAGATGTAGTTGGCATTGCCTTCGGGCCCGGCGACGCGCATCAAGTGACTGTTTTCGTCAAAGCGCTGCAAGGTCTGGGTGTCCAGGGGCTGCAGTTGTTTTTTATCGTATTGGCGCGTGGCTTTGAGCTCGGCCAGATCGTTGGCCGACAGCGGGCGCAGGTTGCGGTAACGCCATCCGGGTTTATTGGCGATAAACACAATGCCCCGGGCATCGCTGACCAATAGCAGGTCGTCGCCCTGGGCCCATTCGCGCTCCAGTTCCGGGAACTCCAGTTTCACCACCATGGCGCCGAGAAACTGCTCCTGTTCATCCAGCACTGCGCTGGACAGGAAATACCCCGGAATCCCGGTGGTCACCCCCACCGCATAAAAGCGCCCGGTGCCCTGGCTGCGGGTTTGGCTGAAATACGGGCGAAACGCATAGTTGTGGCCGACATAGCTACTGGGCAACCGCCAGTTGCTGGCCGCCACGGCCAGGCCGGTGCGGTCCATCAGCTCCAGGGTCGACGACTGCGCGGCACCGTTGATGCGTTCCAGTTTGTGGTTGAGCACGTCCTGGGTCGCCGGATCCAGCGGGCCTTGCAAGGCGCGGATCATTTCCGAATCCAGGGCCAGTACGGCGGGCAGGGCGCGGTAACGTTCAATCAGGGTGTGCAGGGAGTTGGCGTACAGCGCCAGTTGCTGATTGGCACGGCCGGCATCGTCCACCAGGGACTGGCGTTCAGCCTGGCGCGTGGCAAGAGCGGCGGCCAAAACGGTACCGGCGATAATCAGCAGGGAGTAGAAGGTCAGACGCAATGGGCGAGGGATCGCGATCATACGAGAATGAACAGCTGCAGTAGGGGGCGAGCACCATACCATGCAGCAGGACGAGCGCAGTACTTGTGGCGAGCGGGCTTGCCCGCGATTGCATCGACGCGTTCTGCAGCCAGACCGCAGTGCCTGCATCGCGGGCAAGCCCGCTCCCACAAAATCGTCGGTCATAAAAAAGGCGACTGCGGCATGGAGCCGCAGTCGCCTTCTATCCTTGCGGAGAAGTGCTTACTGCACCTCTACCGCCAGGCTCTCACTGATCTTTTTCTGCCAGATGGCAGGACCGGTGATGTGTACCGACTCGCCTTTGCTGTCGACGGCAACAGTGACCGGCATGTCCTTGACGTCGAACTCGTAGATCGCTTCCATGCCCAGTTCGGCGAAAGCTACCACGCGCGACTTCTTGATGGCTTGCGCCACCAGGTAAGCAGCGCCGCCGACGGCCATCAGGTACACGGCCTTGTGGTCCTTGATCGCTTCGATGGCGGTCGGGCCGCGCTCGGATTTGCCGATCATGCCCAGCAGGCCGGTTTGTTCGAGGATCTGGCGGGTGAACTTGTCCATCCGCGTGGCGGTGGTCGGGCCAGCCGGGCCAACCACTTCTTCGCGCACCGGATCTACCGGGCCGACGTAGTAGATAAAGCGACCCTTGAGGTCCACCGGCAGGGTTTCGCCCTTGTTCAGCATCTCGACCATGCGCTTGTGCGCCGCGTCGCGACCGGTGAGCATCTTGCCGTTGAGCAGTACGGTTTCGCCCGGCTTCCAGCTTTGCACGTCTTCCGGGGTCAGGGTGTCGAGGTTGACGCGACGGGCCGACGGGCCGGCTTCCCAGACGATTTCCGGGTACGCGTCCAGCGGTGGCGCTTCCAGGGAGGCCGGGCCGGAACCGTCGAGCACGAAGTGCGCGTGACGGGTGGCGGCGCAGTTGGGGATCATGCACACCGGCAACGAGGCGGCGTGGGTCGGGTAGTCCATGATCTTCACGTCGAGCACGGTGGTCAGGCCACCCAGGCCCTGGGCGCCGATCCCCAGTTGGTTGACCTTCTCGAACAGCTCCAGGCGCATCTCTTCGATACGGTTGGACGGGCCGCGCTTTTTCAGCTCGTGGATGTCGATGGATTCCATCAACACTTCCTTGGCCATCACTGCGGCTTTCTCGGCGGTACCGCCGATGCCGATGCCGAGCATGCCCGGTGGGCACCAGCCGGCGCCCATGGTCGGAACGGTCTTGAGCACCCAGTCGACAATCGAGTCGGACGGGTTGAGCATGGCCATTTTCGACTTGTTCTCGGAACCACCGCCTTTGGCGGCCACGTCCACTTCCACGGTGTTACCCGGGACGATGGAGTAGTGGATCACGGCCGGGGTGTTGTCCTTGGTGTTTTTGCGCGCACCGGCCGGGTCGGCGAGGATCGAGGCGCGCAGGACGTTTTCCGGCAGGTTGTAGGCGCGACGCACGCCTTCGTTGATCATGTCGTCCAGGCCCATGGTGGCGCCATCCCAACGCACATCCATGCCCACGCGTACGAACACGGTGACGATCCCGGTGTCCTGGCAGATCGGGCGGTGGCCGGTGGCACACATGCGCGAGTTGATCAGGATCTGCGCCATGGAGTCACGGGCTGCCGGCGATTCTTCGCGCAGGTAGGCCTCGTGCATCGCCTGGATGAAGTCAACGGGGTGGTAGTAGGAAATGAATTGCAGGGCGTCGGCAACGCTCTGAATCAGGTCGTCTTGCTTGATCACGGTCATGAGTCGCGCTCCTCTATAAGGGAACATTCAATAAAGGTGGCTTCAGATGGGTGCATCGGTCGCTGAAGCCACCTTTTCCAAGGCACGCCGGGTAGTGCTGGCGCGACGCTAAAAAGGCGCGGCAGTATAACCCGGCGCGATGGCCGATACACCCGACGATGGTCAAACGCTGCCGACCACCCTCCTGGAGGAGCCGACTCCTGCAAAAAGCAGTTACAGTGATCGCACATTTTGATGCGAGGCCTTTCATGCCTGAACTGCACGTCGGCGAACGCCGCTGGTCGGTCTCCACCGGCAGCAATCTGCTGGATGCCTTGAACCAGGCCGGTGTGGCTGTGCCCTACAGTTGTCGCGCGGGCAGTTGCCATGCGTGTTTGGTGCGCTGCCAGGGCGAGGTTGATGACAAGCAGCCCGATGCCCTGAACCCGGCACAACGCCAGGACGGTTGGCGTCTGGCCTGCCAGTGCCAGGTCGTGGGCGATGTACAGGTCGAGACCTTTGACCCCTTGCGCGACGGCGCGGCGGCAACGGTGCTGAGCGCCGATTGGTTGAGCCCGACAGTGTTGCGCCTGCGCCTGCAAGCGGAACGTGGGTTGCGCTACCGGGCCGGCCAGCACCTGGTGTTGTGGGCGGGCACCGTGGCGCGGCCGTATTCCCTGGCCAGCCTGCCCGAGGAAGATCCGTTCCTGGAGTTCCACCTCGATTGCCGCCTGCCCGGCGAATTCAGCGACCTTGCGCGGCAGTTACAGGCCGGCGATCCATTGCGCCTGGGCGAGTTGCGCGGCGGCGCGTTGCACTACGATTCGGACTGGCAATCCCGGCCGCTGTGGCTGCTGGCATCCGGCACCGGAATGGGCCCGTTGTGGGGCGTGTTGCGTGAGGCGTTGCGCCAGGATCACCAGGGCGCCATTCGCGTGATTCACCTGGCCCATGATGCCGACAGCCATTATCTGGCCGAGCCCCTGAGGCAACTGGCCGCGAGCCATCCCAGCCTCAGTGTGGAGCTGTGGACGGCGGCGCAGTTGACCGAGGCTTTGGCGCAACTGCGGCTTGTTTCCCGGCAAACCCTGGCCTTACTCTGCGGGCACCCCAGCAGTGTCGAGGCCTTTTCCAAGCGCCTGTTCCTGGCTGGCTTGCCGCGCAATCAACTGCTGGCCGATGTGTTCCTGCCCCGTGGTTGAGCGCTGATGTCTATCTGCGAGACTCACCATGACCGACGCCATCCTGCTGCACCGTGACCGTGGGCTGCTGATCCTGCAGCTCAATCGCCCCGACAAGAAAAATGCCCTGACCCGCGCCATGTACAGCCAATTGGCGGCGGCGCTGGAGCAGGCCGATGCCGACACGACGGTCAATGCCGTGCTGATCCAGGGCAGCAGCGACTGCTTTACCGCCGGCAACGACATCGGCGACTTCCTTGAGCAGCCGCCCACAGACCTGGACAGCCCACCCTTTCATTTCATGCAAAGCCTGCTCAACTGCCGCAAACCGGTGATTGCCGGCGTGGCCGGGGCGGCGGTGGGCATTGGCAGCACGCTGCTGCTGCATTGCGACCTGGTGTATGTCAGTCGCGATGCCCGGTTGCGCATGCCATTCGTCAACCTGGGGCTGTGCCCTGAGTTTGGCTCCAGCCTGATCCTGCCGCGCTTGCTGGGGCACGCGAAAGCTGCCGAGTTACTGCTGCTGGGCGAAGGGTTCAGTGGAGAGCAGGCTGCGCAGTGGGGGATCGCCACCGAAGCGTTGGGCAGCGGCGAAGCGGCCCTGGCCAAGGCGCGGGAAGTCGGCAGGCGCTTTGAGACCCTGGCGCCGGGGGCGGTGCAGGTGACCAAGCAATTGATGAAGAGCGTCGACCGCGAGCAATTGCGCCAGGTGATCGAGGAGGAGGGTGCATTGTTTACCCAGCGCTTGAGGTCGCCGGAGGCGATTGCGGCGTTGTCTGGGTTTATTGCCCGGCGCTGAAATCCAAGTGGTTGGACTGGCGTTATCGCGGGCAAGCCCGCTCCCACATTGGAGTGCATTTCAAGTGTGGGAGCGGGCGTGCCCGCGATAACGCCAGTCCAGTCACCACATCACCATGACTTGAAATGCAAAAGGCCCTGTCACTCACGTGCCAGGGCCTTTGCTTTTCAGCGGGTCACTCAGACCATTGGATCGCCAACGTGCAGGATCTTCATGCCGTTGGTGCCACCGATGGTGTGGTAGCTGTCGCCCTTGGTCAGGATCACCCAATCGCCTTTCTCGACTACGCCACGCTTGAGCAGTTCGTCGATGGCAGCCTGGCTGACTTGCTCAGGCGGCAGCGACGCCGGGTCGAACGGTACGGTGTAGACGCCACGGAACATGGCCGCACGGGCCTGGGTTTCGCGGTGCGGGGAGAACGCGTAGATCGGGATCGAGGAACGGATACGCGACATGATCAACGGCGTGTAGCCACTTTCGGTCAGGGCAATGATAGCCTTCACACCGGGGAAGTGGTTGGCGGTGTACATGGCGGCCAGGGCGATGCTCTGGTCGCAGCTTTCGAACACTTTGCCGATGCGGTGGCTGGAGGTCTTGCTGGTCGGGTGCTTTTCAGCGCCGACGCAGATACGCGCCATGGCCTGGACTGCTTCCAGCGGGTACGGGCCGGCAGCACTTTCCGCCGAGAGCATCACGGCGTCGGTGTAGTCGAGCACGGCGTTGGCCACGTCGGACACTTCGGCACGGGTCGGCATCGGGTTCTGGATCATCGACTCCATCATCTGGGTCGCGACGATCACCGCTTTATTGTGGCGGCGTGCGTGCAGGATGATTTTCTTCTGGATGCCGATCAGTTCTGCGTCACCGATTTCTACACCGAGGTCGCCACGGGCAACCATCACTGCATCGGACGCCTTGATCAGTCCGTCAAGGGTTTCGTCGTCGGCCACGGCTTCGGCGCGCTCGATCTTCGCCACCAGCCAGGCGGTACCGCCGGCTTCGTCGCGCAGTTGGCGGGCGTATTCCATGTCGGCAGCGTCGCGCGGGAAGGATACGGCGAGGTAGTCCACTTCCATTTCGGCGGCGAGCTTGATGTCAGCCTTGTCTTTTTCGGTCAGGGCCGGTGCAGTCAGGCCACCACCGCGACGGTTGATGCCTTTGTGGTCGGACAGCGGGCCGCCGATGATCACGGTGCAGTTGAGCTCGGTGACGGTGGCGGTGTCGACACGCATGACCACGCGGCCATCGTCCAGCAGCAGTTCGTCGCCGACGCCGCAGTCTTTGACCAGGTCCGGGTAGTCGATACCCACGACCTGCTGGTTGCCTTCGGTCAGCGGATGGCTGGTGGAGAAGGTGAATTTGTCACCAATCTTCAGCTCGATGCGCTTGTTGGCGAATTTGGCGATACGGATCTTCGGCCCTTGCAGGTCACCCAGCAGCGCGACGAAGCGGCCATGCTTGGCGGCGAGGTCACGTACCAGCTTGGCGCGAGCCTTGTGCTCGTCCGGGGTGCCGTGGGAGAAGTTCAGACGGGCAACGTCCAGGCCAGCCAGAATCAGCTGTTCGAGGACTTCCGGCGAGTTACTGGCCGGGCCAAGGGTGGCGACGATTTTGGTACGACGGACGGACATGCACGGACTCCTGAGTTCTAGCGCTGGGGAAGGCTACTATGCTCTTTGGCTGTAGTCATTGTTCGTTTGCACTACTTATTGTCGATTCGCTTGTTTTCACTCGATGACGCCAGACGAACAACCTTGAAGATTTTCGCCCAAGGGTCGATACACTGCTCAAGACAGGAGAACACCCATGCGAGTTTTGATCATTGCAGCCCTGGCCGTCAGTGTTGTCGGCTGTACCCGTTGGTCGATGGACCATCATTTGAACAATGCCTACCGGGCCTACAACGTAGGCGACTGCGAACGGGTTACCCTGGAATTGTCCCAGGTCGACCGTCAAAGCCGGTCCCGTCGCTACGTGCAGCCGGAGGTCTCGATGCTGCGTGGGCAGTGCCTGGAACGGCAGAAGTTGTTCGTGGATGCCGTGCAGACCTATCAGTTCATCATCAGCCAATATCCGTCGAGCGAATACGCATTCCGTGCCCGCGCACGCCTGGATACCCTGCAACAACTGGGGCATTACCCGGGTGCAAGTACTGCACGAGCGCGGCCAGCCGCCTTGTGATGGCATTTGTAATTTGATAGCTGGCCTCTTGCCAGAGTTGGGCTATTCTTTGGATGTCTGTTTGTACAACTTTCAATCCAGATAGATGTAGCCCCTGATTCGATGGCGTTAAAGCGACAGGGCAAAGGCTGCTGTTGTAGCGAAGTCCGGGGGAGAGCGGGGTGCTGCTGGCAGCGCTCCGGTCCGAATCACAGGAACGGCCAGAATCATGGCCATTGGACGGCGATCTCATCATGTTTACCGACCGAAGGATTGAGCGACACCAGTTGCCCTGTTTTTTACAGGTGTTCAACCGCCACACGGATAAACCCATCGGTTACTTGGGTAACATCTCCAGCGACGGGCTGATGTTGGTCAGCCGATTACCCATGATGGTCAACGCGGATTTTGAGCTGCGCTTGAAGATCCCCGGACCTGAGGGGGATGTGCATGCCATTGACTTCACTGCTACCTGCCTGTGGAGCCGTGAGGATATCAATCCCCAGCATTACGATTCGGGGTTCACCCTGCTGCAGGCCCCCGACGAGTACGGGCAATTGATTGCTGCGCTGTTGCAGTACTTCAGCTTTGATCCCTTGCAGGCTTCGGCCTAGCGTCATACGCCATTCATAGCACGCCGGCCTTTTTCCAGCCCAGGTAACGGGTTACCAGGTCTGCGCCGAGGTCCGAGGGTCGGGCGTCCAATACCGCCAGGCCCTGCGCCTTCATGCGGTCATGCAATTCTTCCCGGGCATTGAGGTAGTCGACGCTGCCACAGTAGGCCAGCGCTTCCGGCAAGGTTTGCACAGGCGCCTGGCGCACTTGATCCAGCACTTCTTCGCGCAGGCTCGCGACCAATACCCGGTGCTGGCGGCTGATGCGCTTGACGGCGGTCAGCAGATCCTCGTCGTCCTCATCACGCAGGTTGGTCACGATAATCACCAAGGCCCGGCGTTTCTGGCGGGCCAGCAGTTGGTTGGCCGCAGCCTGGTAGTCGGCCGCGCGCCGGGTGGTGTCCAGGTCGTATACCGCGTTGAGCAACTGGTTCAACTGGCCGCTGCCCTTGACGGGTGCCAGGTAGCGCGGCTGGTCGCAGGCGAAGGTACACAAGCCCACGGCATCGCCCTGGCGCAGGGCCACATAGCTGAGTAGCAGGCACGCGTTGAGAGCGTGGTCGAAATGCGCCAGCTCGTTGTCCTGGCTGCGCATCCGCCGGCCGCAGTCGAGCATGAACACAATCTGCTGGTCGCGCTCATCCTGATATTCCCGGGCAATCGGCGTGCGTTGCCGGGCCGTGGCCTTCCAGTCGATCTGGCGCAGGCTGTCACCCTCGCGAAATTCCCGCAACTGGTGAAACTCCAGGCCCAGGCCGCGACGCTGGCGCTGGCGTACACCCAGTTGGCTGAGCCAGTTGTCTACCGCCAGTAATTGCGCGCCGTACAGGCGGGCAAAATCCGGATAGACCCGGGTGGCGTCCTTGACCGGCACCTGGCGCTTGGCAGTCCACAGCCCCAGGAGGCTGGGGAGGTGTACCTCACAGCGCTCAAAACTGAAATGCCCACGGCTCAAGGGGCGCAGGCGGTAGCCCAGTTCGCTCTGTTCCCCGGGGCGCAGGGCGATGGACTGGGGCAGGTTTTGCACGCTCAAACCATCCGGTACGTGATCAAACACCTCCAGGACCAACGGCTGTGGATAGTCATGTTCCAGGGTGATCCGCACCTCGCTCCAACGCCCCAGCGCCAGGCTGCCGGGCATCTGCCGGCGCAGGCGTGGCGAGGGGCGGCGTTTCAGCCGGCCAGCATCGAGCAAGGCCAGCAAGAGCAGCGCCAGGAGCAGGCCCCAGGCGATGGAATGCAGGGCGGCTGGCACGTTGAGTTGCAGGGCCACGGCCGTCCCGAGGGCGATGTTCAGGCCCAGCAACACGGCAAGCCAGGCCAGCAACAGGCGAGTCGGTCTCATGGGCATGTCACTGGCGTGGTGCCGGCACTTGGTCGAGCAACTGGGTCAGCACCTGATCCACCTCCAGGCCTTCGATATCCAGCTCCGGGGCGATGCGTACCCGATGGCGCAACACTGCCAGCGCACAGCTCTTGATGTCGTCCGGAGTGACGAACTCGCCACCTCGCAGCAGGGCGCGAGCACGGGCACCCCGCACCAGGGCGATGGACGCACGCGGGCCCGCGCCCAGGGCCAGACCGGGCCAGGTGCGGGTGGTACGAGCCAGGCGCACGGCGTAGTCGAGTACCTGTTCATCCAGGGCCAGCTCACTGGCGACCTGCTGCAACAGCAACACGTCAGCGGCTTGCAGCACGGTGCGCAGTGGTTGCACGTCGAGCATGTCGGCGCGCGATGAACGGGTCACTTCACGCACCATATCCACCTCTTGCTGCGCCTCGGGGTAGTCCATGCGCACCTTGAGCATGAACCTGTCGAGTTCGGCCTCCGGTAGTGGATAAGTGCCTTCCTGTTCGATGGGGTTCTGGGTGGCCAGCACCATAAAGGGCTGGCCGATAGGCAGGGCTTCGCCTTCGAGGGTGACCTGGCGTTCCTGCATGGCTTCGAGCAGGGCGGCCTGGGTTTTTGCCGGGGCCCGGTTGATCTCGTCCGCCAGCAGCAAGTGGGTGAACAACGGCCCCTTGCGCAGTTTGAACTGCTCGGTGTGCAGGTCGTACACGGCATGCCCGGTTACATCACTGGGCATCAGGTCCGGGGTGAACTGGATACGCGCGAAGTCGCCGTCAAAACAGCGGGCCAGGGCCCGTACCAGCAAGGTCTTGCCCAGGCCGGGAACCCCTTCGAGCAACACGTGGCCGCCGGCGATCAATGCGGTCAGCACGTCATCAATCACTCCATCCTGGCCAATCACGGCCTTACGCAACTCGGTGCGCAGCGCCTGGGCCAACTGGGTGGCCCGACCGGTGTCGAGGGTGTTGGGTGAATCCACTGGAGAGTCGCTCATAGGGCATTCCTGAGGGTTTGCAGGCAGGCCACCTGGCGGCTGAAGTCGGCGCTGGAAAGCCGCTTTGCCGGGAGTGGGCCCAGGGCCTGGCTGATAATGGATGGCGGTTGGCGAGTCAGGCGTTCAAGGGCTTGCCATTGCCCGGCAGTGTCCAACTGTTCGAAGCCGGGGTGGCGGCGGCGGGCGGTGCGCAGGATGTCCCGCTGCAGGGCGTGCAACAGGCTGTTTTGCCCGCTGCGGCGCAGCAGGAAATCGGCACTGGCATTCAAGTGCTCCAGCAGTTGCCGGCGCGCCTTGGGCGCGGGTGCCTGGATGGGCCCCTGGCGTATGCCGGCGCGCCACAACCCCAGCACAATCAAGGCGGCGAGTGCCAACAGGGCCTGGGGGAAGTAACGCAGCAACAGGCTGAACAGGTTCTCGACATCCGTGTTGGACAGTAGGGTGACATTGCTGCCCTGGGTCAGGTACCAGAGCAGCCAGGCATTATCGTGCAGGCCTATATCCGGGGTTTTCCACAGTTCGCTGTCGGTGATCACTGTCACACGGCCCTGCCCGAGATCGAGTTGCATCAAGTGGCTGGACTTGGCGCTGTTGGCCGAAAACTGGGCCAGGTGCCTGGGGTCGATCAGGTTGAAGTCGGTGTCGAAACTGAAGAAGGCCGGTGCGGTTTCATTATCGACATACAGGCGTGTCAGGTCCGGTTTCTTGCCCTTGCGAGGTGGGGCTGGCTGGTCGAAGTCATCGCTGAAGGCCTGGCGCAACTGCAGGCGATCGAGCAGCAGGTCGCCGCTGTCCTGGGTTTCTTCATCCCATATAGCTTCGGCCACCAGCAGCAGGTGGCCGCCGGCCTGGGTCCACTCCAGCAACTGGTCAACCTGGCGCGGGGTCATGTTGCTGCGTTCGCTGAGCAACAGCAGGCTGCCGCCCTTGGAGGGCAGGGTAGCCAGGCGTTCCAGGCTGTTGGCGTGCTCGACGGCTATGCCTTGCTGGCGTAGGAAATGCTCCGCCGCCAGGTAGGGATTAGCCTGGGCTTCGGGTGATGGCCCGCGCTCGACCACTTCCTCGTAGGGGATCGCCTTGTGCCAGGCGTAGAAGCCCCCCGCCGTCAGCAGGCAGGCCAGGATCAGCGCGAGCCAGATCAGTGGCCGGTTCATCCCGTGGCCTCGCTGTCAAACAGCGCGCGCCAGTGGGCGCACAGTTGTTGTTGGGCCAGGGCAGGCGGTACGCGATGGCCATAGGCGAGGTTTTGCCAGTGGCGGGTCAGGTCGTCGCTGAATGCCAGCAATTGCGGCTGTTGCAAGTGACGCACACGCTCCAGGACCTGGCCTTCGGTATCGGCGTTTTTCAGGGGCAGGTTGAAGTCATGCAACAGGCGGCTAAGCAGGCCGCGATAGAGCAGGCCAAGCGCTTCACGGGGCTGGGTGGCCCACAGTTGCTCGGCGGTACCGGCGATGTCATCGGGTAATGTTTCCACGCCCATGTCCAGGCCGAACAGTTGTGACGGCACGGGCTGGTCAACGGTGCGGGGGGCGCGGCGATGGCTGACAAAGGCGTGCAGCCAATCACGATAGCGCCAGGCCACCAAGGCAATACCGGCGATCAGCAGGCTCCACAACAGCACCTCCATGACCAGGGCCAGGGACTTGAAGGTGTCGCTGTTGAGGTTGTCGAGCAAGGATTTAAGCCAGGCAGGCAACCGGGCATCCCCTGTGGGCTTGGTCTTGTCGATGGTCTGGTCTTCACCGAAACGGTAGCGGGTCACGGATTCCGGATTCTTGAACGGGGGCTCTTCCAGCAGGCGCTTGATCGCCTGGCTGGCGGCTGGCGTACTCAAGGGTGGTGCAGCCACGGGTTGATCGGCCATGGCCTGGGGTGTTGGCGGGAGCAGCAGAAGGCCGACAGCCAGCAGCAGGACGGCCACCGTTGACCCCAGGCGCTGGCGCAGACGGCGGAACACCAACTCCAGGTCCCAGGCTTCGAGCACGGTACGCCGGTTCAGGTAGAGGCTGAACCCGCAGGCCACATAGATCGGTTCCCAGAGCACCAGGACCAGGGCGTACAAGGCATTGGTCAGGTGTTCCAGCCAGAGCCAGTCCTGGCTGCTGGCCAGCGCCAGTTGTTGCCAGTCCCAGTCGAGCTCGACCTGTTGTGGCAGGAACAGGTAGAACAGCGCCATCAAGCCAACCCACAGTGCTGTTTCCAGGTGAATACCGATCAGCGTCAGCCAGCGCGCTGCGCCGGCATTGCGCTGTTGCAGCACCCCCAGCCGTTGTTGGCGGGCCAGGCCGCCGAGGCCTTCGAGTTGCACCACGGGCATGACGAAGCTGCGACTGAGGCTCAAGCGCCTCCAGGTCAGGCTGGCCAGCAGTTGACCTTTGAGCAGGCGTGGCCATTGGCGCAGCGCCTGCTTGAGGGTAGGCGTTTCGCCAAACAGTGCTGTGGACAGGATATACAGCGGCAGGCGCTCAAAGGCCGGTTTCAACCACCAGAACACCAGTACAGCAACAGATGGGTAGTCCCACAGCGCAAGGCTGATCAGGATAAAGATCGGCAGGCTGACCAAGGCCCAACTGCTCATCAAGAGCACGCGGTGCTTGCGGGCCAGCAATACCCCCAGGTCCATGGCTTCCCACGTAGTGCGGGGGCGGATTACCACGCTGGCGTCACTCAGGCGCATGACGACCCCTGCCGGCAAACAGCAGATAGGCGAGCACCATGGCCCAGAGCGCGGCGCCCACCAGGTACTTGCCCCAAGGTTCCACTGCGGTGGTGGAGGACCAATAGGCCTCTATAAAGGCCGCGATCAGCAGGAATAAAATCACGCCGCAGATCATTTTCACGCTTTTGCGGGCTGCCAGACGCAGTGCTTCACCCCGGGGCAATGCTCCCGGCGCGATCAAGGCCCAACCCAGTTGCAGGCCGGCCGCGCCGGCCAGGGCGATGGCCGTCAGTTCAAAGGCGCCGTGGCCGATGACAAAGGACCAGAAGGTCTGCCCATAGCCGATTTCGGTCAGGTGACCGGCGATGGCGCCGATCATCAGGCCATTGAAAAACAGGAAAAACACGCTGCCCAGGCCAAACAGCAGGCCGCCGGCAAAGGTCTGGAAGGCGATGCCGATGTTATGCATGACGTAGTAGCCGAACATCATCCAGTCTTCGCTCGACGCCCGCGCGGCTGCGCGGCCCAGGCGACTGGCGTCGGGGTCGTACATCTCCTGCATCTCGGACACTTGCGGGGCACTGACGATGGTGTAGATCAGTTCGGGGAACAGGTAGACCAGCAGCGCAATGCCGATCAGGCTGCCAAAGAACAGCAGGCTGGCGACCAGCACGAAGCGCCATTGCTCGCGAACCGTGCGGGGGAAATCCGCCAGCAGGAAGCCCAGCACCTTGGCACCGAGCTGGCTGCGATGGCGATACAACTGTTGATGGCCGCGCAAGGCCAACTGTTGCAGCGGGTCTATCAGGTAGCTGCTGTAGCCCCGCTCCTGCGCCAGTGCCAGATGTTGGCACAGGCGTCGGTAATCTTGAGGGAAACGCGTCAGCTCCTCGGCCTTTGCCTTGCCTTGTTCAAGCAGTGCCAACTGGCTGGCAAATGCCTGCCAGTGCGGCTGGTGACGGGTTTCGAACAGGCTTTGCTTCATGTCGGCCCCAGCAGGCCGCGGGCCACGCCATTGAGCTGTTCCACGGCGCGCGCGGGGGAGACTTGCAGGGGCGTGGCCAGAATCGCCGCCAGCTCGTGGGTCCGTTCGGCGGACAGCTCACCCTGGCGCTCGGCAAAACCCAGGATCGCACGTTGCTCGTCCAGCTCAAGGGCAAAGGGCAGGCGCAATGCCGGGGCCTGGGGCAGGTGAGGGCGGGCCAGGGGCTGTTCGCGATAGATCACCAGGGTACCGGCCGCAATGTCGCCCAGGCGTTTGAAGTGGGGATGTTGCAGGCAACTGATGGCCCCGAGGAAATAGCCGAACGGCAACATATCGACAAACCGCAGCAGGTTGCGGATCAGGGATGCGGACCAGCCAATGGGCGTGCCGTCATCCTGTACCACGCGCAGGCCCATGATCTGTTTGCCCGGTGAACTGCCCTGGTTGAGCACTTCGAACAGCACCATGTACCACCAACTGACGAGGAACAGCAGGATCGAGCCCAGGCCGATGCCCAGGTTGCCGAGAAACGCCAGGGCGATGAACAGGACACCGAGGATCAGGCCGCGCAGGCCCAGGTCGAAGCCGAATGCCAGTGCCCGGGGCATCAGCCCGGCGGGGCGCAAGGGCAGGTCGATGCCTTCCGGGGTCTCGATCTGATAGCGGGTGTCCAATGGTGCGGTGGGCATTGCATTCCCTGGCAGTGCGGTGTGGCTGGGCATGGGCAACCTCGTCGGGCAGCCGGCAATTCGAGAGGCCGATGCTAGCAGTGTCGCGGACGGAAGTAACACCTGAAAATGCGCCAAGGTTTCACTGAATGTTTATCCAGTGCACACGGCGCTGGCCCCGGGCGGCGTCCAGCGCCTAGACTTTGTCGGTCTTCAGCACAGGAATAGCCCGTGACCTCGATCTTCTGGTACGACTATGAAACCACCGGCATCAACCCACGCAGCGACCGTGCGCTGCAGGTTGCCGGGATTCGCACCGACCATGACCTCAATGAGGTCGGGCCGCCGGTCAACCTCTATTGCCAGCCCAGCGACGATATCCTGCCGCACCCAGCCGCGTGCATGATCACGGGCATTACCCCCGGCCAACTGGCGGAAAAAGGCCTGGCCGAAGCCGACTTCATGACGCGGGTGCATGCCGAGCTGGCCGCCCCCGGCACCTGTGGTGCGGGTTACAACACCCTGCGTTTCGATGACGAAATGACCCGCTACAGTTTGTATCGCAATTTTTTCGACCCTTACGCACGGGAATGGCAGAGCGGCAACAGCCGCTGGGACTTGATCGACGTGATGCGCACGGCCTATGCCCTGCGCCCCGACGGCATTGTCTGGCCCGAGCAGGACGGGCGCGTGACCCTCAAGCTGGAGCGCCTGACGGCGGCGAATGGAATTGACCATGGCCAGGCTCACGAAGCTTTGGCTGACGTGCGGGCCACCATCGCCCTGGCGCGGCTGGTCCGGGAAAAACAACCGAAGTTGTACGATTGGTTGTTTCAACTGCGCAGCAAGCAGCGGGTCATGGATCAAATCCGCCTGTTGCAGCCCATGGTGCATATTTCCGGGCGCTTTTCCGCTGAGCGCCATTACCTGGGGGTGGTCCTGCCCCTGGCGTGGCATCCGCGCAATCGCAACGCGTTGATTGTCTGCGACCTGGGGCTCGACCCACAGGCGCTGCTGGACCTGGATGCCGAAACCCTGCGCCAGCGCTTGTATACCCGGCGCGATCAATTGGCCGAGGGTGAGTTGCCGGTGCCGCTCAAACTCATTCACATCAATCGTTGTCCGGTCGTCGCGCCGCTGAATGTGTTGCGGGCGCAAGACCAGCAGCGATTGAACCTGGACATGCGTGAATATCAGGCCCGGGCACTGCGGCTAACTGACGCACAGGAACTTTGGCTGGATAAATTGCCGGCGATTTATGCCGAGGACGATTTCGCCGCAAGCGCCGACCCGGAGCAACAGCTCTACGATGGTTTTATTGGTGATCGGGATCGACGTTTATGTGAGCAAGTCCGCACTGCTGAACCCGAGCAACTAGCACGCCAGCAGTGGCCTTTTGATGATCATCGTTTGCCGGAATTATTATTTCGCTATCGTGCCCGCAACTTTGCGCACACCTTGGACAGTGAAGAGCAACAACGCTGGAAACTCTTCTGTCAGCAACGCTTGTCAGATGCGGATTACGGCGCGCCAAATACCCTTGAGAGTTTCAATAAGGCCAGGCTTGAATTGGACGCTAGTGCTACATCGTTTCAGCGTCAGGTGCTGGATGAGTGGCAGGAATATGCTGACGCTTTAAGCCAGCGCCTGGGCCTGTAATCGGCGTTTGATAAAAAGTGGGCAATAAAAAACGCCAGCGAACTGGCGTTTTTTATTGTGTCGCGAATCAGGTGACGATCTGGCGAACCTTAGTCCAGCAGGGTAGCCCAGCCTTCAACCACGTCACCGCCCCACTTGGCTTTCCACTCTTTCAGAGTCTTGTGGTTGCCACCTTTGGTTTCAATCACTTCGCCGTTGTGCGGGTTTTTGTATTGCTTGACCTTGCGCGCGCGCTTGGTACCGGTAACTTTCACGGCGGCGCGTGGTGCTTTAACTTTCGATTCCGGATCCAGCAGCGCGATGATGTCACGCAGGGATTTGGAGTATTCACCCATCAGGGTGCGCAATTTGCCTTCGAATTCCAGCTCGGTTTGCAATTTGTCGTCTTGGGACAGATTCTTCAAACGTTCTTGCAGCTCTTTGATAGCGGATTCGGTGGCACGGTATTCGTTGATCAGGGACATGTGGACTACCTTATACGGGGCGCTGAGGGACAGGGATAGTGGCCTAATAATAGTCAGACAGTTTGCCCAAGTAAACATTTAAGCTCGGTTTTATGTAATTTACTTTGAATGTTTGTAGCGAAAGGCTCGGAGTGCATTATTTAGTGCGCCCCAGCCAGCTATAGATATTCTCATTAGATCTCGGCTAATTGCGGTAACAGCTGCTTGTACTGACATAGTGCCCAGGTAAAAACCATACGTTGTTTAGGGCCGCCGCAACGAATCGCGCGAATAAGCGCTGAGGAGTACTGCAGTTTTTCTACGGTGTCGCTAGAATGGCGGCCTTTGCGAAGTTCTGGAGTTTGCCCCTAATGCGCACTTTTCGTCTGGTGATTGCTTGCCCGGATCGGGTTGGTATCGTCGCTAAAGTCAGTAACTTTCTGGCCTCCCACAATGGCTGGATCACCGAAGCGAGTCATCACTCGGACAATCTCAGTGGTTGGTTTTTCATGCGCCACGAAATTCGCGCGGACACCCTGCCGTTTGGCCTTGAAGCGTTTCGCGAGGCGTTTGCGCCCATCGCCGAAGAGTTTTCGATGACCTGGCGTATTACCGACACCGAGCAGAAAAAGCGCGTGGTGCTGATGGCCAGCCGCGAATCCCACTGCCTGGCGGACTTGCTGCACCGCTGGCACAGCGATGAGCTGGACTGTGAGATCGCCTGTGTGATTTCCAACCACGACGACCTGCGCAGCATGGTGGAGTGGCATGGCATTCCGTATTACCACGTCCCGGTCGACTCGCAGAACAAACAGCCGGCCTTCACCGAAGTCTCACGTCTGGTCGAGCAGCATCAAGCGGACGTTGTGGTCCTTGCGCGCTATATGCAAATCCTGCCGCCGGAACTGTGCCGCGAATACGCAGGCAAGGTAATCAACATTCACCACAGCTTCCTGCCGTCCTTTGTCGGGGCCAAGCCGTATCACCAGGCGTCGCTGCGCGGCGTGAAGCTGATTGGTGCAACCTGCCACTACGTCACCGAAGAGCTGGACGCAGGTCCCATCATCGAGCAGGACGTGGTCCGCGTCAGCCACAGCGACAGCATTGAAGACATGGTGCGTTTCGGCCGCGATGTCGAGAAGATGGTCCTGGCCCGTGGCCTGCGCTATCACCTGGAAGACCGCGTGCTGGTGCACGGCAACAAGACCGTGGTGTTCTGATCGACTGTTTTGGGTTGAAGCAAAAAGGGCTTGGGCGTTAAATCACCCAGGCCCTTTTTATTAGTGTCAGTTGCGAGGATCGAACCATGAGTGATCCCCTGGATAAAGCCACGTCCAAGGCGCCCGCCACCTTGGGGGAGGGCTGTTTGAGCCGCTATGACCCGGATGCCCTGGATGCCGAGGACGGCACGGACTTCCCCGATGCTGCCCGGTTGTGGGAGCAGTTGCAGGAGGAGTCAGAGCCGCACGACAAGCCCGGCCCTGACAAAAACAACGCTGGCTGAATGTAGGCGCTGCTGTGTTGAGGTCTAGATGCGGAAGCTCCCCACCAGTTGTTTCAAGCGCGCTGCTTGCTGCTCCAGATCGGAGCAGGCGCGCAAGGTGGACTGCAGGTTTTCCACACCCTCCTGATTGAGCGTGTTGATCTCGGTGATGTCGATATTGATCGACTCCACCACCGAGGTCTGCTCTTCCGTCGCGGTAGCCACCGATTGGTTCATGCCGTCGATTTCACCGATGCGCTGGGTCACGCTGCTCAGGCGTTCGCCTGCCAGGTTGGCGATCTCCACGCTTTCGAGGCTGTGGCGCTGGCTGTCGCTCATGGTGCTGACCGAATCCCGGGCGCCGACTTGCAGCTCCTCGATCATCTTTTGCACCTGTTGCGCCGATTCCTGCGTGCGGTGGGCCAGGTTGCGCACCTCGTCGGCCACCACCGCAAACCCGCGTCCGGCTTCCCCGGCTCGCGCGGCTTCAATGGCCGCGTTGAGTGCCAGGAGGTTGGTTTGCTGGGAAATACTGGTGATCACTTCGAGGATCTGGCCGATATTCACGGTCTTGCTGTTAAGTGCCTCGATATTGCTGCTGGAGGCACTGATCATCTCGGACAGTTGCGTCATGGCCTTGATATTGCGCTCCACCACTTGCTGGCCATCTTCGGCCAGATGGCGTGCGTCGCTGGCCTGGTTCGAGGCCTGGGCGGCGTTGCGGGCAATTTCCTGGGCAGCGGCACCCAACTGGTTGATCGCTGCCGCGACACTGTTGGTGCGGTTGGCCTGTTCGTCGGAGTTGACCATCGATGAGTTAGAGGCGCTGACCACGCGCAGGGCCACTTCATTGACCTGGCCGGTGGCGGAGGACACTTCGCGAATCGAGGTATGAATCCGCTCCACAAAGCGGTTGAAGGCTTTGCCCAGAATGCCGAACTCGTCGTGGTTCTGGATCGTCAGGCGGCGCGTCAGGTCACCTTCGCCATCGGCGATGTCTTCCATGGCCCGGGTCATGACATGCAGCGGTTGCATCAGCACGCGGATCAGCATGCCCAGCAGCGCGATGATGATCGCCACGGCAATCACCGTGGCAATAATGGCCGAGGTGCGGAATTCGCTGAGCATTGCGAAGGATTTGTCTTTATCTACCGACAGACCGATATACCAGTTCACTGACGGCAAACCCTTGATCGGGGCGAAAGTGACGATACGGGTTTTGCCCTCGACCTCGATTTCGCTGAAGTCGGCACTGATCTTGACGGTCTGGTTCGGGTACGCCTCGCCCAGGGTCTTCATCACCAGGTTTTTTTCCGGGTGCACCAGGATCTTGCCGTCGGCACTGACCAGGAACGCGTAGCCCATGCCGCCGAAGTCCAGTGCGCCGATATTGTCCACCAGGGTTTGCAGGCTCAGGTCACCGCCGACCACGCCGACGCTTTGCCCGGCCTTGCTGCTGGGGGTGGCGATGGAAATGATCAACTGGCCGGTGGCGGCGTCGATATAGGGCTCGGTCAGGGTCGAGCCATTGCTGCTCTGGGCACCCTTGTACCAGGGGCGCACGCGTGGATCGAAGCCGTCGGGCATCTTGGCATCGGGGCGAATGGTGAAGCCGCCTTTGCTATCGCCCAGATAGGTTGCCATGAACGAAGATGTCAGGGCTTTCTGCTCTAGCAGGCTGGCGATGACGCTCGGCTCGGGGTTGATGGCGATGTTCTGGGCGGCGTTTTCCACCAGCACAATACGTCCGGCCAGCCAGCTCTGGATATTGCTGGCGGTGACATCCCCCATTTCATGGAGGTAGCTGTCGAGGTCATTGCGAATCGCGTTGCGTTGCAGGTAGTCGTTGTACAGCGTAAACAACGCAAATGCGGCAATGACGATAAGGGCGGCTGCAAGCAGGATTTTGTGGCTGAAGCGCAGATTTTTATTCATGGCTCGTCGTGTCCGCTAGGGTCTTAATGTCCAAGGCGCGTCTTTTATGGCAACGCATAAATGACAGCGTTAAATAAAGTGTGATATTTCCATTTGCTCCTGCAGGAATTATCTGGCCTAACTTTTTTAGACTTTTTGGGTCTCTCGCTTTATCTGTATCGACCGTGCAGGGCTAAAGATTAACCATGGGTGACAAAATGCCTGACTCCTCGCAACTTCTTATTGGCGCAGACCTTGAAGGCCAACCCATCGCCCAGGCCATGCGCCTGGCTAACCGCCATGGCCTGATCGCCGGCGCTACCGGCACCGGCAAGACCGTGACGTTGCAGCGGCTGGCAGAGGCGTTCAGTGATGCTGGCGTGGCGGTGTTCGCTGCAGATATCAAGGGTGACCTGTGTGGCCTGGGCGCTGCAGGCAATCCCCAGGGCAAGGTGGCCGAGCGGATCGCCGGCATGCCGTTCCTGAATTACGCGCCTAAGGCATATCCGGTAACGCTGTGGGATATCCACGGTCAGTCCGGTCATCCGCTTCGTACAACCTTGAGTGAAATGGGCCCACTGTTGCTGGGCAGCCTGCTGGAGTTGACCGACAGCCAGCAGTCGACCTTGTATGCGGCGTTTAAAGTGGCCGATCGCGAGGGCTTGTTGCTCTTGGATCTCAAGGACCTCAAGGCCCTGCTCAATCACCTCAAATTCCACCCCGAATTGCTCGGCGATGATGCGGCCCTGATGACCACGGGCTCCAGCCAGGCTTTGCTGCGGCGCCTGGCCGTGCTGGAACAGCAGGGCGCAGAGGCCCTGTTCGGCGAGCCGGCGCTGCAACTGGAAGATATTCTGCAACCGGCCAGCGATGGGCGAGGGCGTATTCATTTGCTGGATGCCAGCCGCCTGGTGCACGAGTCACCCAAGGTCTATGCGACCTTCCTGCTGTGGTTGCTGGCGGAGTTGTTCGAGCAGTTGCCGGAACGCGGGGATGCCGACAAGCCGCTGCTGGCACTGTTCTTCGACGAAGCGCATTTGCTGTTTGCCGATACGCCCAAGGCCTTGCAGGACCGCCTGGAGCAAGTGGTGCGGTTGATTCGTTCCAAAGGTGTGGGGGTGTATTTTGTCACCCAGTCGCCGGGCGACTTGCCGGATAGCGTACTGGCGCAACTGGGTTTGCGGATCCAGCATGGCCTGCGGGCGTTCACCACCAAGGAGCAAAAATCCCTGCGGGCGGTGGCCGATGGTTTCCGACCAAATCCTGCGTTTGATGCGCTGGCGGTATTGACCGAGCTGGGCACGGGTGAGGCACTGGTGGGTACGCTGCAGGAAAAAGGCACCCCCGAGGTGGTCCAGCGGGTGCTGGTCGCGCCGCCGCAGTCGCGGATCGGGCCGTTGACTGCCGCCGAGCGGGCAGGGTTGATTGCCGGCTCGCCTCTACAGGGGCGCTATGACAAGCCGATTGATCGTGAATCCGCCTATGAAGTGCTGATGGCACGCAAGGAGCTGGGGCCCGAGGCGAGTGCTGCGCCTGCCGCTGAAGAACCGAGCTTCACCGACAAGGCCGGGGCGTTTCTTGGCACGACCGCGGGCAAGGCCCTGAAATCGGCGATGCAGCAGGCGGCCAACCAGATGGGCCGCCAGTTGGTGCGCGGGCTGTTGGGGTCTTTGCTTGGCGGTAGCAAGCGCAAGTAGCCATCAAGGTCTATGCAACCCAATGGGGGAGCGGGCTTGCCCGCGATTGCGCTGTATCAGTCGATACATGTGCCGACTGGCACACCGCACTCGCGGCTGCCCGCTCTCAGGTCTTGGGCTTGGCGTGACTGGCCAGGCGCTCCAGCGCTGCGCGCAACTTCGGATCTGTAATCCCGTCTGCCGTCGCCTGGATGGTTTCGGCGGCATTCACCGACAAATCCATGGTATGCCCCACCGCACCTTGCTGCACGGTCGGTGGCTGGACCTTGAACTGGATGCGCTGCAGGCTCTCAAATACCTCAAATGCCTGTAGCTGGCGCTGCAAGCGTTTTTGTTGGTAGCGCAGGCGGGTTGCCCAATGCCCATCGGTGACGATCAGCAGCAGCGTACCTTCACGCCACGACGCCACATGACAGTGTTCGCGAGCAGCAGGTTGCAGTTGGCTTTCCAGGAGGCGTTGCAGATGGCCCAGGCGTTGCGCATGGCCAAAGATGGCTTTTAAAGGCTTGGCTTCGCGCAGCAACACGGCGGGAGCACGGGCCGTAAGAGGGCGAAATGCCATGATCTAGACACCTTAGGTAACAGAGCCGCCATGGTAGCAGAAAGCGTGTGCGGCACCGTGGTCATTGCTTTGTCAGCAGTTTATCCATTAAATCAATAAGTAACTTCTCACTCGAATGGGTTGAAGTTCAGCAAAAAGCCCCTATTTTAAACAAGCCCTCTGGGAACGCTGTGCCTGCATCGTGGAACAACGCCACTTTCCTCACCCTCGTTTCCGGGTAGAATGCTCGTTCGCATGCGGCCGTGAGGGCTGCTCGGGCGACTCACGGGGCGCCCCTTCATCCCTAATGTGTGGAAGAACCTGCCGATATGTTTGCGCCTTTGTTAAAGAAACTTTTTGGAAGCAAGAATGAGCGCGAAGTCAAACGCATGCTCAAGACGGTGCAGCTGGTCAATGCCTTCGAAGAGCAGATGGTTGCTTTGTCGGACGAGCAATTGCGCGCCAAGACCGAAGAGTTCAAGGCCCGCATAGCCAAAGGTGAGACCCTCGACAAACTGCTGCCTGAAGCCTTTGCGGTCGCCCGCGAAGCCGGTAAGCGGGTGATGGGCATGCGCCACTTCGACGTCCAGTTGATCGGCGGCATGACCCTGCATGAAGGCATGATTGCCGAAATGCGCACCGGTGAAGGCAAGACCCTGGTGGCAACCCTGGGTGTTTACCTCAACGCACTGTCCGGCAAGGGCGTGCACGTTGTGACGGTGAACGACTACCTGGCCCGCCGGGACGCCAACTGGATGCGTCCGCTGTATGAATTCCTCGGCCTGACCGTCGGCGTCGTGACGCCGTTCCAGCCGCCGGAAGAGAAGCGTGCCGCCTACGCCGCCGACATCACCTACGGCACCAACAACGAATTCGGTTTCGACTACCTGCGCGACAACATGGCGTTCAGCATGGAAGAAAAATTCCAGCGCGAACTCAACTTTGCCGTGATCGACGAAGTCGACTCCATCCTCATCGACGAAGCCCGTACCCCGCTGATCATCTCCGGCCAGGCCGAAGACAGCTCGCGCCTGTACACCGAAATCAACAAGTTGATCCCGCGCCTTGAGCAACATATCGAGGAAGTGGAAGGCGTGGTGACCAAAGAAGGTCATTACTCCATCGACGAGAAGACCCGTCAGGTCGAACTCAACGAAGCCGGTCACCAGTTCGTCGAAGAAATGCTGACCCAGATCGGCCTGCTGGCTGAAGGCGAAAGCCTGTACTCGGCGCACAACCTGGGCCTGTTGACCCACGTGTATGCCGGCCTGCGCGCCCACAAGCTGTTCCATCGCAACGTCGAATACATCGTCCAGGACGGCCAGGTAGTACTGGTCGACGAACACACCGGCCGTACCATGCCCGGTCGTCGCTTGTCCGAAGGCCTGCACCAGGCCATCGAAGCCAAGGAAGAGCTCAATATCCAGGCCGAGAGCCAGACCCTGGCCTCGACCACCTTCCAGAACTACTTCCGCCTGTACAACAAGCTGTCCGGCATGACCGGTACTGCGGATACCGAAGCGTTCGAATTCCACCAGATCTACGGTCTGTCGGTGATGGTTATCCCGCCGAACAAGCCGCTGGCGCGTAAAGACTACAACGACCTGGTGTTCCTGACCGCCGACGAGAAATACGCGGCCATCGTCGCCGACATCAAGGAATGCATGACCCACGGCCGTCCGGTCCTGGTGGGTACTGCCACCATCGAAACCTCCGAGCACATGTCGAACCTGCTCAACAAGGAAGGTATCGAGCACAAGGTCCTCAACGCCAAGTTCCACGAAAAAGAAGCCGAGATCATTGCCCAGGCCGGTCGCCCAGGCGCGCTGACCATCGCGACCAACATGGCCGGTCGTGGTACCGACATCCTGTTGGGCGGCAACTGGGAAGTGGAAGTGGCGTCCCTGGACAACCCGACCCCTGAGCAGATCGCCCAGATCAAGGCCGACTGGCAGAAACGCCACCAGGCAGTGCTGGAATCCGGTGGTTTGCAGGTGATCGCGTCCGAGCGTCACGAATCGCGTCGTATCGACAACCAACTGCGTGGCCGTGCCGGTCGCCAGGGTGACGCCGGTTCCAGCCGTTTCTACCTGTCCCTGGAAGACAGCCTGATGCGCATCTTCGCCTCGGATCGGGTAAAGAACTTCATGAAGGCCCTGGGCATGCAGTCCGGCGAAGCCATCGAGCACCGCATGGTGACCAACGCCATCGAAAAGGCCCAGCGCAAGGTCGAAGGTCGTAACTTCGACATTCGTAAGCAACTGCTGGAGTTCGATGACGTCAACAACGAACAGCGTAAAGTGATTTATCACATGCGTAACACGTTGCTGGCCGCCGACAACATTGGCGAAACCATCGCCGACTTCCGTCAGGACGTGCTCAACGCCACCGTCAGCGCCCATATCCCGCCACAGTCCCTGCCTGAGCAGTGGGATGTTGCCGGCCTGGAAGCGGCGTTGAAGAGCGACTTCGGTGTCGATCTGCCGGTCCAGCAATGGCTCGACGAAGACGACCACCTGTACGAAGAAACCCTGCGCGAAAAACTGATGGCCGAACTGCTGGCCGCGTATAACGAGAAAGAAGAGCAAGCCAGTGCCGAAGCACTGCGCACCTTCGAGAAGCAAATCGTTCTGCGCGTGCTGGACGACCTGTGGAAAGACCACCTGTCGACCATGGATCACCTGCGTCACGGTATCCACCTGCGCGGCTACGCCCAGAAGAACCCGAAGCAGGAGTACAAGCGCGAGTCGTTCACGCTGTTCTCCGAGTTGCTGGATTCGATCAAGCGCGATTCGATTCGTGTGCTGTCCCACGTTCAGGTGCGTCGCGAAGACCCGATCGAAGAAGAAGCCCGTCTGCGCCAGGAAGCCGAAGCCCTTGCCGCGCGCATGCAGTTCCAGCATGACGAAGCACCGGGTCTTGAAGCACCTGAAGTGCTGGGCGAAGAAGTCGACGTGGCCCTGGCCCAGGCGCCGGTGCGCAACGAGCAGAAGCTGGGTCGCAACGAGCCGTGCTGGTGCGGTTCGGGCAAGAAGTTCAAACACTGCCACGGCGAAATCAACTAAGATTTTTGCCTGACGCTGCAATACCCCGCGCCGCGACCGGCATCAGCCGTCGCGGCGTTTTGCCATTTAATCACCGTCGACGACGACGGTGCAGACATCGTTAAGGAGCGCATTCATGGCTGTTGGTCTTGGTCCTTTGCCCACGTTGCACCCGGTTGCCGGTTTTGAACTCGGTATCGCTTCGGCCGGCATCAAACGCCCTGGGCGCAAAGACGTGGTGGTGATGCGCTGTGCCGAAGGCTCGACCATCGCCGGTGTTTTCACCCTGAACGCGTTTTGCGCCGCGCCCGTGATCCTCGCCAAGCAACGCGTCGAAGGCCCGGTACGTTACCTGCTGACCAACACCGGCAATGCCAACGCCGGCACCGGCGAACCAGGCCTGGCCGCTGCCGCGCGCACCTGCGCCAAGCTGGCGGAGTTGACCGGCGTGGACGCCAGCCAAGTGCTGCCGTACTCCACCGGGGTGATCGGTGAGCCACTGCCCGTGGAAAAAATCGAAGGCGCCCTGCAAGCCGCGCTGGACGACTTGTCGGTGGATAACTGGGCGGCCGCGGCCACCGGGATCATGACCACCGACACCTTGCCCAAGGGCGCCAGCCGCCAGTTTGTGCATGACGGCGTGACCGTCACCGTGACAGGTATCAGCAAAGGCGCGGGCATGATCCGCCCGAACATGGCGACCATGCTCGGCTACATCGCCACCGACGCCAAAGTCTCCCGTGACGTGCTGCAAAACCTGATGCTTGATGGCGCCAACAAGTCGTTCAACCGCATCACCATCGACGGCGATACCTCGACCAACGACTGCTGCATGTTGATTGCCACCGGCAAGGCCGATCTGCCGGAAATCACCTCGTCCAACGGCCCGCTGTTCGCGGCGTTGAAGCAGGCGGTGTTTGAAGTGTGCATGGAAGTGGCCCAGGCCATCGTGCGTGACGGCGAAGGCGCGACCAAGTTCGTTACCGTTGAAGTCAACGGCGGCGGTAATCACCAGGAGTGCCTGGATGTGGGTTACACCGTGGCCCACTCGCCATTGATCAAGACCGCGCTGTTTGCGTCCGACCCGAACTGGGGCCGGATCCTCGCGGCGGTTGGCCGTGCCGGCGTACCGAACCTGGATGTGAGCAAGATCGACGTGTTCCTCGGCGATGTGTGCATCGCCAGCCGTGGCGCCCGTGCCGAGACCTACACCGAAGCCCAGGGCTCGGCGGTGATGCAGCAGGAAGAAATCACCATCCGTATCGAGTTGGGTCGCGGTGAGTGCAGCGAAACCATCTGGACCACCGACCTGTCCCACGAGTACGTGAAGATCAACGCCGAATACCGTACTTGATACCTGCCCGGGGCATTGGCAATGCCCCGGCAGGCGCCGGCTTAGAGGACGTAAAACCGTGAAACGAGTTCATGTAGCAGCCGCAGTCATTCGCGGTACCGATGGCCGGATTCTGTTGGCCCGTCGTGCAGATACCCAGCACCAGGGCGGCCTCTGGGAGTTTCCCGGTGGCAAGGTGGAGGCCGATGAGTCGGTGCTCACCGCACTGGGGCGAGAGCTGCAGGAAGAATTGGGTATCCAGGTCACCACGGCCCGGCCGTTGATCCAGGTACAGCATGATTACCCGGACAAGCAGGTGTTGCTGGATGTCTGGGAGGTCTCGGCGTTTACCGGCGAGCCCCACGGCGCGGAAGGGCAGCCCCTTGAATGGGTGGCGCCACGGGACTTGCAGAACTACGAGTTTCCCGCGGCCAATGCGCCCATCGTTGCTGCTGCCCGTTTGCCCGCCGACTACCTGATCACCCCAGGCGAACTGGAAACCCCGGTGCTGTTGCGCGGTATCCAGAAAGCCGTTGCCGGTGGTATCAAACTGATCCAGTTGCGTGCGCCCAATGGCTACGACCCCAAATACCGCGACCTGGCGGTGGACGCCGTAGGCCTGTGTGCTGGCAAGGCGCAATTGATGCTCAAGGGGCCGTTTGAATGGCTCGGTGATTTCCCGGCTGCTGGCTGGCACATGACCTCGGCGCAACTGCGCAAATACGCGAGCAAGGGCCGACCGTTGCCCAGGGACCGCTGGTTGGCGGCGTCTTGCCACAATGCCGAGGAACTGGCATTGGCCGAACTGATGGACGTGGATTTTGTCACTCTGTCGCCGGTGCAGCCGACCCAGACTCACCCTGATGCGCAGCCTCTGGGTTGGGAAGAGGCGGCGCAGTTGATCAAGGGCTTCAGCAAACCGGTGTTTCTGTTGGGCGGGGTTGGGCCTGACGAGCGGGAGAAGGCCTGGGAGAGCGGGGCGCAGGGTGTGGCGGGGATTCGGGTGTTCTGGCCTGAGGTGTGAGTTGTCATTGCTGGCCCCATCGCAGGCAAGCCAGCTCCCACATTTGAATGTATTCACAAATCAAAATGTGGGAGCGGGCTTGCCCGCGATGAGGCCCAGTCAAACAATACAAAACCCGCAGAATTTCAGTGCGGCTTAGCCGCCTGCCACAAAATCCCCACATTTGAATGTATTCACAAATCAAAATGTGGGAGCGGGCTTGCCCGCGATGAGGCCCAGTCAAACAATACAAAACCTGCAGAATTTCAGTGCGGCTTAGCCGCCTGCCACAAAATCCCCCACACTTGAATGTACTCACAAATCAAAATGTGGGAGCGGGCTTGCCCGCGATGAGGCCCTGCCAAACAATACAAAACCCCGCAGAGTCTCAGTGCGGCTTAGCCGCCGCCTGCCACAAAATCTCCGCAATCCCTTGCCTCCGGGCAATCACCCTTGCTGCCACAAACAGCAAATCCGATAGCCGATTGATATACGCCAATCCCACCCCTTCCAACGGCTCCAGCGCATTCAGTTGCTGGCAGCGCCGCTCGGCGCTACGGGCCAGGCTGCGGCACACGTGGGCCTGGGCAATCAGCGCCGAACCGCCGGGCAGGATGAAGTTCTCCAAAGGCCCGACTTCTTCATTCCAGCGATCAATCGCGGCTTCCAGGCGGTCCACCTCGCCCGCATTGAGCGCCTTGTAGACCGGCATTGCCAGCTCGCCACCGAGGTCAAACAGTCGATGCTGGCAGGGTGTTAGTACCTCGATCACATCGTTCAGCGCGGGATGCTGGCCGCTTTGCTCCTCAAGGCCGGCCAACAGCAGGCCCAGTTGGCTGTTGAGGCTGTCCACTTCACCGATCGCCTCCACCCGGGGGTGATCCTTGGGCACGCGGCGGCCGTCACCCAGGCCGGTTTCGCCCTTGTCGCCGGTACGGGTGTAAATTTTCGACAGGCGAAAGCCCATGGTCAGTGCTCCAGTTGAGTCAGTTCGTGGGGGGCAAGCTGGCTGCCGGCCAGTGGCAGGCGCAAGGTGAAACAGGTGCCCTGGCCCAGGGTGGAGTGAACCTCCATCTGGCCCTTGTGGTTGTTGGTGATGATGAAGTACGAGACCGACAGGCCCAGCCCCGTGCCCTGGCCGATTTCCTTGGTGGTGAAGAACGGTTCGAACGTGCGTTTGCGCACGTTCTCACTCATGCCGATGCCATTGTCTTCCACCTGGATCTCGGCCCAGGGTGGGTTGAGCCGGGTGCGCAGGATGATGCGCCCCGGCTCGCTGTCGTCTTCGCGCAGGTGGATGGCCTGGGCGGCGTTTTTCAGCAGGTTGAGCAGGACCTGCTCCAATTCGTTGGCGGTGCCCGGCACGGGGCCCAGCAATGGGTCGAACTGGCGGATGATCGCCTGGCCCTTGAAGTCGAAGCCGATGGTCAGGTCGAAGTCGTTACCGGCAATTTCCACGGCCTGGTCAATCAGGGCCGGCAGGTCGCAAGGCGCCATCTGGCGGTTGCTGCGGCGGCTGAAACTGAGCATATGGGTGACGATTTTCGCTGCACGGGCCCCGGCTTGCTGGATGCCGTCGAGCAGCTGCGGTACTTCGCGGCTTTGCAGGTAGCGGTTGACCGTTTCCAGTTCCACGCCCACCTGCTCGGCATGCTCCTGGTTTTTCGGCAGGTCCGCCGACAGGCGTCGCCGAATGTTCTGCACGTTGTGCAGGATTGCCCCCAACGGGTTGTTGATTTCGTGGGCCATGCCTGCGGCGAGCCCGCCGACTGACAGCATTTTCTCCGATTGCACCATCATTTCTTCCAGGGACAGGCGCTGGGTAATGTCGTCGATACGGATCACCACCCCGCGCCCGGCGCCACCCATCAGCGGGTAAAAGGTCAGGGCATAGTGCTTGGGTTCGTCGTCCTTGATCCAGGTAACGCGCTCGATGCGCTCCACCGTGTGCTGCTCTACCGTGGCCTTGAGCTGGGGCAGATAGGGCTTGAGCGGTTCGAAGGCGAGGAAGATCGGCTGGTTCAGGGCTTCATCCAGGCGCGTGCCGGACAGGGCGCTGGCTTCCTGGTTCCATTGGGTGACGTAGAGCTGCTCGTCCAGGGCAATCAGGGCGGAGGGCATGGAGTCGATGATGCTGTTGAGATAGTTCTGAAAGCCGGTGAGTTTTTTCTCGATCTTGCTGCGAACCTGCACTTCCAGTTCCAGCTTGCGGTTGGTATGCCGGGTTTCCTCGGCCAGACCCTGGGCCTGGTCGTAGGCGGCCTGGGAGTCGTCCCGTGCGCGCTTGAGTTGCTGCTCCCGAGCTTCGATGCGCGACAGCATGGTATTGAATGCTTCGGCCAGGCTGCCGATTTCGTCATGGTTGCCACGACCGGCCCGCAGGGCGTAGTTCTCCTCGCGGGTGACCTGGCGCGACAACTCTTCCAACTCGTGGATGGGCCGGGTAATCAGGCGTTTGATCTGCCGGGCGATCACCATCCACAGCAGGATGCTGAAAATCAGGATGCCAAGGCTGGCGGTCAGGGTGCCGGTGTAGAAAGCGACTGGCAGTTCGCTGCTGGCCACCAGCAGCAGATGCCCTGAGGGCAGGCCGGGGCGGGGCAGGGTGATGACTTGATTGCTGCGAAACTCGGTAACCCGCCACGCCTCGATGTCGCGATAGTGCGCCGGCAGTTGCAGGCGATCACCGTGTTGCAGTTGCGCCAGGCGACTACCTTCGCCGTCATACAGGGCCGCCGCCCGCAGTGGCGAATAGCTGGTCAGCTCGTTGAGCAAGGCATCGGCGTTGGCGGGAGAGTCCAGGGCTTGCGCGGCGAGGGCGGGGTTGGAAACCAGCCGGCCAATTGCCTGCAAGGCTTGCGGGGCCATGCTTTCCTGGGAGATCCAATAGGCGGCGCTGATAAAGGTCAGGTTGGCCACCAGCAGCACGGTGGTCAGCAGTACCAGCAGGGCCGCCAGCAGTTTCTGCCCGACGGGGAGGTTTTCGAGACGCTGGCGCAGTGGCATCAGGTGGTTCGCAGGCAAGGATCCAGTTGGCAGGGTAGCGCGTGCCTCAGTCGCTGGGCAATCCGTGTGCGTCCAGGTAGCCGGCCAGGCGTACCTGCAGTTGTTGCAGATGCGGCAGGCTCAAACGATGGCGCAAGGCCGCCTGGCAGGCATGGCCGAGCAGATAGCTGATCTCGGTGCGCCGCCCGTTGGCCACATCCTGGTACATCGACGAGAAGTTGGCCGCTGTCGCCTGGATCACCCGCTCCACTTCGGCCTGCAGATTCTCGGCCGCCGCGGGTTGGCCGCAGCACGTCAGTAGCTCGCCGAGCTCGGCACACAAGGTCGCCACCTCGCAGTGATGCGCCTGCAATCCGCCATTGCGGCATTGATAGAGCACCGTCAGTGGATTGATCGCACAGTTGAGTGCCAGTTTTCGCCAGAGCCGCGTGAGGATGTCAGTGCTCCACTGGTGGGGAATGCCGGCAGCGTGCAGGTCGTCCAGCCACAGCGGCGCCGTGGGATGGCTGGCGTCACCGAGCCAGGTGAAGCCGTGGCCGGCGAATACCACGCTGCCATCACTTTGCCGAAACGCACCCTCGGTGCTGGAGGCGAAGATACAGCGTGCCTGGGGCAATAGGGCGGCAACCGCATCCTGGCTGCCCAGGCCGTTCTGCAGCAGGATTACCTCGGCATTGGGTGTCAGGCGTCGTGCCAGCTGTGCGACAGCGCCAGGAGCATCGTAGGCTTTACACGCGACCAGCAGGCGATCAATTGGCTCGGGGCTGTCGGATGTTTGTGCAGCCACCGGATAAGTCTGGGCATGCCCTTGCTCGACCAGGGTCAGCCCGGGAGATGCCCGATAGCGGCTCAGGCGCGCCTGATCGCGCAGGATCAGCGTGACGGGCAGGCCAGCGCGGGCCAGGCGTGTGGCCCATAATGTGCCGAGACTGCCTGCGCCGAGGACATGCCAGGTGGTGGACATCAATTTTGCTCCGTAAGCCGCTGGGTGAGCCAAGCAGCTCAGGGTAAAGAGTCGTTATAATGCCCCGGCATTTTACCCGCAAGCCAGGCGCGCTCCATCTTTACTGAGCCGCGCCCCTTTTTTATTGGAGAAACTACATGCCGTCGTTCGACGTGGTATCTGAACTGGACAAGCACGAAGTCACCAACGCCGTCGAGAACGCCGTCAAGGAGCTGGACCGTCGTTATGACTTGAAAGGCAAAGGCAGCTTTGAGTTCAAGGAAAAGGAACTGACGGTCAACCTGACCGCTGAAGCCGATTTCCAGCTGGAAGCGATGATCGAGATCCTCAAGCTGGCCCTGGTCAAGCGCAAGATTGATGTGCAGTGCCTTGAGGTCAAGGATGCCTACGCTTCGGGCAAGTTGATGAAGCAGGAAGCGGTGCTCAAGGAAGGTATCGACAAGGAGCTGGCGAAGAAAATCGTCGCTCACGTCAAGGACGCCAAGCTCAAGGTCCAGGCCGCGATCCAGGGCGAGCAGGTGCGTATCACCGGCAAGAAGCGCGACGATTTGCAGGATGCGATTGCCGCCCTGCGCGCCAAGACCTTTGATATGCCGCTGCAGTTCAACAACTTCCGCGACTGATCCGGTTTTCGGGAACCCGTAAGGGATTTCGACGTCCCACGCCCCAGAACCTGCAGAAACGATTGAGCCCTACGGGGCTCAATTGCTGTGGCGACCTTTATATGCAGTGCTAAACAGGAGAATCTAGATGGACTTGAATGCTGAAGTGGATCAATTGATCAAGGCTTCCCAAGCCTGGGTCCCGATGATCATGGAGTACGGCAGCCGGGTATTGCTGGCGGTGCTGACCCTGGCCATTGGTTGGTGGTTGATCAACAAGTTGACCCACAAGGTAGGGCGCCTGCTGGCCCTGCGCAATGCTGACCTGGCGTTGCAGGGCTTTGTGACCAGCCTGGCGAACATCGTGCTCAAAGTGATGCTGATTGTCAGCGTCGCCTCGATGATTGGTGTCGAAACCACCTCGTTCGTCGCCGCGATCGGTGCCGCGACCCTGGCCATTGGCCTGGCGTTGCAAGGCAGCCTGGCTAACTTTGCCGGTGGTGTGCTGATCCTGCTGTTCCGCCCGTTCCGCATCGGTGACTGGATCGAAGCCCAGGGCACGGCGGGTACCGTCGATAGCATCCAGATCTTTCACACGGTGATCCGTACCGGCGACAACAAGACGGTCATCGTGCCTAACGGCATCTTGTCCAACGGCATCATCACCAACACCAACCGCCAACCGACCCGCAAGGTGGTGTTTGACGTAGGTGTCGACTACGAAGCCGACCTGCAAAAGGCCCGTGAAGTGCTGCTGGAACTGGCCAAGGACCCACGGGTTCTGGCGGACCCAGAGCCGGTCGCCGTGATTTCGACCCTGGGCGACAGTTCGATCACTGTTTCCCTGCGCGTATGGACCAAGACTGCAGATTATTGGGATGTGATGTTCATGTTTAATGAACTGGCGCGGGATCGCTTGAAAGCTGCAGGGATTGATATCCCATTCCCGCAGCGCGTTATTCGCGTGATGCAAGAAGCACCTGCCAAGTAATGACGGGAGCAGGGATCGAACTTGGCTGAATGGTCAAGTTTAATCGCGGTAACAAACTAGATAGCTAGCTTGCTAGTTATTTAAGCGGTAGAAATATTAGTGCAATAAAAAGCCGCTCACTGGTTAACAGTGAGCGGCTTTTTAATTAGGGGCCGAAGCCCCTGGGCATCTTCGATTACAAGATATTCAGCGGGTATTGCGCGATCAGACGCAGTTCGTCGATCGACGAAGAACCGTAGTAAACGCCATCAGACGAACGATAAGTCGCTTGGCGAATACGCAGGCTCAGGTCTTTGGCCGGGCCGCTCTGGATCACGTATTTGGCTTCGAGGTCGCGTTCCCACTCTTTGCCGTTCGAGGTCAGGGCGGTATTGGCGCCGCTACCGGTGACGTACGCAGCCAGGAAGCTCAGGCCAGGTACACCGAAGGTGGCCATGTCGAGGTCGTAACGGGCTTTGAAGGATTTTTCACCTTCGGCGTTAAAGTCGGAACGGGCGACGGAGTTGGCCAGGAACACTGTGCCGCCACCATCAATGCCGTAGCCGTAGTCGCCGTCACCGGTAACCTTCTGGGCAGCCAGGGTGAAGGTGTGTGCACCGATGGTGTAGGCACCCTGCAAGCTGAACGCACGGTTGTCGAGTTTGGTCTCGTTGTCTTTGAAGGCGCGTTGCAGGCCGGCACCGTCGCTCTTGGTGTCGTAGATGTTGAAGTCTACAGCCACCGACTGGTCATCGCTCAGAGCATGGGTCCAGTTGACGTTGGCGTAGTATTTGCGCCAGTAGTCTTCGACTTTCGAGTAGTAGAGGCTGGTGGTGAACTCAGGCGTCCAACCGTAGGTACCACCCACGAAATTGGCTTGCTTGATACCCCGGGAGGTTTCAGGGAAGTCGAGGATACTGTCCCTGTAGGTTTGCGCCTGGGCAACGCTGGAAGTGAAGTGACCGGCTTCAAGCTTGAGGTCTTTGATCTCGTTGCTGACGATCGAGATACCTTGCGGCAGCTCCGGCAGCAAGCGACTGTCGTCGGACGCGAAGACCGGCGCAGTGGTGTACTGGTCGCCGACTTTCAGCACGGTATTGGAGAGACGGAACTTGATGGCGCCGCCGCCCTTGGAGTACTCATCCTCTGAGCGGCCATCCGAGCCTTCCGGGAACAAGCCAGTGCCATTCCGGCCTCTGCCGCTGTCCAGTTTCACGCCCAGCAGGCCGATTACGTCAACACCCACACCGATGGTGCCCTGGGTGAAACCCGATTGGTACAAACCGTTGAAGCCCAGGCCGCTTTCCCGGGTGTAGCTTGTACCCGACTTGTTGTTGCGGTTATCCCGGCTGAAGTACAGGGCGCGGGTGTTGATGCTGAAGGTACTGTCTTCGACAAAGCCTTTGGCATCATCTTGGGCGGACGCCATAGCGAACTGTGAGGTGCCTGCTGAGACAGCGAGGGCGATCATGCTCCACTTCATCACGCGCATCGTGATTTGCTCCTTTGGTTTTAGGAAGAGTACTGCCGTCCCACCTGTATTTTTGTCTGGGCGGCTCTTTCTTTTTTGTGACAGCGCAAACTTATAGCACGCTGGCAATAATTGGCGATACTTGCACATCTGTCCTTTCAGCTTCTTTACGAGGCTGTCGTAAATTGCTAGATCCATGTCGCAAATCTACAGTCTGTTTGTCACCAGACTGACAACTTCAATACTGTCTTTAATACCCTGTACAGGGGTGCAAAGTACCCTGTTCAAAGTTTTAAAACTTCCTGTAGGTGTATTGACTCACTGTTGTTTTTATCGTGAAACACTGCCTTCCTGGCAAGTGCCGTTGTCGACGATATGGGAGTGAATGCAACAAGCGTGCTCAAACTGCCGGGCGGATGTCATTTTTTCGTGAAAAATGTGTTGGATCTGTGAAAAGCGCCTGAAAACGGGGCTTTTGCGTGGTTTTTTTTGGAATTCGTGGTGCCGGCTGTGCGGGATTTCGAACGCGCAAAAATACGTTTCTGTCAGAAATGTTACCGGTCCACCCTGTGGAGTGAGTAATCGGCGGATAACCCCTGCCCGATGTAGGGCATAAAAGACTCATTTTGGTGCATCTGCCGATTGCCGCAGGTGTCGCGCGGATTGCCCCGTGAAGCAGTCGCCATTCGCAGGTATGCTGGGCGCCTGAAACTGACTAGCCGAACGGAGTGACTGCGGTGTTCGCCTTGGATCCACGTCTGCAAAACGACACCTTGCCCATCGGGGAATTCCCCCTGTGCCGGCTGCTGCTGTCCAATGACTCTAACTACCTCTGGCTTATCCTGGTGCCGCGCATTGCCGGCATCAGCGAAGTGTTCCAGCTCGACGCTGGCGACCAGTCCCGGTTGTGGCACGAAACCACCACGTTGGCACAGTTGCTCAATGATGGGTTCGGCGCCGATAAAATGAACATCGGTGCGCTGGGTAACGTGGTCAACCAGTTACATGTGCACGTGATTGTGCGCAAACGTGACGATGCGGCTTGGCCTGCACCAGTCTGGAGCAAGCACCCGGCAGTACCTTATAGCGACGATCAGGTGGCGCTGATTCGTACCCGCCTGCGGGAGCTGCTGCCGCCCGAATTCATTTTTGCCCAGGACTGAACCATGGACCTGCAAGACCGCGTGATGGACCTTGAGAGCCGCCTGGCTTTCCAGGACGACACCATCGAGACATTGAATGACATCCTGGTCGCCCAGCAGCGTGCGGTAGAGCGTCTGCAATTGCAGATGACGGCCTTGCTCAAGCGTCAGGAAGAAATGGGCGGGCAGTTCGAGTCTTCCGAGGAAGAAGCGCCACCGCCTCATTATTGAGGGTTCGGGAAAAGTCCCGGCGATAAAAAACCGCGATGCAGTGTTAGCTGCATCGCGGTTTTTTTTGAGGCTTGCTCTGGGGTCAGCGACGCGGCAGGGCGGCGATCACGTCTTCAGCTTGCAGGCCTTTGTCGCGGTTCATCACGGAGAACTCCACGCGCTGGCCTTCCACCAGGACGCGATGGCCTTCGCCGCGGATGGCCCGGAAGTGGACGAAGATATCGTCGCCCGAGTCCCGGGAAATAAAGCCGAAGCCTTTGGATGTGTTGAACCACTTAACGGTCCCGGTATCCCGGTTGGTCATGTCGTAGTTTTGCGAGCTGGCCGGGGCAGACGAACGGTAGAAGCTGATGGCCAGGTGAAGAACGATCGCGACCACCGCAATGGCCAGGCTGAGTAGGATGGCTGGATGGCCGCCGACTTCAGGCATAGGGGCCAGGAGGGTGAGGGTTTGTACCACGACAGCCAGCACCAGCAAGGCGCTGACCAGGTTTTGCAGTTGATGGCGTGTGCCTTTGTTCCAGTAGGGAATCACTGGCGCCAGCGTCAGGTTGAGAAGGCCGAACAGAGCCAGGTACAGCGCGTCGTGTTGTTGCAGGTACGGCAGGCTTTCTGGTTGCAGGCTCGGGATAAAGGACAGCAGCAACGCTGCAGCGCCCGTTAGCAGGTGGACGATTTTCAACATTTTGATTAACTCACGTTAAGACGGATCACGAAGGAAGAGCTGACTGGCACGGTTCGCTTCTGAACAATGGGAGGCGTTGGGCACGTGCGCGATTATTCAGCCTATGCCGCTTGCCGCAGGAAATAGCGGCGGCGACACGCAGCCTATTTAACAGCAAAGCCTGTGCCTTCTCAAATCAAGCGTTTCAGGGCGTTGCAAAGATCATCGCATTTGTGCGGCAAACCCTTGTCCTAGACAGGTGCGGGTGTTTTTAACCGTGGCAGGCCTTGCCGCCTTTGGTCGAGCGCGATGCAAAGGGGCGATTTGCCGCAGGCCACCTGCGGCGGTAGGGCTGCGCAAGGCGAGGACTCTTGCTAGAGTGGGTAAGCACCTGATCAATGAATTTTCATCAATTGAAGGGAATAGACATGGCAATCGATATCGGTATCAGCGAAGAAGATCGTAAATCCATTGTTGACGGACTTTCACGGCTGCTTTCAGATACCTATGTACTTTATCTGAAAACCCATAACTTTCATTGGAACGTCACGGGGCCACAGTTTCGTACATTGCACTTGATGTTTGAAGAGCAATATAACGAACTGGCGCTGGCGGTTGACTCCATTGCCGAACGTATTCGTGCCCTGGGCTTTCCTGCGCCGGGTGCCTACTCTATCTATGCCCGTCTGTCTTCGATCAAGGAAGAAGAAGGCGTGCCCAGTGCTGAAAACATGATCAAGCAACTTGTCGATGGGCAGGAAGCCGTTACCCGCACCGCACGTGGGATCTTCCCGTTACTTGATAAAGTCAGCGATGAGCCGACTGCGGACTTGCTGACCCAGCGTATGCAGATCCACGAAAAGACCGCCTGGATGCTGCGCTCGCTGCTCGAAGGCAAGTAAGCACCGCAGGCCAGTGGTGCCTGGCAGGCGCCACTGGCTTCAGCTGATTGCTTCCTGATACCTGCGTTGGCTTGTCCTACGCACAACAACTCTCCTTCTTCTGGCTGCACTTGCCTGCTTGATGTTTTATAGGCTCAACGGCCAATAACAGCCGTTTGTTCAAGAGCCGTTTGGCAAGGGAGTGTCAGGTGTATGTCGCGTAGTACGGGTAAAGGTGTGCTGGAAACTTCCGGCGTCTACAAGATAAAGATCGACCCTTTCGTCAAAGGGTTCGATATGGCATTGGCACGGCCACTGTCGCGCTCTGTCCGGTTGAATGGTTTTTCAACATGCCTGCGGCTTGAAGAAGTGTATTGGAATATTCTTGGCGAAATCGCCAGGATCAATACCTGTTCGGTCAGTGCGTTGCTGTCCTACGTGGATCGCGAGGTGCACTTGCGTTATGGCGGGGTGAAGAATTTCAGCGGTCTGGTCCGGGTCGTGTGTGTGGTTCATGCGTTGAAAGGGCAGGCTTCAGCCGTCAATCAGGCGGGCCTTATATAGCCGGGTTAGCCGAGACCGGAGCCGCAGGGGTGTTTCTATATAGTGCGTTGCACGTTGCCACGGCTGCACAGCCTCGATTTAACGGATATAATCTCGCCCTTTGCTGCGCAACCGGCTCTACCCGGGCGCAGCGCAGCAATGACGTGATCGCCGAGACATCCCATGCCCATGTACGATTACCAATGCGCTTCCTGTGGTCACCAGTTGGAAGCCATTCAGAAGATCAGCGACGCGCCGTTGGTCGATTGCCCTGCTTGCCAGGCGCCCGAGCTGAAAAAGATGCTGTCCATGCCGGGTTTTCGCCTGAGCGGTAGCGGCTGGTACGAGACCGACTTCAAGACCGGCGCCAAGAAGAATCTGGCGGGCGGCGACAAAGCAGACTGAGTTGAACTCTACGCGCGAGCTCCTGCATTATCCGTGGCCTGACTTAAAAGGTGCGGTGTCCGAGCAGGAACTCCACCGAATTTCGAATTACGAGAAGTGAAACCACTACCATGATGCGCAGCCACTATTGCGGCCAACTGAACGAGACCCTGGAAGGTCAGGAAATCACCCTTTGCGGATGGGTTCACCGTCGCCGCGACCATGGCGGGGTGATTTTCCTCGATATCCGTGATCGTGATGGTCTGGCCCAGGTGGTATTCGACCCGGATCGCGCCGAGAGCTTCGCCGCCGCCGACCGCGTGCGCAGCGAGTACGTCGTGAAAATCACCGGTAAGGTCCGCCTGCGTCCGGCCGGTGCCACCAACGCCAACATGGCGTCGGGCATGATCGAAGTCCTGGGCTATGAGCTCGAAGTGCTGAACGAGTCGGAAACCCCGCCGTTCCCACTCAACGAGTTCTCTGACGTTGGCGAAGAAACCCGCCTGCGTTATCGCTTCCTCGACCTGCGTCGCCCGGAAATGGCCGAGAAGCTGCGCCTGCGTTCGCGCATGACCACCAGCATCCGTCGCTTCCTCGACGAGAACGGCTTCCTCGACGTCGAGACGCCGATCCTGACCCGCGCTACGCCAGAAGGCGCACGTGACTACCTGGTGCCAAGCCGTACCCACGCCGGTAGCTTCTTCGCCTTGCCGCAATCGCCACAGTTGTTCAAGCAACTGCTGATGGTCGCCGGCTTCGACCGTTACTACCAGATCGCCAAGTGCTTCCGCGACGAAGACCTGCGCGCCGACCGTCAGCCGGAATTCACCCAGATCGACATCGAGACCAGTTTCCTCGATGAAAAAGAGATCATGGGCCTGACCGAAGAAATGATCCGCAACCTGTTCAAGGAAGTGCTGGGTCTGGAATTCGGCGAGTTCCCGCACATGACCTTCGAAGAGGCCATGCGCCGCTACGGTTCCGACAAGCCAGACCTGCGTAACCCGCTGGAACTGGTTGACGTTGCCGATCAGCTCAAGGAAGTCGACTTCAAGGTGTTCAGCGGCCCGGCCAACGACCCGAAATGCCGCATCGCCGCACTGCGCGTGCCAGGCGGCGCGAGCATGCCGCGCAAGCAGATCGACGACTACACCAAGTTCGTGGGTATCTACGGTGCCAAGGGCCTGGCGTACATCAAGGTCAACGAGCGCGCCAAGGGTGTTGAAGGCCTGCAGTCGCCAATCGTCAAGAACATCCCGGAAGACAAGCTCAATGTGATCCTCGATCGCGTTGGCGCAGTCGATGGCGATATCGTGTTCTTCGGTGCCGACAAGGCCAAGATCGTCAGCGAAGCCCTGGGCGCGCTGCGGATCAAACTGGGTCACGACCTCGACCTGCTGACCTGCAAGTGGGCCCCGATGTGGGTTGTCGACTTCCCGATGTTCGAAGAAAACGACGACGGCAGCTTCAGCGCCCTGCACCACCCGTTCACCGCACCCAAGTGCACGCCACAGGAGCTGGAAGCCAACCCAGCCGGCGCGCTGTCCCGTGCCTACGACATGGTGCTCAACGGTACTGAGTTGGGCGGCGGTTCGATCCGTATCCACCGCAAGGAGATGCAACAGTCGGTGTTCCGCCTGCTGGGCATCAACGAAGCGGAACAGGAAGAGAAGTTCGGCTTCCTGCTCGATGCCCTGAAATACGGTGCTCCACCCCACGGTGGCCTGGCCTTCGGCCTTGACCGCCTGGTGATGCTGATGACCGGTGCCCAGTCGATCCGTGAAGTGATTGCCTTCCCGAAAACCCAGAGTGCTGCGGACGTCATGACCCAGGCTCCAGGTGTGGTGGATGCCAAGGCACTGCGCGAGCTGCACATCCGTCTGCGCGAGGCGCCGAAGGCTGAGTAAGGCTGCGGCGTGAAAGCGCGATAAGGTTGTACGCAGTCAAAAAGGCGCATCTTCGGATGCGCCTTTGCGTTTAAAAGAGGGAAATCTCGCCTGGGGCGGGATTGAAAGGTTTCTAGAGAATTTCGGAGTTGTGTTATGGCTGGCCATTCCAAGTGGGCGAACATCAAGCACCGCAAAGAGCGTCAGGATGCCAAAAAAGGCAAGATCTTCACCAAGTGGATTCGTGAACTGACGGTTGCTGCCCGCCAAGGTGGCGGTGATCCAGGCTCCAACCCGCGCCTGCGCCTGGCGCTGGACAAGGCCCTGGGCGCCAACATGAGTCGCGACATCATCGACCGCGCCGTGGCCCGTGGCGCCGGTGCGGCGGATACCGACGACATGGTCGAGCTGACCTACGAAGGCTACGGCCCGGGCGGCGTCGCGGTGATGGTCGAGTGCATGACTGACAACCGCAACCGTACTGCGGCGGCCGTGCGCCATGCGTTCAGCAAGTGTGGCGGTAACCTCGGCACGGATGGCTCGGTGGCCTATCTGTTCGAGCGCAAGGGGCAGATTACCTTTGCGCCGGGTACGGATGAAGATGCGCTGATGGAAGCCGCGATGGAGGCAGATGCCGACGACGTGGTGACCAACGAAGACGGCTCCATCGACGTGTTTACCTCGTTTGCCGGCTTCTACGCGGTGCGTAACGCCCTGGAAGCCGCTGGTTTCAAGGGGACCGACGCGGAAATCGTCATGCTGCCGACCACCAGTGCCGAACTGGACCTGGACGGCGCGCAGAAGGTGCTCAAGATGCTGGATATGCTTGAAGACCTGGATGATGTGCAGAACGTCTACTCCAACGCCGACATTCCAGAAGACGTGGCCGCACAGCTAGTCTGAAGGCTGGTGTAGACCAAAATGTGGGAGCGGGCTTGCTCGCGAAAGCGGTCAGTCAGTACATGCGTTGACTGAAACACCGCTTTCGCGAGCAAGCCCGTTCCCACATTGGATCTTCGCTGTATCAAAAAATGTGTTTACCCAACCTGCAGGCGTTATGACTTTAATCCTAGGTATCGACCCCGGTTCACGCATCACCGGCTTTGGCGTGGTGCAGCACACCCCGCGTGGCTGCGTCTACGTGGCGTCGGGTTGTATCCGCACTGGCGCCGGCGAGTTGGCCGAGCGTTTGCAGATCGTCTATCGCGGTGTGCGTGAAGTGATCCAGACCTACGGGCCGGTGACCATGGGCATTGAAAAGGTGTTCATGGCCAAAAATGCCGACTCGGCCTTGAAGCTGGGCCAGGCGCGGGGCGCAGCCATTGTTGCCGGGGCGGAGGAGGGCATGGAAATCGCCGAATACACTGCGACCCAGGTCAAGCAGGCGGTGGTCGGTACCGGCGCGGCGAATAAAGAGCAGGTGCAGATGATGGTCATGCATATGCTCAAACTCACCTCCAAGCCACAGATCGACGCCTCTGACGCCCTGGCCATTGCCATTTGCCATGCCCATACCCGTTCCAGTCTGCTGCCCCATGGCCTTGGCACGGCACGCAGTCGTGGCGGGCGCCTGCGTCTCTGATAGCATCAGCGCAATCGTTATGGTCGGGCCTCGATCTGACCTCAAGCTTTAAGGATCTGAACCGTGATTGGACGCTTGCGCGGCACCCTGGCTGAGAAACAGCCGCCGCACCTGATTCTGGATGTAAACGGGCTGGGGTATGAGCTGGAAGTGCCCATGACCACCCTGTACCGCCTACCGTCGGTCGGTGAGCCGATAACCTTGCACACCCATCTGGTGGTGCGCGAAGACGCGCAACTACTCTATGGTTTCATCGGCAAGCGCGACCGTGACTTCTTCCGTGAGCTGATCCGCCTCAATGGTGTGGGCCCGAAACTGGCCCTGGCCTTGATGTCGAGCCTGGAAGTGGACGAACTGGTACGTGCCGTTTCGGCCCAGGACACCTCGGCGCTGACCAAGGTGCCAGGGGTCGGTAAGAAAACCGCTGAGCGCCTGTTGGTGGAGCTCAAGGACCGCTTCAAAGCCTGGGAAGTGGCGCCCAGCATGTTTGCCCTGGTGCCGAACCAGCCGGATATGCCGGCGGCCCAGGTCGCCAGTGCCGAAAGCGATGCCGTCAATGCGCTGATCTCCCTGGGCTACAAGCCGCAGGAAGCCAGCAAGGCAGTGTCGGCCATCAAGGACAAGAACCTGAGCGCTGAAGACATGATCCGCCGAGCCCTGAAGGGAATGATTTAAGTGATTGAAGCTGATCGTCTGATTGCGGCCACCGGCCCTCGCGACCGTGAAGAGGTCCAGGACCGGGCCATCCGCCCCCTGAGCCTTGCCGACTACATCGGCCAGCCCACTGTGCGTGAGCAGATGGAGCTGTTCATCCAGGCGGCGCGCGGGCGTGCCGAATCCCTGGACCATACGTTGATCTTCGGTCCGCCGGGGCTGGGCAAGACCACCCTGGCCAATATCATCGCCCAGGAAATGGGGGTGTCGATCAAGAGCACCTCCGGTCCGGTGCTGGAGCGCCCCGGCGACCTGGCTGCGTTGCTGACCAACCTTGAACCCCATGATGTGCTGTTCATCGACGAAATCCACCGGCTGTCGCCCATCGTCGAAGAAGTGCTGTACCCGGCCATGGAAGATTTCCAGCTGGATATCATGATTGGCGAAGGGCCGGCGGCGCGCTCGATCAAGCTCGACCTGCCGCCCTTCACTCTGGTCGGCGCCACCACCCGTGCCGGCATGCTGACCAATCCGTTGCGAGACCGTTTCGGCATTGTTCAACGTCTAGAGTTTTATAGCACTGCCGATCTGGCGACGATTGTCAGTCGGTCGGCAGGGATTCTCGGCTTGCCGCTGGACCCTGAGGGTGCCTTCGAGATTGCCCGTCGGGCGCGTGGCACGCCGCGGATCGCCAACCGCTTACTGCGGCGGGTGCGCGATTTTGCCGAAGTGCGGGCCAAGGGGCATATCACCAAGGCCGTGGCCGACCTGGCGCTGAACCTGCTGGATGTCGATGAACATGGCTTTGACCACCAGGACCGGCGCCTGCTGTTGACCATGATCGAGAAGTTCGATGGCGGGCCAGTGGGCGTGGACAGCCTGGCGGCGGCGATCAGTGAGGAGCGCCATACCATCGAAGATGTGCTGGAGCCGTACCTGATTCAACAGGGTTACATCATGCGCACGCCGAGGGGCCGCGTGGTCACGCGCCATGCGTATTTGCACTTTGGGTTAAACATTCCGTCACGATTGGGGGAGATGCCTGTGGTAGACGAATTCCTCGATGCAGTGGACGATTAAAAAGGTATGGCGGGTCGATTTATTCGACGTTTGTGCTGTCCTAGTGGCTGGCGTCGTCATTCTTTCGTTAGAAATGCTGCAGAGAATGAAAAACAGTTGCCTGGCCGGATTGGCAACCTGAGGAGTAAGCACTAGAGTATGCGCGCGCAAAACGGGGATCAGTCGTTCGCACATCGCTGTCGCGTTTATTACGAGGACACCGATGCGGGCGGCATCGTGTATTACGTCAATTATCTAAAGTTCATGGAGCGGGCTCGAACCGAGCGGCTACGGGAGCTGGGCTTTGCCCAATCCCAGCTGGCAGGGGAGGACCTGTTATTTGTCGTGCATTCCAGCGAGGCCCGTTACTACGCGCCGGCGCGACTGGACGATGAATTGCTGGTCAGCGCGGAAGTAATCGAATTGAACCGTGTCAGCCTGCGCTTTAAACAGCAGGTCAGGCGGGCAACGGATGCAACGCTGCTCTGTGAGGGGCAGTTCCTGGTGGCGTGTGTGCGCACCAACAGTTTGAAACCCAGGGCCATTCCCGAAACTCTACGTGCGGCCTTTGCCAACGTGAGCGGCGCGGGTCAACAATCAAAGCAGGAGATTTAGCGTGGAACCTACCGTCGTCGACCATTCCTCCATGTGGAGCCTGGTCAGCAATGCCAGTGTCGTGGTTCAACTGGTCATGCTGACCCTGGTAGCCGCATCGGTTACCTCATGGGTCATGATTTTTCAGCGCAGCAACCTGCTGCGTGCCGGTCGACGTGCCCTGGAGAGCTTCGAAGAGCGCTTCTGGTCGGGTATCGACCTGTCCAAGCTGTATCGCCAGGCGGGCAGCAACCCGGACCCGGATTCGGGCGTCGAGCAGATCTTCCGCGCCGGCTTCAAGGAATTCTCCCGCCTGCGCCAGCAGTCCGGCGTTGACCCGGAAGCCGTCATGGAAGGCGTGGCCCGTGCGATGCGCGTAGCGATCTCCCGTGAGGAAGAAAAACTCGAGCAGAGCCTGCCATTTCTGGCCACCGTCGGTTCGGTCAGCCCGTATATCGGCCTGTTCGGTACCGTATGGGGCATCATGAACTCCTTCCGTGGCCTGGCAACGGCCCAGCAAGCGACCCTGGCCACCGTGGCCCCGGGTATCGCCGAAGCGCTGATCGCCACTGCCATCGGCCTGTTCGCTGCAATCCCCGCAGTAATCGCCTACAACCGTTTCGCCGCCACCAGCGAAACCCTGATTGGCCGTTACTACACCTTCGCCGATGAATTCCAGGCGATCCTGCACCGTAAAGTGCACACCAGCGAAGAATAAGCAGGTAATTCCCAATGGCTTTAATCGCTCGAGCTCGCAAAAAGCGCAAGCCGGTCGCCGAGATGAACGTAGTGCCTTACATCGACGTGATGCTGGTGCTGCTGGTGATCTTCATGGTGACCGCGCCGATGCTCAATCAGGGGGTGAAAGTTGATCTGCCCAAGGTTTCCAGCGAAGCCTTGCCGCAGGACAACAACACCCAGGTCCTGACCATTTCGATCAAGGCTGACAAGACCTATTACTGGAACCTTGGCAGCGAAGTCGATACCCAGAAGCAGCAGGACAAGGCCATGACCTTGCCGCAAATGACCGACGCCGTGACCAAAATCATCCGCGCCGGCAACGAAGGCGGCAAGCACACCCAGGTGTTCATCCGCGGTGACAAGTCGGTCGACTATGGCTCCGTCATGGGCGCCATGGGCGGGCTGCAGAAAGCCGGGGTCGGTAATGTTGGCTTGATTACCGAGGCGCCCTGATGCAGCAACAGCGAGAGCCGTCCGCCTCGGAAAGCTTCTTCTGGCCTAGCGTCTGGGCAATAGCCCTGCACGTTCTGGTGTTTGGCATGCTGTTTGTCAGCTTTGCCATGACCCCGGAGCTGCCGCCAGCCAAGCCGATCGTGCAGGCGACCCTGTATCAGCTGAAATCGAAAAGTCAGGCCACCACCCAGACCAATCAGAAGATTGCGGGTGAGGCCCAGAAGTCGGCTGCGCGCCAGACTGAAGTCGAACAGATGGAACAGAAGAAGGTCGAGCAGGAAGCGGTGAAGGCTGCTGCGGAACAAAAGAAAGACGAGGCGGCTCAAAAGGCCGAGGAATCGAAAAAGGCTGACGAAGCGAAGAAGGCCGACGAGGCGAAAAAGGCTGATGAAGCCAAGAAAGCCGAGAAAGCTGCCGAAGCTAAAAAAGCCGAAGAGAAACAATTGGCTGATATAGCCAAGAAGAAATCTGAAGAAGAAGCCAAGAAAGCGGCTGAAGAAGAGGCCAAGAAAAAGGCCGCTGAAGAAGCCAAGAAGAAGATAGTCGAAGACGCGAAGAAGAAAGCCGCCGAAGACGCCAAGAAAAAAGCTGAAGCAGACGAGGCGAAGAAGAAAATCGCCGACGACGCGAAGAAGAAAGCTGCCGCCGACGCCTCCAAGAAAAAGGCCCAGGAAGCAGCGCGCAAATCCGCCGAAGATAAAAAGGCCCAGGCCCTGGCAGATTTGCTTTCCGATACGCCGCAACGTCAGCAAGCCTTGGCCGATGAACGTGGTGATGAAGTCGCGGGCAGTTTCGACGATCTGATTCGCGCGCGCGCAGCGGAGGGCTGGACACGTCCACCTTCGGCACGCAAAGGCATGACAGTCGTGCTGCAGATCGGCATGTTGCCGGATGGTACGGTGACTTCGGTCAGCGTGGCCAAGTCCAGTGGCGATGGTTCGTTCGACAGTTCGGCGGTTGCAGCGGTCAAGAATATTGGCCGGCTGACCGAGATGCAGGGAATGAAACCAAGCGACTTCGCTCCCTATCGTTCATTCAAGATGACATTCACACCTGAGGATCTAGCCTTGTGAGAAACCTTCTTCGAGGAATGCTTGTCGTTATTTGCTGCATGGCAGGGATAGCGGCGGCGGATGAAAAGAACATCCTGGTAACCAGCGGGAGCGATCGGGCCACTCCGATTGCGGTTGTACCGTTTGGCTGGCAGGGCGGCAGCGTGCTGCCGGACGATATGGCGGAAATCATTGGTAATGACCTGCGCAACTCGGGTTACTACGCGCCAATTCCGAAACAGAACATGATCAGCCAGCCGACCCAAGGCAGCGAAGTGATCTACCGTGACTGGAAAGCCCTGGGCGCCCAGTACCTGATGGTAGGTAGCATCGTTCCAGCAGGCGGTCGCTTGCAGGTGCAATACGCCCTGTTCAACGTGGCCACCGAGCAGCAAGTGCTGACCGGTAGCGTGTCGGGCAGCGTCGACCAACTGCGGGACATGGCGCACTACATCGCCGACCAATCGTTCGAGAAACTGGTCGGTATCAAAGGTGCGTTCTCCACCCGCATCCTGTACGTGACGGCTGAGCGTTTCTCGGTGAACAACACCCGCTACACCCTGCAACGTTCGGACTACGACGGTGCCCGTGCAGTGACTCTGTTGCAATCGCGCGAGCCAATCCTGTCGCCGCGTTTTGCCCCGGATGGCAAGCGTATCGCCTACGTGTCGTTTGAACAGAAGCGTCCGCGCATCTTCGTTCAGCACATTGATACCGGTCGCCGTGAGCAGATCACCAACTTCGAAGGCCTGAACGGCGCGCCAGCCTGGTCGCCGGATGGCAATCGCCTGGCATTCGTGCTGTCCAAGGACGGTAACCCGGATATCTACGTGATGAACCTTGGTTCGCGCCAGATCACCCGCGTCACTTCCGGTCCTGGCATCAACACCGAACCGTTCTGGGGCAAGGATGGTTCGACCATCTACTTCACTTCAGACCGTGGCGGCAAACCGCAGATCTATAAGAGCAGTGTTGGCGGTGGTGGTGCGGAGCGTGTGACCTTTATCGGTAACTACAACGCCAATCCGAAGCTTTCGGCTGATGAAAAGACCCTGGTAATGATTCATCGCCAGGATGGTTTCACTAATTTCAAGGTGGCGGCCCAGGATTTGCAGCGCGGAAGCGTAAAAATCCTCACAGATAGCACTCTTGATGAGTCGCCTACTGTTGCGCCCAACGGCACCATGGTAATCTACGCCACCCGCCAGCAGGGCCGGGGAGTCTTGATGCTCGTGTCCATTAATGGACGCGTAAGGCTCCCGCTTCCTACCGCACAAGGCGAAGTCAGAGAACCATCCTGGTCCCCTTACCTGAACTGACGCGGCGCTACAAAAAGAAGTACTTAACACACTGGGGTTCATTAGGAGTTTCACGATGGAAATGCTGAAGTTTGGTAAGTTTGCTGCTCTGGCTCTGGCTCTGTCCGTAGCCGTTGGTTGCTCGTCTAAAGGCGGCGACAATGCCGGTGAAGGCGCAGCTGTTGATCCAAACGCTGGTTACGGCGCTAACACTGGTGCAGTTGACGGCTCCCTGAGCGAAGAAGCTGCTCTGCGCGCAATCACCACTTTCTACTTCGAATACGACAGTTCGGACCTGAAGCCAGAAGCCATGCGCGCTCTGGACGTTCACGCGAAAGACCTGAAAGGTAACGGCGCTCGCGTTGTTCTGGAAGGCAACACCGACGAACGTGGTACTCGTGAGTACAACATGGCACTGGGCGAGCGTCGTGCGAAAGCCGTTCAGCGCTACCTGGTACTGCAAGGTGTTTCCCCAGCTCAGCTGGAACTGGTTTCCTACGGTGAAGAGCGTCCAGTTGCTACCGGCAACGACGAGCAATCCTGGGCTCAAAACCGTCGCGTCGAACTGCGTAAGTAATTCGTCATGCGAACGTGCCGTCGTGTAGTAACCGTATTGGCTCTCAGCCTCGCACCGCTTGCGGTGTGGGCTGCGGTTCCCGTGGAAGATAGCAACTCTGGCTATAACAATAGTGGGAGTAGTTATCCACCAGCAGGTTATGGCACGAACGGCGCCTATGCAGGGGGAGCGGCTACTGCCGCTCCCTCGGCACAGGGCGAGCTGTTTAACCAGCTGCAACGCATGCAGGATCAATTGGCACAGCAACAAGGTGCGATTGAGGTTCTGCAAAATGAAGTGAACCGCCTGAAGCAAGAAGGCCTGGAGCGATACCAGGATCTTGATCGGCGTATAGGAACCGGCGTTACACCTGCCGCGACTCCTGAGAATTCTTCTGCCGGTGGCGCTGCAAGCGCCGCCGGTGGTGCAGCCGCAGGCGCCGCACAGGCCCCTGCAGCCAGCAGCGAACCGGCTGATCCGGCCAAGGAAAAGCTGTATTACGATGCAGCCTTCGACCTGATCAAAGCCAAGGACTTCGACAAGGCCAGCAAAGCGTTCACCGCTTTCCTGGGACGTTATCCAAACAGCCAGTACGCGGGCAATGCCCAGTACTGGTTGGGTGAGGTCAACCTGGCCAAGGGTGATTTGCAAGGTGCAGGCCAGGCGTTTGCCAAGGTCAGCCAGCTTTACCCCAAGCATGCCAAGGTGCCTGATTCGTTGTACAAACTGGCTGACGTAGAGCGCCGCCTGGGTCATACCGACAAGGTCAAAGGCATTCTGCAGCAAGTAGTGGCCCAATATCCTGGGACCTCTGCTGCCCAGTTGGCTCAGCGCGATTTGCAGCGTTTGTAAGCACTGCTGTCCCGCTTGGAAGAAACCCGCGCCTGTCGCGGGTTTTTTCGTTAGAATCCACGCCCTTTTATGAAATACGCTTTTTGGGGTTCACGCTTTGCCGGGATCCCATGAAGTGCCTGACGGAGGCGGACAGCCTGTTTAGCTGTTACGCCCGTGGCGACTATGCAAGACACATTACGCATCACCGAAGTTTTTTACTCGTTACAGGGTGAAACGCGCACTGCCGGCCTGCCCACAGTATTTGTGCGCCTCACCGGCTGCCCGTTGCGCTGCCAGTACTGTGACAGCGCCTACGCCTTCAGCGGCGGCACCATTCGTACCCTCGACGACATCCTGGAGCAGGTTGCAGGCTTCCGGCCGCGCTACGTCTGCGTGACAGGCGGCGAGCCCCTGGCCCAGCCCAATGCCATTCCTTTGCTCAAGCAGCTGTGTGACGCCGGTTACGAAGTGTCGCTGGAAACCAGTGGTGCCCTGGACATTTCCGCGGTCGATCCTCGCGTCAGCCGAGTGGTTGACTTGAAAACCCCGGACTCCAAGGAGGCGCATCGCAACCGTTATGAGAACATCGAGCTGCTGACGGCCAACGACCAGGTCAAGTTCGTCATTTGTTCGCGGGACGACTATGACTGGGCCAACTCCAAGCTGATCCAGTACGGCCTGGACCGACGCGCCGGCGAGGTGTTGTTCTCTCCAAGCCACCATGACTTGAACGCTCGCGACCTCGCTGATTGGGTGGTTGCGGACAACCTGCCGGTGCGCCTGCAATTGCAGCTGCATAAATACCTTTGGAATGACGAGCCGGGACGCTGAAATGACTGAACAAACGACTGATCAAAAACGTGCGGTAATCCTGCTGTCCGGCGGCCTTGACTCCGCCACCGTGGTGGCGATGGCCCGTGCCGAGGGTTACAGCTGCTACACCATGAGTTTCGACTACGGCCAGCGTTCCCATGCCGAGTTGCACGCCGCCGCCCGGGTTGCTCGCGACCTCGGCGTGGTGGAGCACAAGGTAATCGGCCTGAACCTCAATGGTATTGGCGGCTCGGCCTTGACTGACAACACCATCGACGTGCCTGAGGCGCCCACAGAGGGCATTCCGGTCACCTATGTGCCGGCCCGTAACACCGTGTTCCTCTCGCTGGCCCTGGGCTGGGCAGAAGTGCTCAACGCCCGTGACATCTTTATCGGCGTCAACGCGGTGGACTACTCCGGCTACCCGGACTGCCGCCCAGAGTTCGTCGAATCGTTCGAGCGTATGGCCAACCTGGCGACCAAGGCCGGCGTAGAAGGCCACGGCTTCCGTATCCAGGCGCCGCTGCAAAACCTGAGCAAGGCGGATATCGTCAAGGCGGGTGTAAGGCTGGGTGTCGACTACTCGCTGACTGTTTCCTGCTACCAGGCGGACAATGATGGTCGTGCCTGTAGGAAATGTGACAGCTGCCGCCTGCGTGCTGAAGGCTTCCAAGCGGCCGGAATTACTGACCCAACGCGTTATTTCTGATTTATTTAAAATAAGGTGTTGAATAATCCTTAGAAATCAGTATTATACGCGCCACCACACAGCGGGTCGTTAGCTCAGTTGGTAGAGCAGTTGGCTTTTAACCAATTGGTCGTAGGTTCGAATCCCACACGACCCACCATTTTTGGCGGTTTAGAAAATCCGGAAGGCCCACGTAAGTGAGGATTTCCGGGTTTTTTTTTGCCTGGTGCAAAAGCACGCGCAGGGCTCTCTGGGAGCGTGACGTGCTGCTTGCCGGTTAGACATGCAGCCGTCTGCGGCGACCATTCATTTCGTGGGTGGGTTGATGTCGATCGGCTGAAGATGGGCTTCGGCTGCCCCTGAACCGTGCCCCAACCCTAGGCTCAAAGCTGCTTGGCTCCATTCATCCAAGGGCTGTAGTCCACCTCCACGTAACCCTGGGGCAGGCCTTGAGGATAGTTGGCAAACCCCGGCATCTGTCGCAAGTCCAGTCGTTTGCACTGCGTGACAAGGCGCTGCTGCAACGCGCTATCTACCTTGAAGCCTTGTGAGCGGTACGGGCTTTGATTCAGGTTGACCATGCACTCACTCACTTTGCCCTGAGCATCGGCGATGAAGTGGAAGCTCGCGACGCCAATACTCTGGGGGTCATGCCCGACAAACAATTGTTCACGGAAGAAGCGGATCTGCCGGTAGAGGTCGATGCGCTTTTTCTGCAGTTGTTGCTGTTCTTCCGAAAGCCCAATCAGAGGGGTGAACACCATGGGGGCGATAATCTTTTGGGTGTCCTTGGCATCGGCGAAGACCTTGGGCGAGACTTCGGGAAACAAGGTGGTCCAGCACAGTTCGGTGACCAATTTGGCCAGCTTTGCCTGGCGCAGGTTGTTCTGGCCCTCGTTGGGCAGCAGGGTTCCGCGTTGGGCTGAGCAGTCCACTACGTGGTTCTGCGCATCGACGGTCAGGATCATATTCATCACCCCCGTCAGTTCCTGTTCATTGGCGGCCAGGGCATAGCCGCGCAATATCGTTTGGAACGTAGTGACGAATTTTTCGTCTTTTTGTTGCAGCTGTGCTGCCGCTGAGGCTGCCGCCTGTTCGGGGGTGTGGCTCTGGCAGCCGGACAGTGACAGCAGGCTTGCACCGAACAAGGCCAGGAGCCAGCGGGACGAAGAAGGCGCGTTGAATTCCATTTCTTGGGGGCTCGTGCACAAAGAGATTGGGAAGAGGTAGACGGGAACCATTCTCACCCATCAGGCGGTAAAGTGCGATTCGAAATACAAAAACCACACTGCTGATGGTTTTGGTTGTAATAGCTGACGTTTATCCAACGCTGGTTTGCTCTGTAGACTCATATTGTCTATATTTGAATCTATAGATTAATTCCGAGGTGGCAACCATGAGCCTAGCCCTTCAAGCACAGCCCTTCACCCGGGAGCAATGTGTCGCCGGACTCCGGGCGGCCGTGGGCATCCTGGAAAAATGGCAGGCCAGCAGCGACCAGGCCTGTCGCATCCTGCGTATCTCGCGCAGCACTTATACCCGTGCGCGGCAGCGCGATGCCGCGTGGTCGGTGAGCCTGGATGCCGACCAGATGCAGCGCATCAGTTTTGTGCTGAACATCCACGCCACGCTGCGCATGGTGTTCGATAACCCCGAGAACGTGTACGGCTTTGCGGCGATGGCCAACGACAATGCGTTTTTCAACGGGCGCTCGCCCCTCGAGGTTATGGCCCAGGGCGATATGATTTCCCTGTACGAGACCTTCCGCCGTATTGACGTGTTGCGTGGTGCGCAATGGTGAAGGTGAGCCAGTTGGGCGATTTGCCCAGCGGGCCGTTGCACGCCTATCGCCTGGTCAATTCCAAATTCCCGCCGATTGCGTTGTTTGACGATGTGGCGGATGCCGACGAGTTTGAGGCGCTCTATCAGATCCAGGCCCTGACCAACCCACGATTGGGCAATGAGGTCGGTCGGATCGAGCTGATACCCCGTAGGGAAATCCCCTTCGGGATTGTGGGATGTTCCTACGCCATTGCCCCGTTCACCCACGTCAATCCGGCCGGATCGCGTTTCAGCGCGGGTGATTTTGGCGTGCTGTACCTGGCGGCCACGGTCGAGACGGCACTGGCAGAAGTGCGTTATCACCAGAACCAGTATTGGTCCGGAGTTCATGGCCTTAACTATGAGCGCTTTGTTTTTCGTGGGCTGTCTTGCACCTTTGCCGGCGACGCCATGAAGGATGCGACGTCGGTGCCGATGAGCGATCCGATCTACGACCCTGACGACTACAGCTACGCCCAGCGCTTGGGGGGCGCGCTAAAGAAGGCCGGTTGTCCCGGCCTTCGTTACCTGTCGGTGCGCTCAGAAGGCGATCACTGCTGGGCGTTGCTGACACCCAGGCCGGTGTCGTCGATTGTCCAGGCCGCCCATTACGAGATGGTCTGGAATGGACAGATCACCAGTGTCAGCAAAATCAGCGAAGCCTGAGGCTGGCGGGTCAGATCTGCCCGCGCACCAGGATTGACTCATCAATCTGCGCAATCGACGTAACCCCGGTCAGGGTCATGGCCACGCGCATTTCCTTGGCAAAGATATCCAGCAGATTCTCTACACCGCGCTGGCCATCGGCAGCCAGCGCATAAGCAGGCGCTCGTCCCAGCAATACGCCACGGGCGCCGAGGGCGAGCATGCGCACCACGTCCAGCCCCGAACGCACCCCGGAGTCCACCAGCACCGTGAGGTCGCTGCCAACCGCCTGGGCAATCTCAGGCAGAGCCTTGGCGGTGGACAACACACCATCGAGCTGGCGGCCGCCGTGGTTGGACACGACGATGCCGTCGGCGCCGAAACTCACCGCGTCCTTGGCGTCCTGTGGGTCGAGGATGCCCTTGATGATCATTGGGCCCTTCCAGAACTCGCGGATCCACTCCAGGTCTTTCCAGCTGATGGAGGGGTCGAAGTTGGTAGCGAGCCAGCCGATGTAGTCTTCAAGGTGGGTCGGTTTGCCCAGGTATTTGGAGATATTGCCCAGGTCGTGGGGGCGGCCCATCAGCCCTACATCAAACGCCCAGGCCGGTTTGGTCACGGCCTGCAACATGCGCCGCTGGGCGGCGTACGGGCCGGACATGCCGGAGTGGGCATCACGGTAGCGGGCGCCGGGGGTGGGCATGTCGACGGTAAACACCAGGGTTTTCACCCCGGCGGCTTGCGCACGTTCCAGGGCGTTTTTCATGAAGCCGCGGTCTTTCAATACATACAGTTGAAACCAGATCGACTGCGCCGTCTGCGACGCTACTTCCTCGATCGGGCACACCGACACGGTCGACAGGCAAAACGGCACCCCTTTATTGGCCGCCGCGTTGGCCACCTGGACTTCCCCGCGTCGGGCAAACATGCCGGTCAGGCCTACCGGGCTCATGACCACCGGCATCGCCAGCGGTTGGTCGAACAGCGTGGTCTCCAGGCTCAGGCTCTCGACGTTGCGCAGGACACGCTGGCGCAGGCTGATGTCTGCCAGGTCCGAACTGTTGGCCTTGAGGGTGTGCTCGGCGTACGCGCCACCGTCAATATAGTCGAACAGGAAACGCGGCAGTTTGCGGCGTGCGGCTTCGCGGTAATCCGATGCGGACGAAATGATCATGAACAGTGAGGCCCCGGAATAAAGAAAACGGTGGGTGGAGGATAGTCAAAGGCATTTCATGGTAAAAACAACTTTTACAACTTCATTCAAGTCGCAAATGGAATAGTCATGAACCTGCGAACGCTGCGAGCCTTTGTCGAAGTGGTGCGCCAAGGCAGTTTCTCACAGGCGGCGGAGATGGTTTCGCTTACCCAATCGAGCGTCAGCAAAGCGGTCAAGACCCTTGAAGAAGAGTTGGGCACGCCGTTGTTCAGTCGTATCGGCCATAAGAGCGAACTGACAGCAGCCGGTGAAATTGCCTACCGCCGCGCCCTGGTGTTGCTCGCCGAGCGCAGTGACTTGGTCGCCGAGATCAACGACCTGCTGGGGCTCAAGCGTGGCGTATTGCGCATTGGCTTGCCGCCGGTGGGCAGTGGTGAATTGTTTGCGGCGATGTTTGCAGTGTACCGCCAGCGTTACCCACAGATAGAGATTGAGCTGATCGAGCACGGCAGCAAGAAGCTGGGCGAGTGCCTGCAGGCGGGGGAGGTGGATGTGGCTGCGCTACTGGTGCCGGTGGAGGGCGAGTTTGAGTATCAGGACGTGCGCGTCGAGCCGCTGATGGTCGTCCTGCCCAGCAGCCATCCATTGGCCGGGCGTGAGAGTGTGGATTTTTCCGACCTGTCCGACTCGCCATTCATACTGTTCGAAGCCGGTTTTGCCTTGAACCGCATCATTCTTTCCGCCTGCGAGCGTCGCGGTGTATCGCCGAAGGTTTCGGTGCGCAGCGCCCAGATCGACTTTATCGTCGACCTGGTGGGCGCGGGCCTGGGAGTCGCCTTCCTGCCGCGCATGCTGGCCTACAAACACTTGCATGCCGGCATTGCCCTGATTGCCCTGGATGAGCCTCAGACCGACTGGCATATTGCTTTGACCTGGCGGCGCAATGCTCATCTGCCGCCGGCTGCACGAGCCTGGTTGGACCTGGCCAGGGAAATGGGCAATGTCCCTGCGCCCTAAACGATGCCAATGTCGCGGGATATCACCCGTATGCTCCCGGCGGGTAGGCGTTTTGCGGCATATTAGGCTTTTGAATCCATTCGATATTCTGTAGCCTTGCGCAGCTTCACCTTAACCCGTGCTTGATGAACACAATCACTTCGTCCGGCGGCGCCCGAAGGGCTCCGGAGCCGGTGGTACACTCGACTTTCGCGCAACTGCGCCTGCAGGTCTTGCGAACATGACGCAAATTTCCGAACGCCTTCTGGTCCAAGCCCACCTCGATGCCAAGCAGCCCAAGGTGCTCAGTGCCGAGCAAGAGGCAAGCTTACGTTCTGCCATTGCTGCCGAGCTCAAGGCTCAAGACGCGGTGCTGGTGGCGCACTTCTATTGTGACCCGGTGATTCAGGCCCTGGCCGAAGAAACCGGTGGCTGTGTTTCCGACTCCCTGGAAATGGCCCGCTTCGGCGCCGCCCACCCGGCCAAGACCGTACTGGTCGCCGGCGTGCGCTTTATGGGCGAGACAGCGAAAATCCTCACCCCCGAAAAGCGCATCCTGATGCCGACCCTGGAAGCCACATGCTCCCTGGACCTGGGTTGCCCGGTGGAAGAGTTCTCGGCGTTCTGTGACCAGCATCCGGAACGCACCGTGGTGGTGTATGCCAACACCTCGGCGGCGGTCAAGGCCCGTGCCGATTGGGTGGTGACCTCCAGTTGCGCCCTGGAAATCGTCGAAAGCCTGATGGATAACGGCGAGACCATTATCTGGGGCCCGGACAAGCACCTGGGCACCTATATCCAGCGCCAGACCGGTGCCGACATGCTGCTGTGGGACGGTGCCTGCATCGTCCACGAGGAGTTCAAGTCCAAGCAGTTGGAAGACATGAAGGCGCTGTACCCGGACGCAGCGATCCTGGTACACCCGGAGTCACCGACCTCGGTCATCGAGTTGGCCGATGCCGTGGGTTCCACCAGCCAGTTGATTGCGGCGGCGCAGCGCTTGCCGAACAAGACGTTTATCGTCGCCACTGACCGCGGCATTTTCTACAAGATGCAGCAACTGTGCCCGGACAAGGTGTTTGTCGAAGCGCCAACCGCCGGCAACGGCGCGGCGTGCCGCAGCTGTGCGCACTGCCCGTGGATGGCGATGAATACCCTGGAGCGCACGTTGCAATGCCTGCGGGAAGGCAGCAACGAGATCTTCGTCGAGCCGTCCTTGATCCCCCATGCCGTGCGCCCACTCAAGCGCATGCTGGACTTTACCCAGGCGGCCCGCCTGAAGCTGGCGGGCAACGCCTGATCCACGGCTGATGCAGTAAAAAATGAGGGAGCGGGCTTGCCCGCGAGGGCGGTGGATCAGTCTGCACATGTAGTGACTGACACACCGCCCTCGCGGGCAAGCCCGCTCCCACATTTGGATCTTATTGGCCTGGGGCTATTTCTTTTTCTTCGGGATCCGCACCAATTGCGTGTCCGAATAGATGTCATGCCAGGCCCGCTGTTTCTTGTCCACCAGCGACCAGATAAACCCCAGCCCCGCGCACAACCACGACGCAATCGACACCACAAAACGCAACAGCGCCTGCCACAGGCTGATGCGCGAGCCGTCCGCATTCTGCACACGTACGCCCCACACCTGCATGCCCAGGGTCTGTCCGGAATGGGTCCAGAACTTGGCGAAGAAGCCAAACAGCACAAAAAACAGAATCGTCGACAGCAACGGATCACCGTCCAGGGCGCCGGACTCCGAGAGCGTGCGCATCTTCGCTTCACCGACAAAGGCAATCCACACCAGTTTATAGAGGAAGGCGGTGACGATCAGCAGGGCGGTACACAACAGGAAGTCATAGAACATCGCTGCCAGACGACGGCCCAGGCCAACGGCGGGGAATTCGCCTTGGGGGCTTAGCAGGTGTTTCGACATGGCTCGGCTCTCTGGAGGAAAAAAGCCATTTTACGGACAAACGCACATAAAAAAGCCTCTGATGTCACCATCAGAGGCTTTTTGTCGCAGTAAGGATCAGGCTTCTGCTTGTACTTCGTCAGCCTGCATGCCTTTCTGGCCCTGCACGGCGATGAAGGTCACTTTCTGGCCTTCTTTCAGGCTCTTGAAACCGTTGCCCTGGATAGCGCGGAAATGCACGAACAGATCCGCACCGCTTTCTGGAGTGATAAAACCAAAACCTTTCTCGTCGTTAAACCACTTGACGGTACCGCTCTGACGTTCAGCCATTTTCTTATTTCCTTGACGCTAAAAATTAATGACAGCCCCTTTCACCTGAAAGAGTACTGGGCTGGGTTGCAGGAAAGTAAGAGACGTCGAACGGGTTGTAGCAAACTTTGGCTACTGCCCAGGTCCAGGTTCAAAGCGACCCATGCAAACACAGTGGGCAAACTCTACGACAACTAACACAGAAAAAACAAGCCCTCTGCAAGCCACGTATTTACTCGCCTTCATGACACTTCGGTCAACATTGCGGCACTGTGTTATTCGATAGCGTGGGTCACTTGTTATAGGTTAATCGATATAACATTGACTATCGTCAGTGCACTGTTTTATGGCGGTTGCGTTACAGATTAGTGCAAATGAACACAACCGCGTTACTTATAGGAACAGTCGATCAGCCACGGTAGTAACGTTGTGGCACGAATGGCATTTTACTTACACGAAGTGGCACCTTTTTCCCACGCACTAATGCAGAGACTTCGCTCTCCAGCGCGGTAAAGGCCGTGTCGAGGTAGCCCATGGCGAGCGGGCCGCCGAGGCTCGGGCCAAAGCCGCCGCTGCACACACGGCCGATCACGGTACCGTGTTCATCGACAATCTCGGCGCCTTCACGGACCGGGGTGCGTTCCTGGGGCAGCAGGCCAACGCGTTTGCGGCTGACGCCGGTTTGCTGCTGGGTGAAAATCCGATCTGCCCCCGGGAAGCCCCCGGCACGCGCGCCATCGTCGCGACGGGCCTTGGAAATCGCCCACAGCAGGCTGGCTTCAATCGGCGTGGTCTCGGTGTTCATATCGTGGCCATAGAGGCACAGGCCGGCTTCCAGGCGCAGGGAGTCGCGGGCGCCGAGGCCGATAGCTTCGACTTCAGTTTCGGCCAGCAGGCTACGGGCCAGGCTTTCGGCACTGGCCGCAGGCACCGAGATTTCAAAACCGTCTTCGCCGGTATAGCCGGAACGGCTGACGTAGCACTCGACCCCCAGCAGGCGCAGGGGCGCGAACTGCATAAAGGTCATCTTGGTCACTTCCGGCGCCAGGCGCGCCAGCACTTTCACCGCTGCCGGGCCTTGCAGGGCCAGCAGGGCGCGTTCTTCAAACAGTGGCTCGATCTGGCATTGCTCGCCCAGATGCTGGCGCAGGTGCGCCAGGTCCTGATCCTTGCAGGCGGCGTTGACCACCAGAAACAGCTCGTCGTTACCCAGGTTGGCGACCATCAGGTCGTCGAGGATGCCGCCCTGGTCGTTAGTGAACATGGCGTAGCGCTGCATGCCCACGGGCAGGTCGATGATATCCACCGGCACCAGGGTTTCCAGGGCCTTGGCAGCGTTGGCGCCGGTCAGGCGGATCTGGCCCATGTGCGACACATCAAACAACCCGGCCTGTTCACGGGTGTGCTGGTGTTCTTTCATCACGCCCAGGGGGTATTGCACCGGCATGTCATAACCGGCGAACGGCACCATGCGTGCGCCCAGTTCAAGGTGCAGGGCGTGCAGTGGGGTTTTCAACAGGGTTTCGGTGGACATATTCAGCTCCTGAAAAACGTGCTGGCGCGTTTATAAGCATCAGCACTCGATAATGTTGACGGCCAAACCGCCACGGGCGGTTTCCTTGTATTTGCTTTTCATATCGGCGCCGGTCTGGCGCATGGTGCGGATCACCTTGTCGAGGGACACGAAGTGCTGCCCATCACCGCGCAAGGCCATGCGCACCGCATTGATCGCCTTCACCGAACCCATGGCATTGCGCTCGATGCAGGGCACCTGCACCAGGCCGCCAATCGGGTCGCAGGTCAGGCCGAGGTTATGCTCCATGCCGATTTCGGCGGCGTTCTCCACCTGGGAGACGGTGCCGCCCAGCACTTCACACAAGGCTCCGGCGGCCATGGAACAGGCCACGCCCACTTCGCCCTGGCAGCCGACCTCAGCCCCGGAGATCGAGGCGTTTTCTTTGTAGAGGATGCCGATGGCCGCGGCGGTCAGCAGGAAGCGCACCACCCCGTCCTCATTGGCGCCGGGGATAAAGCGCATGTAGTAATGCAACACCGCCGGCACAATCCCGGCGGCACCGTTGGTGGGCGCCGTGACCACGCGCCCGCCGTTGGCGTTTTCTTCGTTGACCGCCAGGGCATACAGGTTGACCCAATCCAGCACCGACAGCGGGTCGCGCAGCGCCGATTCCGGGTTCTTGCACAACTGGCGATGCAATGCGGCCGCACGGCGCTTGACCTTCAAGCCACCGGGCAGGATGCCTTCATTGCGACAGCCGGCCGCCACGCAGTCCTGCATGACTTGCCAGATCTTCAGCAGGCCGCTGCGGGTCTCGGCTTCCGGGCGCCAGGCGCTTTCGTTGGTCAGCATCACCTGGCTGATGGACAGCCCATAGGTGGTGCAATGGCCAAGCAAATCCTTGGCGTGCTTGAAAGGGAAGGTCAGGGGCGTGGCGTCTTCGACGATCCGGTCGGCGCCGGCCGCGTCTTCATCCACCACAAAACCACCGCCCACCGAGTAGTACTCACGGCTGCGGATCTGGATGCCGGCTGCGTCAAACGCACGAAAGATCATGCCGTTGGGGTGGTAGGCGAGGGGTTTGCGAATCATCGCCAGGTGTTCTTTCTCGTTGAACGCAATGCTGTGTTCACCGAGCAGGTTCAAGCGAGCGTCGCCGCGCATCTGCACCAGGCGTGCGGCCACGGTTTCGGTGTCGACGGTGTCCGGGTGTTCACCTTCCAGGCCCAGCAGCACGGCCTTGTCACTGCCGTGGCCTTTGCCGGTGGCGCCGAGTGAACCGTAGAGTTCCACCTTGACGCAGGTGGTGGCGTGCAACAGGTCGTCCCGCTTGAGGCCCTCGGCGAAGCGGGCGGCGGCACGCATCGGGCCAACGGTGTGGGAACTGGAGGGGCCGATGCCAATCTTGAACAGGTCGAACACGCTTAAAGACATGAGTTGTTCTCCGGTTTCTTATTATTGGAAGCAAGCTGTTCTGCGCAATGCGATCACTGTGGGAGCCGGGCTTGTGTAGGCGCTGGCTTGCCTGCGATGCAGACACCTCGGTCTATCAGTGGCGCCGAGGTGAGGCTATCGCAGGCAAGCCAGCTCCTACACTGACTGCGTCTCTTCAGTCAGATCACGCGTAGCTCTCGATCGACGGGCACGCACACACCAGATTGCGATCGCCAAACACGTTGTCGACCCGGCCGACCGGCGGCCAGTACTTGCCTTCGATCAACGACGCTACCGGATACACCGCCTGTTCACGGCTGTACGGGTGGCTCCATTCACCGACGATTTCAGCTGCCGTGTGCGGCGCGTTTTTCAGCGGGTTGTCGTCCTTGTCCAGCGTGCCGTTTTCCACCGCGCGGATTTCCTCGCGGATAGCGATCATGGCGTCGCAGAAGCGGTCCAGTTCTTCCTTGGATTCGCTTTCGGTCGGCTCGATCATCAAGGTGCCGGCCACCGGGAACGACATGGTCGGGGCATGGAAACCAAAGTCGATCAGGCGCTTGGCCACGTCATCCACGCTGATGCCGCTGCTGTCCTTGAGCGGGCGCAGGTCCAGGATGCACTCGTGCGCCACCAGGCCGTTGCTGCCGGTGTACAGCACCGGGTAGTGCTCTTCCAGGCGACGGGAAATGTAGTTGGCATTGAGGATCGCCAGCTGCGAAGCGCGCTTGAGGCCCGCACCGCCCATCATGCTGATGTACATCCAGGTGATCGGCAGGATGCTCGCACTGCCAAATGGCGCCGCGCAGACTGCGCCTTCCTTGCGCTGCATGGCCGCGTGGCCGGGCAGGAATGGCGTGAGGTGCGACTTGACGCCAATCGGGCCAACGCCCGGGCCGCCACCGCCGTGGGGGATGCAGAAGGTCTTGTGCAGGTTCAGGTGCGACACGTCGCCGCCGAACTTGCCCGGGGCGCACAGGCCGACCATGGCGTTCATGTTGGCGCCATCGATATACACCTGGCCGCCGTTGTCATGGATGATCCCGCAGATTTCGCGGATGCCTTCCTCGAACACGCCATGGGTCGACGGGTAGGTGATCATCAGCGCGGCGAGGTGCTCGCGGTGCTCGATGGCCTTGGCGCGCAGGTCTTCGATGTCCACGTTGCCACGGGCATCGCACGCGGTGACGACGACGCGCATGCCGGCCATGTTGGCGGTGGCCGGGTTGGTGCCGTGGGCCGACGAAGGAATCAGGCAGATATCGCGGCGTTCTTCACCACGGCTCTGGTGATAGGCACGGATCGCCAAGAGGCCCGCGTATTCGCCCTGGGAACCGGCGTTCGGCTGCAGGGAGATGGCGTCGTAGCCGGTGGCCGCGCAGAGCATGGCTTCCAGTTCAGTGGTCAGTTGCAGGTAGCCGGCGCTTTGCTCGGCCGGGGCGAACGGGTGCAGGGCCCCGAACTCGGCCCAGGTCACCGGGATCATCTCACTGGCAGCGTTGAGCTTCATGGTGCACGAGCCCAGCGGGATCATGGTGCGGTCCAGCGCCAGGTCCTTGTCGGCCAGCTTGCGCAGGTAGCGCATCAGCTCGGTTTCCGAGTGATAGCGGTTGAACACCGGGTGGCTGAGGATCGGCGATTGGCGCAGCAGCGCGGCCGGCAGAGTGCTGTCGACGCTGGCGGCGAGGGCGGCGAAGTCCGGCAGGGCTTTACCGCCTGCGAACACGCTCCACAGGGTTTCGATATCGGCCTGGGTGGTGGTTTCATCCACCGACAAGCCCAGGCGTGCCGCGTCCACGACGCGCAGGTTGATGCGCTGGGCACGGGCCTGGTCGTGCAGGGCCGCAGTGTTGGCGCCGGTGGCCAGGGTCAGGGTGTCGAAGAACGTCTCTTGTTCAACCTTGAAGCCCAGGGCACCCAGGCCTTTGGCGAGGATTGCGGCCAGGTGATGAATGCGCGTGGCGATCTGCACCAGGCCTTTGGGGCCGTGGTACACCGCGTACATGCTGGCAATGTTGGCCAGCAGTACCTGGGCGGTGCAGATGTTGCTGGTGGCCTTTTCGCGGCGGATATGTTGCTCGCGGGTCTGCATGGCCAGGCGCAGGGCCGGCTTGCCGAAACGGTCTACGGACACACCGACCAGACGCCCCGGCATGTCACGCTTGAACGCGTCCTTGGTGGAGAAGTAAGCGGCGTGCGGGCCACCAAAGCCTAGCGGCACGCCGAAGCGCTGCGCACTGCCGATGGCCACGTCGGCACCGAACTCACCCGGTGGGGTCAGCAGGGTCAGGGCCAGCAGGTCGGCGGCCACGGCCACCAGGGCGTTGGCGGCGTGGAAGCGCTCGGTCAGTGCGCGGTAGTCGAACACATCACCGTTGCTGGCCGGGTATTGCAGCAGTGCGCCGAAGAACGGGCTGACATCCGTCAGTTCACGCTCGTCGCCCACTACCACCTCGATGCCCAGCGGCTCGGCACGGGTGCGCAGCACGTCGAGGGTCTGCGGGTGGCTGTGCACGGAGGCAAAGAACTGGTTGCTGCCCTTGTTCTTGCTCAGACGCTTGCAGAAGGTCATGGCCTCGGCGGCGGCAGTGGCTTCGTCGAGCAGGGATGCGTTGGCGATCGGCAGGCCGGTAAGGTCACTGATCAGGGTCTGGAAGTTCAGCAGCGCTTCCAGGCGGCCTTGGGAGATCTCGGGCTGGTAAGGCGTGTAGGCGGTGTACCAGGCCGGGTTTTCCAGGAGGTTGCGCAGGATCGGCGACGGCGTGTGGCAGTTGTAATAGCCCTGGCCGATGTAGGTCTTGAACAGTTGGTTCTTGGCGGCGATGGCCTTGATCGAGGCCAGTGCATCGGCCTCGCTCAGGCCGTCGCTCAGGCCCAGCACGGCGGTGCCCTTGATGCTTTCCGGGATCACGCTGGCGCTCAAGGCTTCCAGGGAGTCAAAACCCAGGGTCGCGAGCATCTGTTGCTCGTCGTCCTGGCGCGGGCCGATGTGGCGGGCGATAAATTCGTTGGCGGTGCTCAGGTTGATACTCATGGCGCGCTCCTCAAGCTTCAGCGTTGGCTTTGATCAGGCGGTCGTACGCATCCTGATCCAACAGCTTAGCTACTGCATCGGCGTCAGCCGGTTTAAAGCGGAAGAACCAGCCTTCGCCCGTCGGGTCTTCGTTGACCAGTTCCGGGCTTTCGCTGAGCTGGTCGTTGACTTCCAGCACTTCGCCGGTCAGGGGCATGTACACGCCGCTGGCGGCCTTGACCGATTCCACAGTGGAGGCTTCGGCGCCCTGCTCGTAGGCCTGCAGCTCCGGCAGTTGCACGTAAACCACATCACCCAGGGCGTTTTGCGCGAACGCGGTAATACCTACGGTGACGCTGCCGTCAGCTTCGGCACGCAGCCATTCGTGATCTTCAGTAAAACGCAATTCGCTCATGGAAACTCCTCAGGGCCAGAATCGTCTGGTGGGCGGGATTGGAATGGGAGAGTCCTTAGCAAAAATGCGGCCAATATAAAATTATTGTTATTAATCAATTGTTTATGGATATGTGGTGGTGAGTGAGGGGCGCGCGCTGTAGCGAAATCGCTACGGATCGACAGTGGAAAAAAAGCCTATTTGGATCAAAGCCTTGCATGGCGAAGGCGGACCAGGCGTGTATTGAAAACGTTCCGCTGTAGCGTTTTCGATACGGCTGCGCGAGATGTATGTAGCGCACGGGCCGGCAGGGGGCGGCTTATTTTGCCGTTATCCAATGATTAGGACGCGCGGCATGAGCCATTCAATAGCGGCATTTCAGGGCACTTCCCAGCTAAACGCATCCCGCGATTTTCTCCGGCGCCTGTTTGCCCAGCGCCCGACGTTGACGCAAGTGGCCGAGTCCATGGTCCAGGACTGGATCGCCGACGGGTTCGCGGCCTCCCGTTTACGGGCCAACATCACCTGGATCGGCGTGAGGCAGCCCGCTCAAGCCGGCGCTGACAGCTATACCCAGCTCACGACCCTGGGTGATGCCTTGATCAGGCGCTGCATGAGCAGCGAAGTGCTGAACTACGTGGCCGGTCATCACTACTTGTTGGTCAGTTCCATAAGCCATGGCTTCGTGCCGATAACCGATGTGGTGTCGGTCGATGATATTGAGTTCATGCTCAACGCCCTGGCCCCCCAGTTGCTCGCCGGTTTTAACGCAAGGCTGGTGGCCTACTGGAACGCGCCTGCCCCCGGCGATGCAGGGCTTAGTCGCTGGGGCGCAGTCGGCACGCAGTTGCGTGAGTGTCTGCTCAGCGCCCGGCAGACTCCGCCCCTGACACCGCAGCAAGCAAGCGCGCTGCTGGGGCTGGGGGACGGGCCGCAGGAACTGTGGGGCCATCAGGTGGACCGGCAAGCGCTGGGCGGGGCCGATGTGCTGCGGATCTATCAAGTCTATGCCGGCCAGGAGGGGCGGCCCGGCGAGTGGCTGCCTTTGTTGGTCTTGCAGCGTCAGGTCGCGCAGCAACAGGTCAACCTGGTTTATGTTCCCGCGATAAGCCTGCTCAAACTGACTGCGTTGGACGAGTTGGGCAGCCTGCTGCCACGCTACATGAGCCACTACACCCCCGGACTGCTCGTCAATTGGGTGCTCAAGGAGCCGCAAGGTGATGTGTTCGATGCACAGGCCCAGACCTTGCTGGAGCGCCAGTTAAGGGCGTTGCAGCAGCTCAATTGGTCGGCCCTGCCCGGCGTCGACAGCTACAAGCGCCTGTTCAGCCAACTCACCGCACCCGAGGTGTGGTTCGAGGGCGATTACCTCCAGCAGCCCCACGAAGAGCAGTTGCCGCTGTGGTTGCAGGTCGCCAGCGGGGCCGACCGGAACACCTACGGCCAATGGCTGGAGCGTCTGGCACTCCTGCAAAAACGCACGGGCGGTGCATCGTTTCTCGACGGGCTGGAGCCGATTGACGTGTATGCCCGCCAAGCGCTGCAACGCCAGATGCGCCTGGATTTCCCGCAAGAAGCCGCGATCAATCCGGATGATTACCTGCTGACGTTTGAACGCACCCAAGGCGCCACGGTGGGCTGGACGCAGCGCACCACCAAGTCCTTGACCTCATGGTCGTTGGAAAACCCCTTTGCTACCCCCTATGCCAGTGTGCAGATCGCCCATCAGGCGGCGCCGGGGCAGGAGGTTGCCGCGTGGATCAGGCCGGCGTACCTGGAAAAACTGATTGAGACGGTCGATGTGGGGCGGCATTACCCCGCGCTACTCAAGCGGGCGCTGGTGTCGGACCCGGCAGAGTCTGCACGGCGCCGACGCTTGTTTGTCGAGCAGATGGCCTTGCAGCTTCCATTGCGCGCCCTTGAGAACAGCCTGCGCCAACGCAACGGGTTTACCCCGCCCGGCGCAGAGGTGGTGCAAGCCTTGCTGCAGAGCGACCCGCTCAAGCGGGCGGTCGGGAACCAAGTGATCATCGCCCGGCCCTTGGCTTTTCTGACGCATGCCGGGGGAACGGTGCATAAAGCCAGCAACTTGTTTGTCATCGGCCCGCGGGATAACAGCCCGTTGCCCCATATTCTGTACCGGCCTGATCAGGCCGAGGCGCTGCTCCAACAGTTCGCCAGCCGCCAGGCGCTGCTCGACGAGATCACTCGAACGGGCAGTGACCTGCAGGCGGTGGTGCTTGAGCAACTGTCTGAAAGCAGCCGCGCATTGTTTGCCAACGGCGGGTTTTCAAGCCCCCATGTCCAGCGCTTTCTACAGGGGGACGAATACAGCGAGCACGCTGCGGCGAGCCCGGCATTGCTCAGCGACGAGCCAGTACCTGGGGTGTTTCTTGAGACGGTATTTGATGAAAACGCCAGGAGCCTTTGGCAGTCCGCCGAAAAACGCGCCACCTCTATCGAGGCGCTGCGTTGGACGCTGTTCAAGAATAATCTCTGGCAGATCTTCAATGCCCTGCTGCCCCTGCTCAGGGGATCGGTGGCAGTGGCGGGGTGGTTGTCCCAGGTGTATGTCAGCTTTCGCACGGTGCTGGCTTTGCCGGCCGCAGCCAGTCAGGAAGACACCGCCGGTGCCCTGGTCGATTTGCTCGGCAGCCTGGCCGGCCTGCTGTTGAGCCCGGTGGTCAGCCTTGATCAGCGTTTGCGGTTGAGTGAGACCCGGCCACTGTCTACTGGCGCGATCGAAACCACGGCGGTCAGGCATGTCCAGCAGACGCCGTCGACGTTTGCCTGGCAGCGTTCACTGGCCGATGTCACGGGCATGGACTTTTCCTGGGCCAACGCGCGGTTGCGCCTTGATCCCGCGCAACAGGCACAGCTTGAGACCTTCCGCTGGTCCCCAGGGCAGGGCGAGCAGTGGCCGGGAACGCCCACGGTCAGCTCGCCAGACAGCCCTATACGCGGCCGGGTCGCGGTGCGGCGCCCCGGCGGCACGGTCAGCCATGAAGATTACCTGTTAATTGACAGCCAGCTGTATGGGGGCAAGCAGGTGGATGGGCGTTGGCGCATCGTGGACCTGAGAAATCCCCTGCGCGCCGGCCCCTGGCTCAGGAAAGATTCACGCGGGGTGTGGAAAGTCGACCTGGGCCTGCAATTGCTCGGTGGCCATCCCAAGCTGTCGGCTGCCAGCCGCCGCGCCAATATCCAGCGTCAGAACCAGATGTTTGAACATCATTATCAAGAGATGACGGAACGCCTGATGGAGGCTGAAAAAGCTGCGGCGGCCGCTGAAGAGCGCTTTGAACACGCCCACGGCGGCGATCAGCAAAAACTCTTTGATCCATCCCTGCAAGCGCTGCGGGCCAGCTATCTGGCCGCCCTGGAGAAACAAAGCCGGGCGCAGTTCAACCGGCTGGACGCGTTGATCGCAAAAAATGCCAACAAACCCGTGGAGCGGTTCGAGCCGGAAAAGATTCTGCAATTGGAGGACCTTGTCCAGACCCTGCGTGTGCAGATGGTAATGCTGATCGCAAACCGCTCGAACGAGGTGTTTCCCGGTGAGCGTCGCAGCCAGTTGGGTGAACAGCTGGAGCATGAAGACGTAGCCGTTGTTCAGGCTGCGCACCACACGCTCGTCGAGTCGATGCAGACAATTATTGGCTACAACGACCAACTGATCGACTTGAGCATCCTGGAGCGAAACAACTATGCCAGGCTGGCCCAGGTACCCGGGTATGACTCGCGGCCTGAAGCCTTGCTTCCCTCCACACTTGGCACGCCGCTGGACTGGAAGTCGCTGCAGTTGAAGGCATTGGGCGGGGTGATAGTGCGCAGGCCGCCGAAGCCCGAGGAATATGAGGATTTCATCCGGATCGGCTCGTTGGTCGATGAGGCGACCCAATCGGTGCAGTCACAAAAAAACCTGCAGGAGGCAGGCCCCCTGAGTGTGCAACAGCGCATCGACGGCTATGACGCGATTTTGCTCGACTATGACAACACCCAAGCGTCCCTGCGTGAGTACGGCGACATGGATTCCGACCTGCTCTATGAGGGCAGCATCGAGCGCTTGAATCGCATGCTCAACGCCTTGGAGCATGAAGCGCGCGGTTCCCTGGCGGCGCTGCTGCGTGAGCGCGAGCAGACTCCTGCACGCGCGCCCGGGCCCGCGCTTGGCTCTGGCAAGCGCCTGATCCGTGACCGCAAGAGCCGCTATCTGGTGGGCCAGGTTCGGGCGCGTACGCCGCAGATGAACGAGCACATTGTCGATGTCATCAATCCGGTCGATCAGAGTGTGGTGGCGAGCTTTCGGCAGGCACCTGGCAGCGATGAGTTTGAGGCAATCACCCAGGCCAGTACGCCGCCAGTGCGCCCGGTGCGCTCCCTGGAAAGGCTCAGGGACGATGGGCGCAAGCTGCTGGCGCGCCAGTCGACTGTGCTTGAGCAGGCGCGTAACGAAGCGCGCCTCTCCAGCCAGCCCGCCAGCGTCGAGGCCCGATTGTTACGGCATGCCGGGAAAATCAATGGGGTGGCCGATAAGATCCGCAAGGCCCTGGGGCAGGAGCAAAGCCAAACGCAGGAGCCCCTGCTCAAGGAGCTGGGGCAGGCCTCCAGCCGCCTGGCGGAGCACGGCAGGCTGATCCGTATCGAGATGGTCAAGCGCCTGGCGCCTGATGAAGAGGGGATTGCCTACCTCAAGAGCCAGAATGAGGTGCAAATCCTACCGATAGAGGGGCGCATAGCGCTTAAACGGGAGAATGATTTCCTGCAGGAATACCTGGTCAAGGACACTGGCGGCAAGGTATTGGCCTACGCCCATTTTCATTACCGCACACGCGAGGCGGCCAACGCGCCATACAGCGCCGGCCATTTGAAACGGCCGGAACAACGCTTTATGAGCTTTCGCAGCCTGGCCGACAAGACCGACAGCGATGTGATTGCGATCTACTATTCGCGGATCAGCCCAGCCATGGCCCAGCAGCTGTTTTTCAGCGCGACGGGGGCGGTGATCCAGCGTGGACGCAGGGTCCTGTGGTGATCAGGGTTTGCCGGGGATGCCGTATTTGCGCAACCGATGGGCGATAGCGGTGTGAGACGTCTGTAGACGGTTGGCCAACTGACGTGTCGAGGGATAGGTGCTGTAGAGCTTTTCGAGCAGGCTGCGCTCAAAGTCCTCGACGGCCTGCTCCAGGCTGTTCACTTCGCCGTCGCTCTGGCGAGCTACCGCGGTGCCGGCGATATCCAGGTCGCCAATGTCCACCAGGTTGCTTTCGCAAATGGCGGCGGCGCGGAAGATCACGTTCTGCAACTGGCGCACATTACCCGGCCAGCGGTTGCCCAGCAGCGCCGGGTAGGTGCCCGGAGCCAGGCGGCAGACCGGGCGCTGGATCTGCGCGCAGGCCTGCTGCATGAAGTAGCGGGCCAGCAGCAGGATGTCCTGGCCGCGTTCGCGCAGGGGCGGTACTTCCACATTCAGCACATTGAGGCGGTAGAACAGGTCTTCGCGGAAGGTGCCTTCGCTGACCATCTTTTCCAGGTCGCGGTGGGTGGCGCTGAGGATGCGCACATTGACCTTGACCTCGCGGTCGCCGCCGACCCGGCGAAAGCTGCCGTCATTGAGAAAACGCAGCAGCTTGGCCTGCAAGTACGGCGACATCTCGCCGATCTCATCGAGAAACACCGTGCCCTGGTTGGCCAGTTCCATCAGCCCTGGCTTGCCGCCGCGCTGGGCACCGGTAAAGGCGCCGGGGGCGTAGCCGAACAGCTCGCTTTCGGCGAGGTTTTCCGGCAGCGCCGCGCAGTTCAGCGCCAGGAACGGTGAGCTGTGGCGTGCGCTGATGGCATGGCAGGCGCGGGCCACCAGCTCTTTGCCGGTGCCGGTCTCGCCCTGGATCAACAGCGGGGCGTCGAGGGCCGCCACCCGTTGCGCACGGGTCTTGAGGGTGCGGATGGCCACGGACTCGCCCAGCAACGCATCGAAGCCTTCGGCATGGTCATGGTGCAGCGCCGAGAGCCGCTCGCCGATGCGATTGGGTTGGTACAAAGTCAGCAGCGCGCCGGCATCGGTAATCGGCGTGGCATCCAGCAGCAAGGTCTGGCCGTTGACGCTGATCTCGCGCAGGGGCAGGCGAAAGCCATGTTCGAGCAAGGCCTCCAGCAGCGCCGGATCGTCAAACAGCTCGGCGATACTTTCGCCAGCCGGCTCGCGGCCATAGAGGGCGATCAGCGCCGGGTTGGCCAGCAGCACCTTGCCGGCGCTGTCCAGGGCCAGGACCGGGTCGGTCATGGCCGCCAGCAGGGCGTCGAGTTGCAGGTGGCGGCGCTGGCCGGGAAGGATATCCACCACCGTCACCGCCTGTACGCCATGGACGCTGAACAGCGCGTCGCGCAACTCTTCCAGCACCTCCACGCTCAGGGTCGGCGCGTCGATGTAGACGTTGGGCGGGATCATCTCCACCGCATCCAGGTTGAGATTGCGCCCACCGAGCAGGGCCAGGACTTCCTGGGTAATGCCGACGCGGTCGATGAAGCTGACGTGGATACGCATGGGGCGGACTTTGATTCTGCAATGCGGAGGGTGGCCAGTATGCCTGAGCGACGGTGGAGATCAAAAATGTGGGAGTTGGCTTGCCTGCGATAGCCTCATCGAGGTGTGACTGATACATCGAGGTGCCTTCATCGCAGGCAAGCCAGCTCCCACACAAGCTGGCTCCCACATTTGATCTGTTTTGGCCGTGGAGCAGTGGTTATTCCAGGTGTTCAGGCTTGATCGGATCGCCCGGCTTTACATCCAGCTGGTGGCGCACATCCTCGAACATCAAGTCGTACTGTTTATGCATGCCTCCGTTGAGGACCGCGGTTTTCGGCATGCCGTATTTCTGCGCGATGTTCATGGCATGGCGGGCAAAGTCGAAGGCCTGGTCCTTGGGCAGGAAGAATTCTTCCTTGAGCTCTTTGCCCTGCACCGAACCATGCATCTTGAAGAGCATTCCCTTGCCTTCCTTTGGATCCTGGCTGACTTCATAGTCGATGCACAGGTCGTAGCTGTGGTCCTGGGCATTCAAGGCGTGGCGTTCAACATGCAAGTGACCGGGTTCAAAAATGGCCATAGGCGTCTCTCCCTAACAAGGCATTGGAGAAGGGCGGCTGCAACAGCCGCCCGGGGTGTAGTTATAAGTAGGTGATGCCAGGTTTTGCCGTGCTGATACGGGTACCGGCGGTGCCCTGGACGATCGCTTCGATGTCCGAGAGTGAACCGATCACTGCGGTTTTGCCAGTGTTGCGGGCGAACTCGCAGGCGGCCTGGACCTTGGGCCCCATGGAGCCGGCGGCGAAGCCGAGTGTTTCCATGTCGTCGGGGTGGGCCTGGGCGATAGCCTTTTGCGTCGGCTTGCCGAAGTCGATAAAGGCGGCGTTGACGTCGGTGGCGATCACCAGCAGGTCGGCTTCCAGTTGCTGGGCCAGCAGCGAGGAGCACAGGTCTTTGTCGATCACGGCCTCGATGCCCTTGAGCTTGCCGTTCTCGTCATACATGGTCGGGATGCCGCCGCCGCCGGCACAGATCACGATGCTGCTCTTTTCCAGCAGCCACTTGATCGGGCGGATCTCAAAGATACGTTTGGGCCGTGGGCTGGCCACTACCCGGCGGTATTTATCGCCATCGGGGGCAATCGCCCAGCCTTTTTCGGCGGCCAGTTTTTCTGCTTCGACTTTGGAGTAGACCGGGCCGATCGGCTTGGTCGGGTTCTGGAAGGCCGGGTCGTTGGCGTCCACTTCAACCTGGGTCAGCAGGGTGGCGAATGGCACCTCAAAGTCCAGCAGGTTGCCCAGTTCCTGTTCGATGATGTAGCCGATCATGCCTTCGGTTTCGGCACCCAGCACGTCCAGCGGGTAGGGCGAAACCTGGGTGTAGGCGGCGGCTTGCAGGGACAGCAGGCCGACTTGCGGCCCATTGCCGTGGGCGATCACCAACTCGTTGCCGGGATGGATCTTGGCAATCTGTTCGGTGGCGATCCGGATATTGGCGCGTTGGTTGTCCGCAGTCATGGGTTCACCACGGCGGAGCAGGGCGTTACCGCCCAGAGCAACGACGATACGCATAGCGGTTGTCCTTTTAGAGTGCGGCTTTGTGAACACCGGACAAAATGTCGGAGCTGGCTTTATGTGGGAGCTGGCTTGCCTGCGATGGCATCACCTCAATATGCCTGGCAGACCGAGGTGACTGCATCGCGGGCAAGGCCGCATAAAGCCCGCTCCCACATTGACCGTGTTACATCAGTGGGAGCGGTGTTGGATTACAAGTCAGCCAGCGTCGAAACCAGGATCGCCTTGATGGTGTGCATGCGATTTTCCGCTTGCTCGAAGGCGATGCAGGCTGGGGACTCGAACACGTCGTCGGTCACTTCGATGCCGTTGGCCAGGTGCGGATACTGCTCGGCAATCTGTTTGCCGATCTTGGTATCGCTGTTATGGAACGCCGGCAGGCAGTGCATGAACTTGGTGCGTGGGTTGCCGGTGGCTTTCATCAGTTGGGCATTGACCTGGTACGGCAGCAGTTGCTCGATACGCTCGGCCCAGGCTTCCACTGGCTCGCCCATGGAGACCCAGACGTCAGTGTGGATAAAGTCCACGCCCTTGACCGCCGCTTTCGGGTCTTCGGTGAGGGTGATGCGTGCACCGCTTTCTTCCGCGTATTTTTTGCAGCGACCGACCAGGTCATCGTGGGGCCACAGGGCTTTGGGTGCGCAGATGCGTACGTCCATGCCCAGTTTGGCGCCGACCAGTAGCAGCGAGTTGCCCATGTTGTTACGGGCGTCGCCCAGGTAGGCGTAGCTGATGTCGTGGATCGGCTTGTCAGCGTGTTCACGCATGGTCAGCACGTCGGCGATCATCTGGGTTGGGTGGTACTCGTCGGTCAGGCCGTTGAACACCGGTACCCCGGCAAATTTCGCCAGTTCTTCGACGATTTCCTGCTTGAAGCCACGGTATTCGATGGCGTCGTACATGCGCCCGAGTACGCGGGCGGTGTCTTTCATGCTTTCTTTGTGGCCGATCTGCGACGAGTTCGGGTCGATATAGGTGACGTTGGCGCCCTGGTCATAGGCTGCGACTTCGAAGGCACATCGAGTGCGGGTCGAGGTTTTCTCGAAGATCAGCGCGATGTTGTTGCCTTTGAGGTGCTGCTGCTCGGTGCCGGTGTACTTGGCGCGCTTGAGGTCGCGGGACAGGTCCAGCAGGTAGCGCAGCTCGCGCGGGGTGTGGTGTTCCAGGCTCAGCAGGTTACGGTTGTGGATGTTGAACGCCATGATGATTCTCCTTGGATTCGGTAATCGGCCCGGTCGGCATCGGGTAGGTGCCGACCGGGAAGACGGTCGTTTAGTAGTCGATAGGATCGCGGATGATTGGGCAGGTCATGCAGTGGCCACCGCCACGGCCGCGGCCCAGTTCACCGGCACTGATAGTGATGACTTCCACACCGGCCTTGCGCAGCAGGGTGTTGGTGTAGGTGTTGCGGTCGTAACCGATCACCACGCCAGGCTCTACCGCTACCACGTTGTTGCCGTCATCCCACTGTTCGCGTTCGGCGGCGAAGCTGTTGCCGCCGGTTTCCACTACGCGCAGGGTCTTGAGGCCAAGGGCTGCGGCCACGGTGTCGAGGAAGTTGGTTTTCTCCCGTTGGATATCAATGCCGTGGGGCTTGCTTTCGTCAGGGCGCAGGGTGAAAGGAACGATCTGGCTTACCACTTCGGGGAAGACGGTGACCAGGTCGCGGTCGCAGAAGCTGAACACGGTGTCCAGGTGCATCGCGGCGCGGGATTTCGGCAGGCCGGCAACGATGACTTTTTCCACGGCCTTGTTCTTGAACAGGTTGCGCGCCAGTTGGCCGATGGCCTGGTGGGACGAGCGCTCGCCCATACCGATCAAGACCACGCCGTTGCCAATCGGCATCACGTCGCCGCCTTCCAGGGTGGCTGCACCGTGTTGCAGGTCAGGGTCGCCGTACCAGATCTGGAAGTCGGCGTTGGTGAACTCGGGGTGGAACTTGTAGATGGCGGTGGTCAGCAGGGTTTCCTGACGTCGCGCCGGCCAGTACATCGGGTTGAGCGTTACGCCACCGTAGATCCAGCAGGTGGTGTCGCGGGTGAACTGGGTGTTGGGCAGCGGCGGCAGGATAAAGCTTGAGTGGCCGAGGAAGTCGCGGAACATCTCGATGGTCTTGCCACCAAAGCTGCTCGGCAGGTCGTCGGCCGACACGCCACCGATCAGGAACTCGGCGATCTTGCGCGGCTCCAGGCTGCGCAGCCAGGAACCGACTTCATCGGCCAGGCCCAGGCCAACTGTATCGGCAGTGATCTTGCGCTCCAGGATCCAGTCCAGGGCTGCGGGGATGGCAACAATGTCGGTCAGCAGGTTGTGCATTTCCAGCACATCAATATCGCGTTCGCGCATCTTGGTGACGAAGTCGAAATGGTCCCGCTTGGCCTGGGCAACCCAGAGCACGTCATCGAACAACAGTTCGTCGCAATTGTTGGGGGTCAGCCGCTGATGGGCCAGACCTGGGGAACACACCATGACTTTGCGCAGTTTGCCGGCTTCGGAATGTACGCCGTACTTAACTTTTTCCGTGGTCATTACAGATCCTCCAGTGAACATAAAGATTCAGGTGTTACAGAGTCAGGAAGCCGTCGTAGAGCCCATAGGCCGCCACCAGGGCGCCAATGACCACTGCGGCGAAAATCAGCTTCTCGACGTTGGTGAAAATCGGTTTGCCCAGTTCACGCTTGGCCTTGGCGAACAGGATCGCGCCAGGGGCGTAGAGCAGGGCGGACAGCAGCAGGTACTTGGTGCCACCGGCATACAACAGCCAGACCGCGTAGATCAGAGCGACGGCGCCGATAAACAGGTCTTTCTTGCGCTCGGCCAGGGCCGCCTCGTAGGTCTCGCCGCGCACTGCCAGCAGCAGCGCGTAGGCCGCCGACCACAGGTAGGGCACCAGGATCATCGAGGTGGCGAGGTAGATCAGCGACAGGTAGGTACTGGCGGAAAACAGGGTGATCACCAGGAAGACCTGGACCATGGCATTGGTCAGCCACAGGGCGTTGACCGGCACATGGTTGGCGTTTTCCTTACGCAGGAACTCCGGCATGGTGTGGTCTTTGGCAGCGGCGAACATGATCTCTGCACACAGCAGCACCCACGACAGCAGCGCACCCAGCAGCGAGATGATCAAGCCGACGCTGATCAGCACCGCGCCCCAGTGGCCGACCACATGCTCCAGCACGGCCGCCATCGACGGGTTCTGCAGCTTGGCCAGTTCCGGTTGGGTCATGATGCCCAGGGACAGCACGTTCACCAGCATCAGGAACAGCAGCACGGTGATAAAGCCGATAACGGTGGCCTTGCCCACGTCCGAGCGTTTTTCGGCACGGGACGAGAAGATGCTCGCGCCTTCGATACCGATAAATACCCAGACGGTGACCAGCATCATGTTGCGCACCTGGTTCATCACGCTGCCCAGGTCGGGGTTTTTCAGGCCCCAGATATCAGCGGTGAAGATGTCCAGCTTGAACGCGAACAGCGCGATCAATACAAACAGCACCAGCGGTACGATCTTGGCGACGGTGGTCACCAGGTTGATAAACGCCGCCTCCTTGATCCCGCGCAATACCAGAAAATGCACGGCCCACAACAGCACCGAGGCGCCGATCACTGCCGCCGGGGTGTTGCCTTCGCCGAAGATGGGGAAGAAGTAGCCCAGGGTGCTGAACAGCAACACGAAGTAGCCGACGTTGCCCAGCCAGGCACTGATCCAGTAGCCCCAGGCTGACGAGAAACCCATGTAGTCGCCAAAACCGGCCTTGGCGTAGGCGTACACGCCGCCGTCCAGGTCAGGTTTGCGATTGGCCAGGGTCTGGAATACAAAGGCCAGGGTCAACATACCCACGGCAGTGATAACCCAACCAATCAACACCGCACCGACATCGGCGCTGGCGGCCATGTTCTGTGGCAACGAGAAGATCCCGCCGCCAATCATTGAGCCCACAACAAGAGCAACAAGGGCGCCTAATCGAAGTTTTCCGGGAGATTCAGACATTGCGTGACTCCAATGCAGGAGAAGAGAGACCACAGAATAAAACTGTGCGCTATTCAAATAGCTGACTTAGATCACTTCATTGGCACATTCCATTGTGAATTAAAGACTTATGAATAAATGCTACAGGCGTATAATTGCCCGGATATGCTCATTTCAGAGCATCTCTCCGTTCGGGTTAATCCTTTTGTGCGCAAGACGTGGACGCTTGAAGCTAGCCCGTTTTCGCAGATGTGCAAACTTTTTCAGAGGCTTTGCCAAATACCTCCCATGGATAAAAGACAAGCCGTATTTAAATTCTAAATTTACCTAAACTCGACTAATTGAAATGTCATTAAGTTATGAGGCGAGCAGTTTTATTCGCTATAGCTAATAAACATTGATTGATTTCGATAAATTAGCTGAGTGCAGCGCTCAATAACTGTTTTATCTGCAGGAGTTTCTATGTCGCAACCGGCACAAAAGCTGCGTCTCAGTGCCCTGGTGGCATTGGTGGTGGGCTCGATGATTGGCGGCGGAATCTTCTCGTTGCCACAGAACATGGCTGCGCGGGCCGAGGTGGGGGCGATCCTGATCGGTTGGGGGATCACTGCCATTGGCATGTTGACCCTCGCGTTCGTGTTCCAGACCCTGGCCAACCGCAAGCCCAACCTCGACTCCGGGGTGTATGCCTATGCCAAGGCGGGGTTTGGCGACTACATGGGCTTCTCGTCTGCCTGGGGCTACTGGATCAGCGCCTGGATGGGCAACGTCGGCTATTTCGTGTTGCTGTTCAGCACCCTGGGCTATTTTTTTCCGGTGTTCGGCCAGGGCAACACGCCGGTGGCGATCGGTTGCGCGTCGTTGCTGCTGTGGGCTGTGCATTTTCTGGTGATGCGCGGGATCAAGGAGGCAGCGTTTATCAACCAGGTCACCACCGTGGCCAAGATCGTACCGCTGCTGATGTTTATCGTGATCGCCGCCGTGGCCTTCAAGGCGGATGTATTCACCCGGGATATCTGGGGCCTGGGCAACCCGCAGTTCGGTGGGGTGATGGACCAGGTGCGCAATATGATGCTGGTCACCGTGTTTGTGTTTATCGGTATCGAAGGGGCCAGTGTTTACTCGGCGCGCGCGGAAAAACGCTCGGACGTGGGCCGCGCCACGGTGATCGGGTTTGTCGGAGTGCTGGCCCTGCTGGTGCTGGTCAACGTGCTGTCCCTGGGGATCATGAGCCAGCCCGAGTTGGCCAATTTGCAGAACCCCTCACTGGCGGGCGTGCTGGAACATATCGTCGGCCCCTGGGGCGCAATGTTGATCAGCATCGGCCTGGCGGTGTCGCTGCTGGGGGCGTTGCTGTCATGGGCCTTGCTGTGTGCCGAGATTCTCTACGCCACTGCCCATGACAAGACCATGCCGGCCTTCCTGAAAAAGGAAAATGCCAACCGCGTGCCGGTCAATGCGTTGTGGCTGACCAATGTGATGATCCAGCTGTTCCTGGTGATCACGCTGTTTTCGGCCAGCACTTACACCACGTTGATCTACCTGGCGTCGTCGATGATCCTCGTGCCGTATTTATGGTCGGCGGCCTATGCCGTGTTGTTGTGCGGGCGCGGAGAAACCTACGAAGAAGCCCATGGCCAGCGGCTCAAGGACCTGCTGGTCGGCGTGATTGCCCTGGGCTATGCGGTGTGGCTGCTGTATGCCGGGGGCTTGAAATACCTGCTGCTGTCGGCGTTGCTGTATGCACCTGGGGTGATTCTGTTTGCCCAGGCCAAGCGCGAGCAGGGCCAGCCGCTGTTTACCTTGCTGGAAAAGGGGATTTTCAGTTGCGTGATTGCCGGGGCGAGCCTGGCGGCGTATGGGTTGTATAGCGGGGTGCTGACCCTGTGAGCATGACGCTTGGTTGATTGTGCTGGGGAGGGCCTTATCGCGGGCAAGCCCGCTCCCGCAGTTGATCGTGTACCCGGTCAACTGTGGGAGCCGGGCTTGCCCGCGATGACCATTTCAAGGTCACCACCGTGCCCGATGCGCGCCCAATTCCCCAGCCGGCAAATCCCACTGCAGCGGTGTCCCGGCAAGAGTGACCGGCGCCAGCAACCGATGCGCCGCCCCCCAGGCCGTCTGCTCCACCAGCAGCCCCTGATCACCCGGTTCTTCTTCACGCAGCGCTGGCTGCTTCACGTCTTGTCCCGCCTCGATCAACAATTTCGCCGTACGCGCCAGCGACAGCCGGGCCGACCCCCCATGCCCGCTGCTTAAACGCTCGGCCAAGGCCCGTATCGCACTGGCCGCCATCAGGTAACCGGTGGCATGGTCCAGCGCCTGCACCGGCAGCGGCACGGGTTTATCCGCCTGCTTCCATTGCATGCCGGCGTGGGCGATGCCGCTGCTCATCTGCACCAGGCTGTCGAAGCCCCGGCGATTGCGCCACGGGCCGCTCCAGCCGTAGGCGTTGAGGCTGACGTCGATCAGGCCGGGGGCGAGTTGCTGCAGTGCGCTCGCGTTGTAACCCAGTTGCTCTAGTGCATCGGCCCGATAACCGTGAAACAGAATGTCGGCATCCTTGAGCAAACCTTCGAACAATTGCCGGTCGTCGGTGTTTTTAAGGTCCAGGCGCGCGCAGCGTTTGCCCAGGGTCATTTCCGGCACGACCCCTGGTTCGTTCCAGGTGGGGGAGTCGATGCGTAATACGTCGGCGCCAAGCCCTGCGAGAAAACGGCTGGCCACAGGACCGGCCAGAACGCGGGTCAGGTCCAGTACCTTGACCCCCGCCAACGGGCGCGCCACGTTGCCCAGCCAGGTGGTGTTGCCGGCTGCCTCGAAGCGCTCCCATGCCACCAACGGTTCCTGATTGACCGCCAACCCTTGGGGATGAGCCTGCCACTGCTGCCAGGTGCGCATCTGCGCGGCGCAGCCGGCCTCATCGACAATCGCCTGCTCAAGCTCGGCGGCGTTGCAGGAGGCGACCTTGAGCGCCATCGCCGCCCGATCCGCGACCTGCCCCAGTACACGCTCGGCAGCTGCGCGGTGGTGGGGGGCGTTGGTGTGCAGACGAATCCAGCCGTCAGCGCAGGCGTAGTCGCCGGCAATCGGATCCCACAGCGGCGGTACGCTCCAGCCCAGTGGGCGCAGGGAGCTGGAGAACCAGAAGGAGGCTAGGCGCGGGTCGACGCAGACCAGGGGCAGACGCCCGGTTTGTTGTTCCAGCAGCCGGGCTATGGCCTGACCTGCAGCCCCGATGCTGGCGCAGGCCAGCTCGGTGACAGCGAAGGTTGACGGCAGGGCGCCGGCTTCAGTGGTCGCCAGCGGCGTGGGCGGCAGATCGAGTGCACGCTGGATCGAGGTGAGCAGATCAGTCATCAAAGGCCCTCCATAAGAGAGGGGCCATCATAGAAGATCTTCAGGGGTGTGCTGCAATCCCCGGCTGCAAGGGCAAGTCCAGGGTGGCGATAAATCCGCCCTCCGGGTGATTGGCCAGGCTCAAGCTGCCGCCATGACGTTCGGCGGCCCGGCGGGCGATGGCCAGGCCCAGCCCATGACCTTGGGCGGTTTGCCCGGGGGCGCGGTAAAACGGCTCGCCCAGTTTTTGCAGGTGTTCGGCCTCCACGCCCGGGCCGTGGTCGCGCACGCTGATCACAATGCGTTCGCCTTGGCGCTGGGCCTGGACTTCAATCGGCTGGGTGGGAGGGTTGAAGCGCTGGGCATTACGCAACAGGTTGTCCAGCGCCCGCTCGATCATATGGGGCCAGCCCTTGAGTTGCAGCGCCGGCTCGGCGTGCAGTTGCACCTGCTGCTCCGGGGCGCCGAGTTGGGCGTCCTTTTGCAGGGTCTTGAGCAGGGCGTTGAGGTCGATGTCTTCGGCGCTGGCGTTGTCGGCGTCGACCCGCGCCAGCACCAGGATCTCGCTGATCAAGGCTTCCAGGCGATCACATTCCAGGGTCAGGCGCGGCCAGAGCTTCTCCCGGGCTTCGGGCGTGGCGCGTTCCGCCAGGGCCAGGGCGATCCGCAGGCGCGCCAGGGGCGAGCGCAGTTCGTGGGACACATCGCGCAGCAATTGCCGCTGGCTGCCGATCAGGCTTTGCAGGCGAGCGCCCATGCGGTTGAAGTCGGTGGCCAGTACGCCAAATTCATCACGTCGGTCGGCCAGGCGCGCCAGGCTGTTTTGCTGGTACGTGGTCTGGCCCAGCTCATGCACTGCACCGCGCAGACGGCTGAGGGGGCGAGTGATGGACAGGGTCACCAGAAGGCTGAACAGGGTCAGCACCACCAACGCAATCGCCAGGGCACTCAAGGGCCAGAGCAGGCTGCTGCGGTGCCAGGCATCCAGTTCCGGCAGGGCGATGCGGTAGATCAGCAGGTAGGTATCGCCGGTTTTTTCACTGGTGTACTCGGCCGTCAGGCGGCGCCACGGTAGCCGGCCCTCATGGCTCTCATGCTGGCGGGCTTCGAAGGCGGCGGCGCGGCGCGGGAAGGTGCCACGCACCACCGGGTCGCCGCTCTCGTTGAGCACCTGCACATCGACGTGGTACTGGCGTTTGCGCTGTTGCAACAAATCCTGGGCGGCGTCCTCGCCCTGGGTTTCATAACGCTGGGTCCATTCTTCGGCCAGGTTGTTGAGGCCGGGATGGCGGCTGAGAATCCAGGCGTCCTGGTTGAGCATATGCCCAAGCAGGATCGACAGCCCGGCAACCAGGGCGATAGCCAGCCAGAAACTGGCAAGGATGCGCCAGAAGAGTGAACGCACAGGAAACCCTCAAACAGGAAAAGCCCAGCGGCACGGGCCACTGGGCTGGGAGGTTGCTAACGCATTATTGCGCTTTTTGCGGTTGTTGCGCTTTCCAGGCCTGGAACTGCTGCCACTCGGCTTGACGCTCGGCGCGCTTCTTCGCCATTTCGTCGAACTTCTTCTGCTGGTCAGGCTTGAGCAGGGCGCGGATATCCGCCTGGGTTTTCTGCTTGGCGGCGGCCATTTCGTCCTTCATGGCCTTCTGGTCAGCGGCCGGGAGTTTGTCCAGGTACTTCTTGACCAGTTGTTGGCGGCCTTCCCGTTGTTCGCCCATCAGTTTGCCGATCTGCTGGCGCTGCTCGCGGGTCAGGTCCAGTTGGCTGAACGGGCCGCCTTTGCCGCGCATGCCGTGTTCACCGCCGTGGCCCGTGCCACCCATCATGTGGCCTTCAGGGCCGCCCATCGGGCCATGGCCTTCTGGCATGGCCATGGCGACGGTCGGCAGGGCTGCGGCGAACATCAGAGCGATAAGGGTCTTGCGCATGGTGTTTCTCCTTGTCTCGGTTCCGGTGAGTCCGGATGTGAGTAGATTACGAAGATCAAGGTCAGCGGCGGTCAGGGAAGGGTAAAGCTTGGGTAAAGACGGATTGGGTGGGGGCTTACAAACCTGTAGGTGCCGGCTTGCCGGCTCCTGCAGGGGATGTCAGAGGCTGTAGTAGTAGCCACGGCTGCGCAATGCAACGATCCGCGGGCGGCCGTCGGCATGCGGGCCGATTTTCTTGCGCAGGTTGCTGACGTGCATGTCCAGGCTGCGGTCATACAAGGTCAGCTTGCGCCCCAGGGCGATCTGCGCCAGCTCCTGCTTGTCCAGGGGCTCGCCCGGCTGGCGCAGCAAGGCTTCCAGCAGGCGGCTTTCGGACAGGGTGAGGGTCAGTTCCTGATGGTCGATGATCACCACACCACGCACCGGGCTGAAGCACAGGTCGCCCAGTTCCAGCTGGGTCGACACCGCCGTCGGGTGGCTGCGGCGCAGTACCGCCCGCAGGCGGGCGGTCAGTTCGCGGGGGTCGCAGGGCTTGGCCAGGTAGTCATCGGCACCCAGTTCCAGGCCGAGGATCCGGTCCAGGGGCTCGCCCCGGGCCGAGAGCATCAGTACCGGCAACTCCGGGTGGTCGGCGCGCAATTGCTTGAGCAACTCCAGGCCGCTGCCGTCGGGCAGCATCACATCCAGCACCACCGCCGCCGGCGCGGCTTCGGCCAGGGCTTTGCGCGCGCTCACGCCGTCATGGCAAGCGCGCACCTGGAAACCTTCCTGGCTCAACCAACTGGTCAGCAGCTCACAAAGCTCCTGGTCATCATCTATCAGTAACAGCTCGCTCATGACTCACTCAATTTAGCCATTGTCGACGGCGCCGATGCCCGCCACTGGCGAAGATACCGCACAGCAGGGCGACCAGCGCAACTCCCGCACCAATCACAAACCACTGCTGCTGGTCAGTGAGCCAGCGTGGCAGGGCGCCACCTTGTGCTTCCTTGAGTTGCTGGGCCAGGCGCTGATTGTCCTGGCGCAGCCGGCTCAGTTGCGCACTCTCGCGGGCAGCATCGGCAGTCTGCAATTGTTTGCTCAGCTCTTCGCGCAGGCGTTCGCTTTCTTTCAAGCGTTGCTGCAACTCGGTGATCTGGCTGCCGGCACTCAAGGACAGGGGCGTGGAACTGCCGGTGTTCGAGGTTTCTTCAGCCTGGGCCGTAGCCCCGATCGTTAACACTGCCAACAGACACAACTGACGTAAGCGCATCGGAACTCCTGATTCCACACGAATATTCAGAACGTTGTCGGCAGGTTACCGAGAATAATGAGCGATTAGGCGTTTGCCGAGCCCAATAGGTTCAGCACCACCTCGATCAGGGCAGGACTTGTTTGAACGGTTTGACCACGACATCGGCATAGGCGCCGGCCGCCACATACGGGTCGGCCTTGGCCCAGGCCTGGGCATCGGCCAGGGAGGCGAACTCGGCGATGATCAGGCTGCCGGTGAAGCCAGCGTCCCCCGGATCATTGCTGTCGACCGCCGGGTGCGGGCCGGCGATCACCAAGCGCCCCTCGGCCTGCAGCGCCTTGAGGCGGTCCACGTGGGCCGGGCGAACGGACAGGCGTTTTTCCAGGGAGTTGGCGACGTCGGTGGCGATGATGGCGTAGAGCATGTCAGTCCTCGGTTTTTGGCGTGGTGGGGTCGGTGTCATGCAGATGGCGCGACAGGTAGATACCCTGGGCAACCAGGAACACCACGGTCATGCCCAGGCTGCCGAACACCTTGAAGTCGACCCAGTAGCTCTGGAAGGTAAAGGCCACGAACAGGTTGGCCGCGCCACAGAACAGGAAAAACCCGATCCAGGCGATATTCAGGCGGGTCCAGATCGGCTCCGGCAGGCTCAGGGCGTGGCCCATGATCCGCTTGATCAGCAGGCGATCACCAATGAAGTGGCTACCGATAAAGGCCAGGGCAAACAGCCAGTTGACCACCGGGGCTTTCCATTTCAGGAAGGTCTCGCTGTGGAAGGCCAGGGTCAGGCCGCCAAAGACCAGGCAGGCGATCAGGGTCAGCCACTGGCTTTTTTCCAGCTTGCGCTGGGAGATGAAGATCGCGCCGTAGACCACCAGGGAGCTGATGATCAGCACCGCCGTGGCGCTGTAGATGCCGCCGAACGACAGCTCATGGCCGCCGATATCAAGGACCCGTGGATCGGTTTTGAAAACGATGAAGAACAGCAACAGCGGGATGAAGTCGATGAATTGTTTCACAGTAAGAGCCAGAAGCTGGATGTGGCGGCATAATAACAAACATCCTTGGTAGCGAAAGCGCCAGCTGACTTGAGGTTACACACTTCCGTGAATGTTGATTTGCACTGCCACAGCACGGCCTCCGACGGCGCCCTGGCGCCCGCGGTACTGGTTGCGCGTGCGTTTGAAAAAGGCGTGCGAGTCCTGTCGCTGACTGACCACGACACCCTCGAAGGCCTGGAAGAGGCGCGTAGTGCCGCCACGGCCCTGGGGATGCATCTGGTCAATGGCGTCGAATTGTCCTGCACCTGGGGCGGCGCGACCATTCATGTCCTGGGCTACGGTTTTGACGTCACGGCCCCGCCATTGGTGGCGGCCATTGCCAATTTGCACGATGGCCGCTGGCTGCGGTCCGAAGAAATAAGCCGCAAACTGGCGCTCAAGGGCATGCCCAACGCGCTGGAGGGCGCCCGAGCGATCCAGCAGGAGCTGGGCGACAGCGGCAACGCGCCGGCCCGTCCGCATTTTGCCGACTGGATGGTGCGTGAAGGGTTCGTCAAGGACCGCGCCGAAGCGTTCCGCAAATGGCTGGGCGCCGGCAAGCTGGGGGACGTCAAGCTGCACTGGCCGACTCTGGAGGACACGGTTGCCACGTTGCGTGCTTCCGGGGCCTGGGTCAGCCTGGCGCACCCCTGGCATTACGATTTTACCCGCAGCAAGCGTCGCAAGCTGATAGGCGACTATATTCAAGCGGGTGGCCACGCCATCGAAGTGGTCAATGGGCATCAACCCGCCGAACAGGTTGGCAGCCTGGCGATTCTTGCCCGTGAATTTGGTCTGCTGGTCAGTGCCGGCAGTGATTTCCATGGCCCAGGCGGCTGGTCGGAGATCGGCGAATATCGCCCGGTCCCGGAAGACTTGCCGCTCCTGTGGGGGCGATTCAAGCATGACCCCATTACCGCCACCGTCTGAACAGGTAGAGAACGTGAGTCAATTTTTCCAGATTCACCCGGAAAACCCGCAAGCGCGGCTGATCAAGCAGGCCGTGGAGATCATTCGAGGCGGCGGCGTGGTGATCTACCCCACGGATTCCTCCTACGCCATCGGTTGCCAGATCGGCGACAAGAACGCCGTGGAGCGCGTAAGACGCCTGCGCGAACTGGACAAGAATCACAACTTTGCGCTGATCTGCAGCGACCTGTCGCAATTGGGCCTGTTCGCCAAAGTCGATACCGGCACTTTCCGCCTGCTCAAGGCCCATACGCCGGGGCCGTACACCTTTATTCTGAATGCCACCCGCGAGGTGCCGCGTCTGTTGCTGCACCCGAAAAAGCGCACTATCGGCCTGCGGGTGCCGGAGCACCCCATTGCCCTGGCGCTGCTGGCCGAGCTGGGTGAGCCGCTGATGAGCGTGTCGTTGATCATGCCCGGCGACACTGAGCCGCTGGAAGATCCCTATGAAATGCGCCAACTCCTGGAAAAGCACGTAGACCTGATCATCGACGGCGGGTATGGCGGCAACAAGGCGTCCACCGTGATCAACCTGGCCGACGGCGAGCCGGAGGTGATCCGTGTGGGTTGTGGCGATCCGGCACCGTTCCTGGTCGAGGCCTGAATGTCGGCCGTGGAAACCGTCGACAGTCAGGCCGGCGCCCAGCAGGAGCTGCCATTTGCCATGGTCTACGGCCAGGCGGTCATGGAAATGCCCCTGGACCTGTATATCCCGCCGGATGCCCTGGAAGTGTTCCTTGAGGCCTTCGAGGGTCCGCTGGACTTGCTGCTGTACCTGATCCGCAAGCAGAACATCAATATCCTCGATATCCCTGTGGCGGAAATTACCCGCCAGTACATGGGCTATGTCGAGTTGATGCAGTCGGTGCGCCTGGAACTGGCCGCCGAGTACCTGGTGATGGCGGCGATGCTGGCGGAGATCAAGTCGCGCATGCTGCTGCCGCGTTCCGAGACAATCGAAGCCGAAGAGGACGACCCCCGCGCCGAGCTGATCCGCCGCCTGCAGGAATACGAGCGCTTCAAGGCTGCCGCCGAAGGCATTGATGGCTTGAGCCGCGTGGGCCGTGACGTGGTGGTGCCCAAGCTCGATGCCCCGGAAGCCCGGGCGCGCAAATTATTGCCGGATGTGAGCCTGGAAGAACTGTTGATGTCCATGGCCGAGGTGCTGCGCCGTGGCGATATGTTTGAAAGCCACCAGGTCAGCCGCGAAGCCTTGTCCACCCGCGAGCGTATGAGCGATGTGCTGGAGCGTCTCAAGGGCGGCGGCTTTGTGCCGTTTGTCGAGCTGTTTACCGCCGAAGAAGGGCGCCTGGGCGTGGTGGTGACCTTTATGGCGATCCTCGAGCTGGTCAAGGAATCCTTGGTCGAGCTGGTGCAGAATGAGCCTTTTGCGGCTATCCACGTGCGGGCGCGAGCCGAATAACGAGCTGAATTGATGAATCTGACTGAACCTCGCGAACTGGCACCGCTGTTGGAAGCCTTCCTCTTGGCCTCGGGCAAGCCGCAATCGCTGGAACGCCTGTTTGAACTGTTTGAAGAGGCCGAGCGCCCGGAACCGCCGGTGTTCAAGAAGGCCCTGGAAATCCTGCGTAAATCCTGTGACGGCCGTGCTTTTGAACTGCGCGAAGTGGCCTCGGGCTATCGCTTGCAGATCCGTGAGAAGTTTTCGCCGTGGGTGGGGCGCCTGTGGGAAGAGCGCCCGCAACGGTATTCCCGGGCGATGCTGGAAACCATGGCGCTGATTGCCTATCGCCAGCCCATCACCCGTGGCGAGATCGAAGACGTGCGCGGCGTGGCAGTCAACAGCCATATCGTCAAGACGCTGCTGGAGCGCGAGTGGATCCGTATCGTCGGCTACCGCGACGTACCCGGCAAACCCGCGATGTTCGCCACCACCAAGGTGTTTCTCGATCACTTCAACCTGAAGAACCTCGACGACCTGCCGCCCTTGGCCGAGCTGCGCGAGATCGAGGCCGAACCGGTGCTCGATTTTGACGATGCCCCGGTGCCGCCCGGCTTGCAGGAGCTGGCTGATGCCAGCGCCGAGCCGGAAGAGCCGAAGGACGAGACCAGTTTCCACACCTTGCTGCTGGAGCTGGACGATATGGAGCAGGGGATCAAGACCGACTTTGATGACTTGCTGCGTGATGGGGCGGTGGCGCCTGAGTCTGAGCCTGAGCTTGAGGTAAACGTGGAAGCGGCCCCCGAGGAGGATATCCTCGGCGTAGCCGCGGCCCGCGAAAAACTGCTGGCCGCCGTCGCCGCCCTGGAACAACCCGAGTTGAGCGAAGAAGAAGCCGAAGCCCGGGCACTGGCCGAAGCCATCGAAAACGAACGCCGCGAATTCGAAGACTGACCCAGAAGCAAATGTGGGAGCGGGCTTGCTCGCGATTGCGGAGTGTCAGCCACTGGATATATGACTGATCTACCGCAATCGCGAGCAAGCCCGCTCCCACATTGGATCTTCTGCACCAGGGAGAATGTATATGAGCTCCACCAAAGACCCCTGCATCAGCCTCTGCAAGTTCAGCGACGATATCTGCGTCGGCTGCGGGCGTAGCAAGCGTGAGATCCGGGCCTGGAAGAAGCTCGACAAGGTCGACAAGCGCGCGGTGCTGGCCGAAGCCGAGCTGCGGCTGATCGCCTTGGGTGCCACCGGTCGGCGGAAAAGCAAATGAGCCGGCCCATATCGACTAGTCTCTGATGCGCAATGCGCGCCATGAGCGTATGATTCGCGACCCTTCGGCGATGCGTTCGCCCAAGACAACAGTTTCAATACCTTCAGGCCACGCCTGAATCGACACACCGGGAGGTGCTTAAGATGAAAGACCAAGACCAGAACGACAGCCAGGAAATCGGCCCAGCCGGCGAGAAACTGCAAAAAGTCCTCGCCCGTATCGGCGTCGGCTCGCGCCGCGACGTAGAAGCCTGGATCACCCAGAAGCGCATCAAGGTCAATGGCGTCGAAGCCACCCTGGGCCAGCGCGTCGACCTGCATGATGCGATCACCATTGATGGCAAGGTCATCAAGCGTGAAGAGGCCGCCGAATCGGTGCGCCGCGTGATCATGTACAACAAGCCCGACGGCGAGATCTGCACCCGTGACGACCCGGAAGGCCGTCCAACCGTGTTCGACAAGATGCCCAAGCCTAAAGAAGGCCGTTGGATCAACATCGGCCGCCTGGACATCAACACCACCGGCTTGCTGATGTTCACCACCGACGGTGAACTGGCCAACCGCCTGATGCACCCGTCCTACGAGATGGACCGTGAGTACGCGGTACGTGTACGGGGTGAAGTCGATGACGAGATGATCGAACGCCTCAAGGCTGGCGTGGTGCTGGAAGACGGCCCGGCCAAGTTCACCGACATCAAGCAGGCCCCCGGTGGCGAAGGTTTCAACCACTGGTACCACTGCGTGGTGATGGAAGGGCGTAACCGTGAAGTACGTCGCCTGTGGGAATCCCAGGGCTTGGTGGTCAGCCGCCTGAAGCGCGTGCGTTTCGGCCCGGTGTTCCTCAACTCGGACCTGCCGATGGGTCGCTGGCGCGAAATGAGCCAGTACGAAGTCGACATCCTCAGTGCTGAAGTGGGCCTGACCCCTGTGGCCATGCCGCAGATGAATGCCAAGAGCAAAGACAAGCTGGAGCGCATGCAGCGTAAATCGTCGCGCCCGGTGGCACGTACCGAACGCGTTGCGCGCACCTTGCGCCCGGCGCTGGACGCTCCGGCCACAAGCGGTCGTATTTCCCGTCAGCCGCAGATCGAGGGCGATCGTCGTCCATCGGCTCCAGCCCGTCAGGATGGCGAGCGTGCACCGCGTACCCCGCGGCCTGCCGGTCGTGGCGAAGCACCAACGGGCGGTCGCAGCAACCGTGGCGATACCGGCCGTGGTGCTCCGCAGACTGATCGCCCAGCCGAAGGTGCCAAGCGTCCAGCCAAGCCCGCGCCGAAAAAGCGCCCAGGGCTCAAACTGGTTGCGGACGAGCCGTCGGGCAAGCGCCGTGGCGCACCGGCAGGTTCCGGCCAGCGTCCGGGGTTTGGGCGTAAGAAGCCTTAAGAGCAGCAGCAAGCTTTAAGCTTCAAGCTGTAAGAAAAAGCGTCAACCTGCGGGTTGGCGTTTTTTTTTGCACGCTGTGTGGCGAGCGGGCCTGCCCGCGTCGGGCTGCGCAGCAGCCCCACACTCTGCTGTCTCGGTCTGCCTGGTTGACTGGGTTGTTCTTTCAAGAGACTGCTGCGCAGTCCAACGCGGGCAAGCCCGCTCGCCACGGGGGAGTCGGTGGGGTGTCAGGAATGGCTTCCGCGATGTAACGATTATTTTACGACTGGGCCGAGCCTACGCAGGGCGTGCTCTTGATGAACTTTCTGTGTAAAGAAAATCTTCCATTTGACGAACAATCTCTCCCGCAACCCTCCCTAGCGGATCGAGCGGTGTACAATGCGCCGCGTTTTACTGTGACCCCCCTTGCGTACCCACGCAAAAGGCCTTCAAGGCTAGCTGCCTTGTTAACTCCGCCCGGCCATAAGCCGGACGGGTTCGATTTCGTCACAGATAAAAACAAACAGGTGACGCATGACCGTTAGAAAGACGCTGGACTCCTGGTGTTTGCGCTGGGGTTTGATCGGCGCTGCTTGAGTCGGTTTCAAAGCAGCATCGTGTATTGAACATCATCAAACCTTGCGTGAGACCCTTTTCATGAGTGGACCCAACTCGCATTCAGGCGAACTGAAGCGCGGCCTGAAAAATCGTCATATTCAATTGATCGCCCTCGGTGGCGCGATCGGTACCGGCCTGTTCCTGGGCTCGGCGGGGGTGCTGAAGTCAGCCGGCCCGTCGATGATCCTCGGCTATGCCATCTGCGGTTTCATTGCCTTTATGATCATGCGCCAGTTGGGCGAAATGATCGTCGAAGAGCCAGTGGCCGGTTCCTTCAGCCATTTTGCCCACAAGTACTGGGGCGGTTTCGCAGGCTTCTTGTCGGGCTGGAACTGCTGGATCCTCTATATCCTGGTGGGCATGTCGGAGCTGACGGCGGTCGGCAAGTATGTGCATTACTGGTGGCCGGAGATTCCGACCTGGGTCTCGGCGGCGGCCTTTTTCGTGCTGATCAATGTGATCAACCTGGCCAACGTCAAAGTGTTTGGCGAAGCCGAGTTCTGGTTTGCGATTATCAAGGTGGTGGCGATTATCGGCATGATCGCCCTGGGCAGCTATCTGCTGGTCAGCGGCACCGGCGGGCCCCAGGCGTCGGTGACCAACCTGTGGGAACACGGCGGGTTCTTCCCCCATGGTGTCGGCGGCCTGGTGATGGCCATGGCAATCATCATGTTCTCCTTTGGCGGCCTGGAAATGCTCGGTTTTACCGCCGCTGAAGCGGACCAGCCACGCACCGTGATCCCCAAGGCGATCAATCAGGTGATCTACCGCATCCTGATTTTCTACATTGGCGCCCTGGTAGTGCTGCTGTCGCTGACGCCGTGGGACAGCCTGCTGGTGACCCTGAATGCTTCCGGCGATGCCTATAGCGGCAGCCCGTTCGTGCAGGTGTTCTCGATGCTGGGCAGCAACACCGCCGCGCATATCCTCAACTTCGTGGTGCTGACGGCGGCGCTGTCGGTGTACAACAGCGGCACCTACTGCAACAGCCGCATGCTGCTGGGCATGGCCGAGCAAGGCGACGCCCCGGCGGCGTTGGCGAAGATCGACAAGCGCGGCGTGCCGGTGCGTTCGATCCTGGCCTCGGCGGCCGTCACCCTGGTGGCGGTGTTGATGAACTACTGGATCCCGCAACACGCCCTGGAACTGCTGATGTCCCTGGTGGTGGCCACGTTGGTGATCAACTGGGCGATGATCAGCTTCTCGCACTTCAAGTTCCGCCAGCACATGAACCGCACCGGTCAGGTGCCGCTGTTCAAGGCGCTGTGGTACCCCTATGGCAACTACGTGTGCCTGGCGTTTGTGGTGTTTATCCTGGGGGTCATGTTGTTGATTCCGGGGATTCAGGTCTCGGTGTATGCGATTCCTGTCTGGCTGGCCTTTATGTGGGTGTGCTATGTGCTCAAGAACAAGCGCAAGGCTCAGGCTGACGTGAGTGCTGTATCCTCGCTGAACCCCTAGCCCACCGCGTAGGGGCCGGCAACCCGGCCTCTACCCTCGCTCACGGACCCGCTTTCGATGTTGGTGATCTCTAGTAACGTGCACCTGCCCGATGCCGAAATCGAGTTGACGGCCATCCGCGCCCAGGGCGCTGGCGGGCAGAACGTCAACAAGGTCTCCAGCGCCGTGCACTTGCGCTTCGATATCGGCGCTTCGTCGCTGCCGCCGTTCTACAAGGAACGCCTGCTGGCACTGCGTGACAGTCGGATTACCAGCGACGGCGTGTTGATCCTCAAGGCCCAGCAATACCGGACCCAGGAACAGAACCGCGCCGATGCCCTGGAACGTCTGGTGGAGTTGATCCTCAGCGCGACCAAGGTCGAGAAAAAACGCCGCCCGACCAAGCCCACCCTGGGCTCGAAAAAGCGTCGCCTGGAATCCAAGACCAAGCGCGGCAGCATCAAGGCCGGGCGCGGCAAGGTGGATTTCTAGCCGGCGTTACGTTCGTCGCGGTATTTGGGGGCCTGGCGATACAGGTACAGGCTCAGCAGCAGCCCGGCGAAGGCCGCCAGCGCGGCAAACAAAAAGATCGAGGCAAAGCCGAAACCCGCCGCAATCGCCCCTGCCAACGGCCCGGTGATACCCAATGACAAGTCGATAAACAACGAATAGGCCCCTACCGCCGCGCCACGGCTGGAGGCGGGTACCAGGTTGACCGCTTCAACCCCCAGCGCGGGGAACACCAGGGAAAACCCGAAACCGCTCAAGGCCGCGCCCGCCAGGGCCAGCTCGGCGCTCGGGGCCAGCCACAACAGCAGCAGGCCGAGGGTTTCTACCGACAGGCAGGCAATCGCCACGCGAAACCCGCCGATCCGGTTGATCAGGTTGCCGAACAGCAACCGCGCCCCGATAAAGCTGGCGCCGAACAGGCTCAGGCACAGCACTGCGTTATCCCAGTTGCGGGTCGCGTAATACAGGGTGATAAACGTGGCGATGGTGCCAAAACCGATGGAACCCAGGGCCAGCCCGCAGCCGTGGGGCAGCACGCGGCCGAGCACATGCATAAAGGGCAGGCGCTCGCCGACCACAATGGGCGCCGCGACTTTCGGCCAGGCCAGCAACAGGCCCAGCACCGCCAGGGCAATAATGCTGGCACCCATGCTCCACAGCCCGAACCGACTGACCAGCAACACCCCCAGCGGGGCGCCAATCGCCAGGGCGCCATAGCTGGCAATGCCGTTCCAGGAGATGACCTTGGCGGTATTCACCGCGCCGACCCGGCCGATGCCCCAGCCAATGGAACCCGAACCCACCAGGCTTTCGGCACTGCCCAGCACCAGCCGGCCAATCAACAGGCTGGCCAGGCTCAGGGCCGGCAGGTGGGTCAGGGCGGCGGATGCCAGCATGAACACCCCGCTCAAGCCGCAACCGGCCAGGCCGTACATCACCGCGCGCTTGCTGCCGCGGTTGTCGATGATGCGCCCGGCGTAGGGCCGGCTCAGTAGGGTGGCCAGGTACTGCACGCTGATCACCAGGCCCGCGATCACGGCGCCAAAGCCCAGGTCGCTGTGGACATAGCCCGGCAATACGGCCAGGGGGATGCCGATATTCAGGTAGCCGATAAAGGTGAACAGCACGATGGAAACGACTTGCAGCGTGACCGCCATGGGGCGCTGGGTATCTGGCATGGGAAAGATCCACTGTCGCGGCAGGAAAAGATAGGTTGCTTATGATACCGGTGCTTTACGCTGCCAGAAAATCATTCACCACGGCAACTGTGGCAAAGGGGCTTACTGTGACCAGAGGGCTTGTGGTGTTTAGGGGGCTTGCTGTGGCGAGGGGGCTTGCCCCCGTCGGGTGGCGCAGCCGCCCCAAAACCTGCCACCTCGGTTTACCTGACAGGGGGGGCGGCTGCACAGCCCAACGGGGGCAAGCCCCTCTCGCCACAGGATAAAAATCAGGGGGTTTTGGGGTCGAGCATGCGCGTGGTCACCAGCGCGGCCAGGGCGTTTTCCTGGGTGCCAAAGCGCTTGAGCAGCAGCGCCTGTTTTTCCGGGCTGAGGCGGCTCCAGACGTCGACCATTTGCAGGGCGGCGCCGAGTAACGCTTCATCGGGGGAATTGTGGGGGGTATCGGGCATGTGGCGTGTCTCTTGATTCAGGCGGTGTGGAAAGCGCGCAATGTCACGCTTTCCACACGGTCTGGGTGCTGCGGTCAGTCGTCGCTATCGCTGTCGACCGGTGTTGCCTGTGCCGGCGCTTGTTTGTCACTGCCGGCCTGTTGCGGGGTTGGCTGCTCAGTCTCGTGCAGGCTTGGGAAGGGGAGATTGGGAATCTCGTGCATCGTCGTCGCTCCTCGCAAGGTCTGTTGTGCAATTGCAGATGTGCCACGCTTTTCACAAAGCCTGGGCAGGATACAGCACTGCAAATGACAAAAAGACTTTTATCTCGCCAAATGCGCAAACCTTCATCTACCCGGCGCAAGTGACAAGAGGTCACAGGCTGGCCTGGCGTTCCATGGCAGCTTTGTAGAGCGAGTTTTTCGGCTGGGCAAAGACCCGCGCCAGCATCGGTTCGAAAAAAATCAGGGGCAGGGTGGCATAGGCGGGGTCGAACGCCGCCGCGTCATACAGTGCGCAGAACTCGATGGTTTGCTCGTACTGCGGGTGTTCGCCAAATTGCTCGCGCAGGTGGCGATCCATACCCAGATGATGAAAGAAATAGTAACCCTGGAAAATCCCGTGCTTTTCCACCATCCACAGGTTCTGCGGGCTGACGAACGGCTTGAGGATGGCGGCGGCAATGTCCGGGTGATTGTAGGAACCCAGGGTGTCGCCGATGTCATGGAGCAGCGCGCAGACCACATATTCTTCGTCGCGGCCATCGTGCCAGGCGCGGCTGGCGGTTTGCAGGGAATGGGTCAGGCGGTCCACCGGGAAACCGCCGAAGTCACCTTCCAGCAGGCGCAGGTGCGCGAGGATCCGTCCGGGCAGTTGGCGGGCGTAGGCACTGAAGTCGGCTGCGATGATTGCCCAGTCTTCCTGGGTGCCGTCCTGCATATGGGTAAAGCGGGCCTGTTGGCTCATCGACATGTCTCTTATTGTTTTGCGGGTTTAGAACGGTACCTTGCCCAGAATCATGTCGCGGTACATCACGAAATCACCCAGCAGGCTGTAGAACGGATGCTGGAACGTGGCCGGGCGGTTCTTTTCAAAGAAGAAGTGGCCGATCCAGGCAAAGCTGTAGCCGGCCACCGGCAACACCCACAGCAGCCACCAGGCACCTTTGCCGACGGCGAAGGCGAGAATAAAAATCACCAGGCTGGTGCCGATAAAATGCAGGCGTCGGCAGGTGCTGTTGCCGTGTTCGCTCAGGTAATACGGATAGAACTCGGCGAAGCTATTGAATTGTCTGACATTTTCCACGTTGGCCGGCCCTCTGTTTGTTGTTGTGCCCGACGGATGTTCGGCGGGGAGCTTATTTGAGTCTAGAGTCATCACAGGCAAGGGCCAGTGACAATAGACGCCACTTTAGTATCCTTGGGTTCCGGGCTGCGGTTTCAGCCGTCCCTTCATAGAACGCGCGCAAGAAAACGCCATGAACGAACGAACCACTTCTGCAAGTTGGGCGATGGGGATAGTCAAGGCGCTGGAGCTCGATGGCCTGGATTGCCGTGCCCTGTTCCAACAGCTGGGCCTGGATTACCGCGCCCTGGATGACCCCGATGCGCGTTTCCCCCAGGACTCCATGACCCGGCTCTGGCAGCGCGCGGTAGAGCTGTCGGGCAATCCGGCCATTGGCTTGAATATGGGCAAGGTGGTGCGTCCGGCGTCCTTCCATGTGGCGGGTTATGCCTTGATGTCCAGCAGCACCCTGGCTGAAGGCTTTGCCCGGCTGGTGCGTTACCAGCGGATCATTGCCGAAAGTGCCGACCTGAGTTTCCGCCTGTTACCCGAAGGCTATGCGCTGATCCTCACGGTCCACGGCGACCATCTGCCACCCACCCGGCAAAGCGCCGAGGCTTCGCTGGCCTGTGCCCTGGCGTTATGTGGCTGGCTGACCGGGCGCACGCTGCAGCCGCGCAAGGTGTTGGTGCAGGGCGATCAGCCAGTGGACCTGGAGCCTTACAAGCAGGCCTTTCATGCACCGCTGGTGTTCAACGCGCCCTATGACGCGCTGATCTTCGAGCGGGCGGACATGGAAGCGCCGTTGCCCACCGCCAACGAGGCGATGGCGCTGCTGCACGATCGGTTTGCAGGGGAGTACCTGGCGCGGTTTTCCGAGAGCCGGGTGACCCACAAGGCCCGCCAGGTGCTGTGCCGGCTGTTGCCCCAGGGCGAGCCCAAGCGTGAGGTGGTGGCGCAGACGTTGCATTTGTCCCAGCGCACCTTGCAGCGGCGCTTGCAGGAGGAGGGCACCAGCTTCCAGGCTTTGCTCGACGACACCCGCCGCGAGCTGGCCGAGCAGTACCTGGCGCAGCCGAGCATGACCCTGCTGGAAATCGCCTACCTGCTGGGGTTTGCCGACCCGAGTAACTTCTTCCGCGCGTTTCGCCGCTGGTTCGATGCCACACCCGGCGAATACCGGGCGCGGCTGCAGGAAACGTCGGTGAGTGTCAGTGGCGCCAGAACGCCGGAATGCACAGCACAAACACCGTAATGATCTCCAGCCGGCCCAGCAGCATGCCCAGGGACAGGATCCACTTGGCGGCGTCCGGCAGGGTCGCGAAATTGCCGGCCGGGCCAATGGTTTCGCCCAGCCCCGGACCTACACCGGAGACGGTACTGGCGGCGCCGGTCAAGGCGGTCATCCAGTCCACGCCCAGCAGCGACAGGGCCAGGGCAATCATGCAGATGGTGATGGCGAAGAAGAACGAGAACGTCAGGATCGAACGCACGATTTCTTCGTCGAGGCGATGGCCGTTGTATTTCTGCTTGATCACCGCCCTTGGGTGAATCAACTGGTTCAAGTTGGCCTTGAGCAGGATATAGGCGACCTGGAAGCGGAAGATCTTGATCCCGCCGGCGGTGGAGCCCGAGCAACCGCCGACAAAGCCCAGGTAGAAGAACAGCATCAGGGAGAAATTACCCCACAGGCTGTAATCGCCCAGGGCAAAGCCGGTGGTGGTCACCACGGACGTGACGTTCAGCGCGACATGGCGCAGTGCATCCAGCCAGTGCAGGTTGGTGGTCCACCAGTACCAGGTGCCGAGCACCACCCAGGTCACCAGCAGCATCGCCAGCAAACCTTGTACCTGCTGGTCCTTGATCAGCGCCTTGCGGTTGCCACGCAATGTCGCGACATACAGGGCAAAAGGCAGGCTGCCCATGATCATCACCACGATCGCCACCCAATGCACCGCCGGTTGTTTCCAGTGGGCCAGGGACTCATCGGAGGTGGAGAACCCACCGGTGGAAATGGCCGACATCGCGTGGTTGATCGCGTCGAACAAGCCCATGCCGGCCCACCAGAACCCGAGGCTGCCGAGGATGGTAATCCCCACATAGGCCGCCACAATCAGGCGCGCCACCATATGGGAGCGCGGCATGACCTTTTCGGAGCGGTCCGAGGATTCGGTCTGGAACAGGCGCATGCCCCCGATGCGCAGCAGCGGCAGGATCGCCACCGCCATGCCGATAAAGCCGATGCCGCCGAGCCAGTGCAGCATCGAGCGCCACATCAGGATGCCCGGTGACATGGTATCCAGGCCGCTGAGCACGGTGGCGCCGGTGGCGGTAATGCCGGACATGCTTTCAAAAAATGAGTCGGTATAGCTGATGTGTTGGGTCAGCAAAAACGGCAGCGCGGCAAAGATGCACACCACCACCCAACTGCTGACCGTCAGCAGGTACATGTCCCGGGGGCGCAGTTGCACCTGCTCCGGACGCCCGGGAATCACCAGGGCCAGGCCGGCGATAAAAGTGATCATGCTGGCCCAGAGAAAGGACGGCAGGTCGCTGGTGCGCTCGAAAAACATCAAGGTGGCCATGGGCACGACCATGGCGACCGCGAGGGTAATCAGGAAGATGCCGATGATGAAACCAATGATCCGCAGGGTCGGCATTGCCATGAATAGCGCTCGGGTAACAGTCGGAGGCGCCATTCTACCTACGGTGCAGGGCTTGTAAACCGGGGGCTGCAAAGGGGGGCGCGGATCTGATGTAGGACTTGGCTTAACAGGGGCGCTGGCTTGTGTGGGAGCTGGCTCGCCTGCGATGGCGGTGGGTCAGGCCCGAATGCTTGACTGAGCCACCGCCATCGCAGGCAAGCCAGCTCCTACAGGGGAGAGGGCGCCTGCAAACGATGAATACAAAAAAGGCGACCCGAAGGCCGCCTCATTCAAACCGCGTGGATCAGAACTCGTGATCAGCGGTATCCGGGTTCAGGTCACCGATGCCCAGCTTGCCAGCCGCTTGCTCGATGGAGCCGGTCTGCTTGACCAGGGCGGCGATGGCATCGCGCACGATCTGGTTACCCGCCGTGTTGCCGGCGGCGATCAATTGGTCGTAGTGCTCACCCTTGTTGGCATGGTCGACCATGACCTGGATCTTCGCTTCGGTAGCCGCCAGGTCAGCCTTGAGGGCTGCATCGGCGGCCGGGTCGACCTTGGCCACCAGGGACGACAGGCTGGCGCCGGTCAGCTTGGTGCCATCGGCGCGGGTGTACTCGCCCAGGTAGACGTTGCGGATGCCCTTGGCGTCGTAGAACTGCGAATTGTGGGTGTTGTCGCTGAAGCAGTCGTGCTCGTCTTCCGGCGAGTTGGCTTCCAGGGACACTTTCATGCGCTCGCCCGCCAGTTCACCCAGGGACAGGCTGCCCATGCCGAACAGCATCTTGCGCAGGCCGTCGGTCGCAGGTTCTGCTTCCAGGGTGGCGCGGTAGTTGTCTTCGACGTTGGGTTTCCAGTTGCCGACCATTTCTTCGAGGTCGCTGACCAGCAGTTGGGTCACGGCGCGCAGGTAAGTGCGGCGACGCTCGTTATGCCCACCGGTGGCGCCGTCGCCTTGCAGGTAGTCCGACGCTGGACGGTTGCCGGCGCCAGGGCCGGTGCCGTTCAGGTCCTGGCCCCACAGCAGGAATTCGATGGCGTGGTAGCCGGTGGCGACGTTGGCTTCGGAGCCGCCCAGCTCATTGAGGCTGGCGAGTTTTTCCGGGGTGATTTCCTTGACGTCAACCTTGTCTTCGCCGACCTGGATCTCGGTGTTGGCGATGATATTGGCCGTGGCGCCCGGGTTGCCGAGGGCGTGTTCGTAGGACTTGTCGACATAGTCGATCAGGCCTTCGTCCAGCGGCCAGGCGTTCACCTGACCTTCCCAATCGTCAATGATGGTGTTGCCGAAGCGGAACACTTCGCTCTGCAGGTACGGTACGCGCGCGGCGATCCAGGCGGTACGGGCGGCCTTCAGGGTCTCGTCGTTGGGGTTGGCGAGGAAGGTGTCGATCGCGGTCTGCAGGGTTTTTGCGGTGGACTCGGAGTCGCTGTACACCGCGAACACCAGGTCTGCGTAGTGCGCGACGACTGCCTTGGCGGCGGCCTCGTCAACCTGGCCGGCGGTAGCGGCAGCCGCTGGAGCGGTAGTGCTGGCAGCTGGCGTCGGCGCCTGAGGCGCGGCAGCCTTGTCTTTGCCCTCGCCGCAGCCGGCGAGAGAAATGGCGATGGCCAGCAGACTGGCGGTGGCCAGGGGCATACGAATCATGGCGAACATCCTGCTTCGGTAGTGGATCGGGGCGCAGTGCAGCGCGCAAAACTGCAACATAATGCGAAAGATTTGCATTTTCTGTAAAGGGTTAACGCAGGAAAAGTTTCACAGTCAGGCGCCAGCCCCCCAAGGCCGTGCCTTGGGGGGCATTAAGGCTTTACAGGATGGCGGCGTTATTGCGCTCGGCTTGCTTGAGATAGGCCGCCAGCTCACGGGCGGGCAGGGGTTTGCTGTAGTGATAGCCCTGACCTTCGTGGCAGCCTTCGCTGATGATGTAGGCTTCCTGCTCGGGTGTTTCCACACCTTCGGCGATGACCTGCATGCCCAGGCTTTTGCCCAGCTGGATGATCGCCCGCACGATGGTCGCATCGTCGTCGTCGTCCAGCAGGTCCTGGACAAAGCTCTTGTCGATCTTGATTTTGTCCAGGGGCAGGCTTTTCAGGTAACTCAGTGACGAGTAGCCGGTACCGAAATCGTCGATGGCAATCAGCGCGCCGGAGCGGCGCAGGCTCAGCAAGTGCTGGGCGGCGGTGCTGATGTCTTCCATCAGGCCGGTCTCGGTCACTTCCAGTTCCAGGCTGCGCGGCGGCAGGCGATAGATCTGCAGCAGGTTGTTGACCACCCGTGGCAGTTCGGCGTGGTGCAGTTGCACCGTGGACAGGTTGACCGCCATGCGCAGCTCGGTAAAGCCCTGGTCATGCCATTCGCGCAATTGCCGGCAGGCCTGGTCCAGCACCCACTCGCCAATGGGGATGATGGTGCCGTTCTGTTCCGCCAGCGGGATAAACAGGTCCGGTGGTACCAGGCCGTGTTCCGGGTGCTGCCAGCGAATCAGCGCCTCGACGCCGACCACGCGATGATCGGCATAGCTGATCTGCGGTTGGTACACCAAGTGAAACTGGTCGCGGCCCAGGGCTTCGCGCAAGTCTTTCTCCAGTTCGCGGCGACGGCGCATCTCGCTGTCGACACTGGCGATATAGAACTGATAGCGATTGCGCGAGCGGCTCTTGGCCAGGGTCATGGTCTGCTCGGCCTTTTGCAGCAGTTTCTCGGTGCTGTCGCCGTCTTCGGGGAACAAGGTGATACCGATGGTGGCGCGCAGGCGGATCTGTTCGTGGTCGAGGGCGAACTCGGCTTCCAGGTCATCGAGGATGCTCTGTGCCAGCTCGGCGGCTTCGTAGGGTTGCTCGATATCGGCCTGGACCAGGGCGAACTGGTCGCCGCCCAGGCGCGCCAGGGCGCCGAGGCGCCCACTGTGGGCACGCAAGCGGTCGGCCAGGGCCAGCAGCAACTGGTCGCCGGCCTGGTAGGTGTACTGCTCGTTGACGCTCTTGAAGTCATCCAGCCCCACGCACAGCACCGCGACCCGGCGTTGTCGGCGCCCGGCGTCGACCAGGATCTTGTCCAACTGTTCCTGCAGTTTCTGGCGGTTTGGCAGGCCGGTAAGAAAGTCGTACTGGGCCATGCGCAACAGGCTGTTTTCTGCTTCGTGGCGCAAATGGGTGTTGCGCTCGATAGACGCCAGCAACTGGTTGGCAGTGTTGATCCACAGCCCCAGTTCATTCTTTTCGTGGCCTTTGAGTTGCGGGATCTTGTGCTCGCTGGGGCGGTCGGGATTGATCGAACTCAGGTGGCTGATGATCCGCGACAGGGGCTTGGTCAGCAGCCAGTGATAGACCAGGTACAACACCAGGCCCATGGCCAGGGCGCGCAGCACCCCGGAGATAAAAATGATCCCCGAATTGACGATAAAGCCCCGGCCATAGGTGGCGGTGTCGAGGGTGATGCTCAGGTCGCCGTAATACTCGCTATAAGGCCCGCGCCCTACCAGCGGGGTGGTAAAGGTGCGTTCCCGGCCCAGAATCACGTCCGTCAGCCAGCGGGTGGGGGACTGCTGCAAGTCCCGGCTTTTTTCGGCGAGCATGGGTTCATTGGGATGGCCAATGGAGGCCATGCGCACCGCATCATCCTGAAACAGGCCTTCGATGACTTGCATACCCATCTCACGGTCCAGGCTGTAGACGGCCTGGGTCGAGGGGTCGCGAAACATGTCGAGGATGCGCTGGGCATCGCCTGCCACCGCCTGGCGCGTCTTGTAGGCATCAAAGACGATCTGCGCCACGCTCAGTGCCACGCCCACTATCAGTGCCGACAACAGCACCACCCGGAGCAACTTCACCGACAAGCTGTTTTTGAGTTCCAGCTTCAAAGGGTTATTCCTTGTTCCATGCGGGTAGCCTCAATATGCCATGAGTATTGGCAATCCCGTGGTGGCAGTCAAAGGAACATTGCGGTGCGTGGCGTCTGGACGCTAGCGGGGCAAGATCTGGAAGGCGATGGGCGGATCAAGTCTTCCGCCCTTTTGCACGGCTGGCGGGCGTACAGGCGTAGGCTTTTCTGCCTGTCGCAAGAGCACGTCGATGGCCTCAAGGGTGCGGGTAGGTAATCTGCATATCGACTTTGGCGTGTACATCTTCGGCTATTTTGCCGGGTTCTTTCTCCTCGTCTTCACCTGACTTGCCCTTTATTGCATTCCCCAGCACTCCCGCCAAGGCACCCACAAGCTCTCCGATCCCTGGCATGGCGCCCTTGGCGAGTTCCATTATTCCAAGCATGGTTGATACTCCTAAACATAGATGAGGGAGTTATTTCTCTCACCGGCTCAGTGGTCAATTCCTGTCGGTGAGTTCCACGGGTGTTGGGGTGAGGTGGTTTCAATCTGGCACAAAAAAGCCCGGCAATTGCCGGGCTCTTTTTTACTGCAAGGGTTACTTACGCAGTGAAGGTTTTGCCTTCGAACTGCTCGGCAACGAACTTCCAGTTGACCAGGTTCCAGAACGCTTCCACATACTTTGGACGCACGTTGCGGTAGTCGATGTAATAGGCGTGTTCCCAGACGTCGCAGGTCAGCAGTGGGGTGTCGCCGCTGGTCAGCGGGTTGCCGGCGCCGATGGTGCTGGCCAGGGCCAGGGAACCGTCAGCCTTTTTCACCAGCCAGCCCCAACCGGAACCGAAGGTGCCGACCGAAGTCTTGGTGAACTCTTCCTTGAACTTGTCGAACGAACCGAAAGCGGCGTTGATCGCCTCGGCCAGTGCGCCAGTCGGTTGGCCGCCGGCGTTTGGCGCCAGGCAGTTCCAGTAGAAAGTGTGGTTCCAGACCTGGGCGGCGTTGTTGAAGATGCCACCCGAAGAGGATTTGACGATCTCTTCCAGGGTCTTGCCTTCGAACTCGGTGCCAGGCACCAGGTTGTTCAGGTTCACGACATAGGTGTTGTGGTGCTTGTCGTGGTGATACTCCAGGGTTTCCTTGGAGATGTGCGGCTGCAGGGCATCGTGTGCGTAGGGCAGCGGCGGCAATTCGAAAGCCATGATAATTCTCCTAATCAGGTCAGTTGCGGTGAGCGCAAGGCCGATCACGGGCGGCCAAACAAGCGCCGGGGAGTTTGTACTCTTTGCGGCGCAGGGGCTGGATCATAGCACCGGGGGTGCGGCAAAACCACGCAACAACTGTGTGGGATAGAGGTTCCAGAGCGTTTTGGAATATTCCTCAGGTGCTGATCAATTGATAGGCCACGCTGAACATCATCACCGCCACCAAAAGGTCCAGCAGGCGCCAGGTCGCCGGGCGCGCGAGCCACGGGGCCAGCCACGCCGCGCCCAGGGCCAGGGCGGAAAACCAGAGGAACGACGCACTGGCGGCGCCTGCGACATAAGCGCCCGGCTCGGTTTGCTGGGCGCCCAGGGAACCGATCAGTAACACCGTGTCCAGGTACACATGAGGGTTGAGCAGGGTTACGGCCAGGGCGCTGAGCATCACCGCGCGCAATGAGCGCACCTTCTGGCCCTCGCCTTGCCCCAGGCTTTGCCGCGAACAGGCGCGGCGCAAGGCCAGGGCGCCATACCACAGCAGGAAAGCCGCGCCGCCCCAGCGGGCAATCGCCAGCAATAACGGGTTGTGCGCCAGCACCGTCGCCAGGCCAAACACCCCGGCGGCCACCAGCAGCGAATCACACACCACGCACAAGGCCGCCACTGGCAGGTGATGTTCGCGACGCAGGCTCTGCGCCAGCACAAACGCGTTTTGCGTACCGATAGCCATGATCAGCCCGAGGGCCACCAGCAAGCCGTTCACATAACTTTGCCACATAGGATTCACTCCGCGCCCGCTGCCAGTTGTTTCAATACATCCATTGCCCGCTCGGCATCGTTGCTGCCGACAAACAAATGGTCGTGGTAGTAGCCGGCGACCACGTTGCAACTGATCCCGGCACGTCCCAGGGCAGTGGCGAAGGCGGCGGTCAGGCCGACGGCCTCCAGGGCTGAATGCACGTTCAAGGTGATCCATGCCGCCACGTACTCGAAGCTCAGGCCGGCCTGTTCGGCCTGTTGGCGCTCGACAATCACCGTCAAGCCTTCCTGTTCGCGAAAGCTGCCGATCACTTCGCAGTCGGGCAGGCGGTTGTCGGCCAGGGTGCAGAACACATAGTCGCCCGCGTTGAGCTGTGGGCTCATGCTGCGCAGCAGGGTTGCCAGGGCGGTTTCGCCAGCCATTGGAAGATCCTTGAAAGAAGATAAACACGGGATGCTGGTCATTCTCCGGTCTGGCGCTGTATAAGAAAAACCAATATTGCTCATCGCTCATTAGGAAAACTGATGTTCGACTACAAATTGCTCTCTGCCCTGGCGGCGGTGGTTGAACAGGCCGGCTTCGAACGTGGCGCCCAGGTGCTGGGCGTGTCGCAATCGGCTATTTCCCAGCGCATCAAATTGCTCGAAGCGCGTATCGGTCAGCCAGTACTGGTGCGCGCAACGCCGCCCACCCCCACGGAAATCGGCCGGCGCCTGCTTAACCATGTGCAGCAGGTGCGCCTGCTGGAGCGCGACCTGCAAAGCCAGGTGCCGGCGTTGGACGAGGAGGGCATGCCGGAGCGCCTGCGCATTGCCATCAACGCCGACAGCCTGGCCACATGGTGGGGGCAGGCGGTGGGGGATTTTTGCGCCGAACAGCATGTGTTGCTGGAGTTGGTGGTGGAAGACCAGACCGTCGGCCTCAAGCGCATGCGCGCCGGCGAAGTGGCGGCCTGCGTCTGCGCCAGCGAGCGCCCGGTGGCCGGTGCCCGCAGCCTGCTGCTGGGGGCTATGCGCTATCGGGCCCTGGCCAGCCCGGCGTTTATCGCCCGGCACTTTCCCGGCGGGGTGCGCGCCGATCAGTTGGTCCGGACCCCGGCGCTGGTATTTGGCCCGGATGATTTCCTGCAGCATCGCTACCTCGCGTCGCTGGGCGTGGACGGCGGTTTCGAACACCATTTATGCCCGTCTTCCGAAGGGTTTATCCGCCTGGCCGAGGCCGGCCTGGGCTGGGGGCTGGTGCCGGAGTTACAGGTGCGTGAGCAACTGCAGCGTGGGGTGTTGGTGGAGTTATTGCCAGATAAACCCATTGATGTGCCGTTGTACTGGCATCATTGGCGCAGCGGTGGGCAATTGCTCGGCTTGTTGACCGAGCATCTGGCGCGGGCGACCGGCCAGTTGTTGGTGCCGTTGGGGTGACTGCTGGCGTCAACGCAACTGCGATGAAAAATGTAAAGAACACGGAGTAATACATGAAAATTCTGGTCACCGGCGCAAGCGGCTTCATTGGCGGGCGCTTTGCGCGCTTCGCCCTGGAGCAGGGCCTGGACGTGCGGGTCAACGGGCGGCGGGCCGAGGGTGTCGAGCACCTGGTACGGCGCGGCGCCGAGTTTATCCAAGGTGATCTGAATGATCCGGATCTGGTGCGCAACCTGTGCCGCGACGTCGAAGCCGTCGTGCATTGTGCCGGTGCCGTAGGGTTGTGGGGGCGTTACCAGGACTTTTACCAGGGCAATGTGCAGGTGACCGAAAACGTGGTCGAAGCCTGCCTGAAACAGCGGGTCGGGCGCCTGGTGCACTTGTCGTCTCCGTCGATCTATTTCGATGGCCGCGATCACCTGGGGCTGACCGAAGAGCAAGTGCCCAAGCGCTTCAAGCATCCCTATGCGGCCACCAAGTACCTGGCCGAGCAAAAAGTCTTCGGTGCCCAGGAGTTCGGCCTAGAAGTGCTGGCCCTGCGCCCGCGCTTTGTCACCGGGGCCGGGGATATGAGCATCTTCCCGCGACTGTTGAAAATGCAGCGCAAAAACCGCCTGGCCATCGTCGGCGACGGCCTGAACAAGGTTGATTTCACCAGTGTGCACAACCTCAACGAGGCCCTGCTCAGCAGCCTGCTGGCCACCGGCTCGGCGTTGGGCAAGGCCTATAACATCAGCAATGGCGCGCCGGTGCCGGTGTGGGACGTGATCAACTACGTGATGCGCCAGATGGAAATGCCCCAGGTCACGCGTTACCGTTCCTACGGCTTGTCCTATAGCGTCGCGGCGCTCAATGAAGCCTTCTGCGCGATGTGGCCGGGGCGTCCGGAGCCGTCACTGTCACGCCTGGGCATGCAGGTGATGAACAAGGATTTCACCCTGGACATCAGCCGCGCGCAGCACTACCTCGATTACCAACCCAGGGTCAGCCTGTGGACAGCGCTCGACGAATTTTGCCACTGGTGGAAAGTCCAGGAACCGGGCTCCCAGTAGCCTTCGCAACACCGGGAACCGATTTTTCGGTTGCCGCTCGACCAAGGCGACGGGCCAGGGGTTTATACTCCCGCCGCTTGGTTTTTTATGTGGCTATCTCAAGGTTGATTCATGCGTAACGATACTAAAGACGACTTCGACAATGTGCCGAGCCTGCGGGCCGACGTTGGCGATGACGATGATTTTGTGCCGACAGCTGCCACCTCCATCCGCTCGCGCCCGGCGCCGGTGGTCAAGGTCAAGAGTGCCAGTACCGGGCCGTTGTGGGCCCTGGTCGGCGCGCTGCTGTTCGCCTTCGTGGGCCTGGCCTGGTGGAGTTTCCAGCAGATCTCCCTGATGGGGCAGCAACTGGTGGCCACCCAGGAAAGCTTTGCGCGCATCAGCGAAGAAGCCGCCGGCCGCTTGCAGGACATTTCCGGCAAGGTGGTGGCCAGTGAGGCCATCGTCAATACCGGTAGCGAAGCGCTCAAGTTGCAGATCAAGCAGTTGGAAAGCCAATTGCTGGAGCAGGGCAAGCAACAGTTGGGCGTGGCGGGCCAGGCCACCGACCTGGACAAGCGCCTGGCGCAGATGAGTGCCAGCACCACGGACCTGGCCACCGCCAATACCCAGTTGCAGGCCCAGGTGCTGAGCCTGGTCAATGAATTGACCGCCCTCAAGGCCGCACAGGCCGAAGCCGCCAAATTGAATGCCGACGTCAAGGAACTGGGCACGGAGGTGGCCGCCTTGAAGAAGCAGGGCAATCCGGCCACGGCCATTGCACGCCTGGAACAGGACCTGCTGGTGGTCAAGAGCGAACTGGACAACCGCGCCGCCACCGAAGGGCCGTCGAATAAAGAGTTCGACGTGTTCCGTATCCAGACCACCCGCAACATCACCACCTTGCAAACCCAGATGCAGAACCTGCAACGGGAGGTGAGTGCGCCGGCCAAGGTCACGCCTCTGGGCCAGTGACGCCATTGTTACTTTTGGGGCCGGCTTGCCGGCTCTTGCCAATGTCACCAATCGGTGACATTTCCTCGCTCTTTCGTTACATGCCCTCTCCCGACCCTTGTTTAGACTGCGGTCATCCCACAAAAACAAAAAGGGCCACCCATGATCATGCAACCACTGCCTGCCAGCAGTTGGCTGAACGCCCCTGCCCATCACGCCTGGCTCGCCGCCGAAGGCCAGCGCCTGCTGGGTTTTGCCAAGGCCTCGCGGCTGCCTGAAGGCTTCGGCAACCTCGATGTACAGGGCCGTCTGCCCGTCGATGCCCACGCCGAAACCATGAACACCGCCCGCATGACCCACAGCTTCGCCATGGCTCACGCCCAAGGGCTGCCGGGCTATGCCGAGCTGGTGGAGCACGGTGTGGCCAGCCTTGGCGGCCCGTTGCGGGATGCCGAGCATGGCGGCTGGTTTGCCGTCGCCGGCGCGGGTGATGGCAATACGGGCAAGGCCGCCTACCTGCACGCCTTTGTCGCCCTGGCCGCCAGTTCCGCCGTGGTGGCGGGTGCCCCTGGGGCGCAAGCTCTGTTGACGGATGCCATGCAGATCATCGACCAGCATTTCTGGTGCGAGGAGGAGGGCGCAATGCTTGAATCCTTCGCCCGGGACTGGAGCGGTGAAGAAGCCTATCGCGGCGCCAACAGCAATATGCACGCCACCGAAGCCTTTCTGGCCCTGGCCGATGTCACCGGCGACACGCGCTGGCTGGGGCGGGCGCTGCGTATTGTCGAACGGGTGATCCATCGGCACGCCGCCGCCAATGAATTTATGGTGATCGAGCATTTCGACCGCTATTGGCAACCCCTGCACCGTTACAACGAAGACAACCCGGCCGACGGCTTTCGCCCCTACGGCATTACTCCCGGGCACGGCTTTGAATGGGCGCGCCTGGTGTTGCACCTTGAAGCCGCACGCCAGCAGGCGGGGCTCGTCACGCCAGCGTGGTTGCTGGAGGATGCCAAGGCTTTGTTCGCCAGCGCCTGCGAGTATGGCTGGTCGGTGGACGGTGGCCCGGGCCTGGTCTACACCCTGGACTGGCACTACCGCCCGGTGGTGCGCGAGCGTCTGCATTGGACCCACGCCGAAGCCAGCGCGGCCGCCCAGGCCCTGCTCAAGCGCACCGGCGAGTGGCATTACGAGGTCTGGTACCGGCGCTTCTGGGAGTTCTGTGAAACCCACCTGATCGACCGGGTCTTGGGCAGTTGGCACCACGAACTCGATCCGCAAAACCTGCCCGCCAGCAAGATCTGGGGGGGCAAGCCGGACCTGTACCATGCCTGGCAGGCCGTATTGCTGCCGGGCCTGCCGTTATCCCCAAGCATGGCCAGTGCGCTGGGGGCCGGTTGCTATGTCACCAAGTGGTGACATTTGCCCGTCCCTTTGTTACGTGCCTGGCAAAAATCCCTGTTTAGAATCCTATGCAGCGCAAGCTCCAGACTTGCATGCATAACAACAAGAAAAAGGTACTCAGATGAACGCGATTAATCGCCTCGCCGTTGCTATTTCCATTGCCTCGTTGTTTCCCCTCAGTGCATTTGCCGCCGACTCCAAAGGGACGGTTGAAGTTGTGCATTGGTGGACCTCGGGCGGTGAGAAGGCGGCGGTGGATGTCCTGAAGGCCCAAGTTGAGAAAGACGGTTTTACCTGGAAAGACGGGGCCGTCGCAGGCGGCGGCGGTGCCACGGCCATGACCGTGCTGAAAAGCCGCGCGGTCGCCGGCAACCCGCCAGGCGTAGCCCAGATCAAAGGCCCCGACATCCAGGAATGGGCGTCCACCGGGCTGCTCGACACCGACGTCCTGAAGGACGTGGCCAAGGCCGAGAAGTGGGACGAACTGCTCGACAAGAAAGTCTCCGACACGGTGAAGTACGAAGGTGATTACGTGGCCGTGCCGGTGAATATCCACCGCGTCAACTGGCTGTGGATCAACCCTGAAGTCTTCAAGAAAGCCGGCATCAGCAAAAACCCTACGACCCTTGAAGAATTCTATGCCGCCGGTGACAAGCTCAAGGCTGCCGGCTTCATTGCGCTCGCCCACGGTGGCCAGCCTTGGCAGGACAGCACGGTGTTCGAAGCCGTGGTGCTCTCGGTCATGGGCGTGGACGGCTACAAGAAAGCCCTGGTCGACCTCGACAACGCGACCCTGACCGGCCCGGACATGGTCAAGGCGTTGACCGAGCTGAAAAAGGTCGCGACCTATATGGACGCCGACGGCAAGGGCCAGGACTGGAACCTGGAAGCCGCCAAAGTCATCAACGGCAAGGCCGGCATGCAGATCATGGGTGACTGGGCCAAGAGCGAGTGGACAGCCGCCAAGAAAATCGCCGGCAAGGACTACGAGTGCGTAGCCTTCCCGGGCACCGACAAGGCCTTCACCTACAACATCGACTCCCTGGCGGTGTTCAAGCAGAAAGATGCCGGCACCTCGGCCGGTCAGCAAGATATCGCCAAGGTCGTGCTGGGTGAGAACTTCCAGAAGGTCTTCAGCATCAACAAGGGCTCGATCCCGGTGCGCAACGACATGCTCGGCGACATGGCCAAATACGGCTTCGACAGCTGCGCCCAGACGGCGGCCAAGGACTTCCTGGTGGATGCCAAGTCCGGCGGCCTGCAACCGAGCATGGCGCACAACATGGCGACCACGCTGGCGGTACAGGGCGCGTTCTTTGATGTGGTGACCAACTTCATCAACGACCCGAAAGCCGACCCGGCCGACACCGCCAAGAAACTTGGTGCGGCGATCAAGTCTGCCAAGTAACCCCTAGGGGCAATCGGTTTCAGTGTGGGAGCGGGCTTGCCCGCGATGCAGGCGCCTCGGTGTAGCAGTGACACCCAGGTGATGCCATCGCAGGCAAACCAGCCCCCACCTAAAGCCGGCCCCCACAAGGTTATCCATTAGTCCCTTACTCCCTGCCCTGGATTTCCCCATGAGTTCTGTTGCTGTGTTCAGCAAGGCCTCGCCGTTCGATGCATTGCAGCGCTGGCTCCCCAAACTGGTGCTGGCCCCGAGCATGTTCATCGTCCTGGTGGGCTTCTATGGCTACATCCTGTGGACGTTCGTGCTGTCGTTCACCAACTCCACCTTCCTGCCCACCTACAAATGGGTGGGCCTGGCGCAATACGCACGGTTGTTCGACAACGACCGCTGGTGGGTGGCGAGCAAAAACCTGGCGCTGTTCGGCGGCATGTTTATCGGCATCACCCTGGTGATCGGCGTGCTGCTGGCGGTCTTTCTCGACCAGCGCATCCGCCGCGAAGGCTTTATCCGCACCATCTACCTGTACCCGATGGCGCTCTCGATGATCGTCACCGGTACTGCCTGGAAATGGCTGCTCAACCCTGGCATGGGCCTGGACAAACTGCTGCGCGACTGGGGCTGGGAAGGCTTCCGGCTGGACTGGCTGATCGACCCGGACCGCGTGGTGTATTGCCTGGTGATTGCGGCGGTATGGCAAGCCTCGGGCTTTATCATGGCGATGTTCCTCGCCGGCCTGCGTGGGGTTGATCAGTCGATCATCCGTGCCGCACAGATCGACGGCGCGAGCCTGCCGCGTATCTACTGGAGCGTGGTGCTGCCCAGCCTGCGCCCGGTGTTCTTCAGCGCGGTGATGATCCTTGCGCACATCGCCATCAAGAGCTTTGACCTGGTGGCGGCAATGACGGCCGGTGGCCCTGGCTACTCGTCCGACCTGCCGGCGATGTTCATGTATTCCTTCACCTTCAGTCGCGGCCAGATGGGCATGGGCTCGGCCAGTGCGATCCTGATGCTCGGCGCGATCCTCGCGATCATCGTGCCTTACCTGTACTCCGAGCTGAGGACCAAGCGCCATGACTAGTCTCGCCAAACCTTCCATCAGCTTCAGCCGCCTGGCGATCCATGCGGTGCTGATCCTCGCCGTGGTGCTGTACCTGGTGCCGCTGGTGGTGATGCTGCTGACCAGCTTCAAGACCCCGGAAGACATCAGCACCGGCAACCTGCTGAGCTGGCCGACGGTGATTACCGGGATCGGCTGGGTCAAGGCCTGGGCCACGGTAAACGGGTACTTCTGGAACTCGTTCATGATCACCATCCCGGCGGTGCTGATCTCCACCACCATCGGCGCGTTGAACGGCTACGTGCTGTCGATGTGGCGTTTTCGCGGTTCGCAGTTGTTCTTCGGCCTGTTGTTGTTCGGCTGCTTCCTGCCGTTCCAGACCGTCTTGCTGCCGGCCTCGTTCACCCTCGGCAAAATGGGCCTGGCCAGCACCACCACCGGCCTGGTGTTCGTGCACGTGGTCTACGGCCTGGCATTCACCACGCTGTTCTTCCGTAACTACTACGTGAGCATTCCGGATGCGCTGGTCAAGGCTGCGCGCCTGGATGGCGCAGGATTCTTCACCATCTTCCGTCGGATCATTCTGCCGATGTCGACCCCGATCATCATGGTCTGCCTGATCTGGCAGTTCACCCAGATCTGGAACGACTTCCTGTTTGGCGTGGTGTTCTCCAGCGGTGATTCGCAGCCCATCACGGTGGCGCTGAACAACCTGGTCAACACCAGCACCGGGGCCAAGGAATATAACGTTGATATGGCGGCGGCGATGATCGCCGGGCTGCCGACCCTGCTGGTCTATGTGGTCGCAGGCAAGTATTTCGTGCGCGGCCTCACGGCTGGCGCGGTCAAGGGGTAATCATGGCTACGCTCGAACTTCGCAACGTAAACAAGACCTATGGTGCCGGCCTGCCGGACACCCTGAAGAACATCGAACTGTCGATCAAGGACGGTGAGTTCCTGATTCTTGTCGGGCCCTCGGGCTGCGGCAAGTCGACCCTGATGAACTGCATCGCCGGCCTGGAAAACATCAGCGGCGGCGCGATCATGATCGGTGACCAGGACGTCAGCGGCATGAGCCCCAAGGACCGGGACATCGCCATGGTGTTTCAGTCCTACGCCCTGTACCCGACCATGAGCGTGCGCGAGAACATCGAGTTCGGCCTGAAAATCCGCAAGATGAGCCAGGCCGCCATCGACGAGGAAGTGGCGCGGGTGGCCAAGCTGCTGCAGATCGAGCACCTGCTCAATCGCAAGCCGGGCCAGCTCTCGGGCGGCCAGCAACAACGTGTGGCCATGGGCCGGGCGCTGGCGCGGCGGCCGAAGATCTACCTGTTTGACGAGCCACTGTCCAACCTCGACGCCAAGCTGCGGGTCGAGATGCGCACCGAAATGAAACTGATGCACCAGCGCCTGAAAACCACCACGGTCTACGTGACCCACGACCAGATCGAAGCGATGACCCTGGGCGACAAAGTGGCGGTGATGAAGGACGGGATCATCCAGCAGTTCGGCACGCCGAAAGACATCTACAACGATCCGGCCAACCTGTTTGTGGCGAGCTTTATCGGCTCGCCGCCGATGAACTTCATCCCCCTGCGCCTGCAACGCAAGGAGGGCCGCCTGCTGGCCCTGCTCGACAGCGGCCAGGCGCGTTGCGAATTGCCACTGGGCATGAACGATGCGGGCCTTGAAGACCGCGATGTGATCCTCGGCCTGCGCCCGGAGCAAATTGTCCTGGCCAGCGGCGAGGGCAATGGCTTGCCGAGCATTCGTGCCGAAGTCCAGGTGACCGAGCCCACAGGCCCGGACACCCTGGTGTTCGTGCAGCTCAATGACACCAAGGTCTGCTGCCGCCTGGCGCCGGATGTGGCGCCGCAAGTGGGCGAGAGCCTGACCTTGCAGTTCGATCCGGCCAAGGTGCTGCTGTTCGACGCCAAGACCGGCGAACGCCTGGGCACCGCCGCGTCAGTGCCAGTGCCACACGCCGACAACGTCACCCAATTTAAAGGCCGCTGAAAATCAAAATGTGGGAGCGGGCTTGCCCGCGATACAGGCCGCTCGGTCTACCAGGCACACCGCAGTGATGCCATCGCGAGCAAGCCCGCTCCCACACATTCGATGTGGATGTTTCGGAAATAGCTGTAAACCGCGTTAGATAAAAACAGTTAATAACAATAAAGACGAGGATGTAGGGATGAAAAAGCAACACAACAACACTCGCTTGATCTGCCAGCTGTCAGCAGCGGCAGCGCTGGTTTTGTCCGCCAATGCGATGGCAGACGAGGCCTTCAGTGCCGATTCCAAGTGGATGACCGGCGATTGGGGCGGCGAGCGGACCAAGCTGATCGAGCGGGGTATCGACATCAAGGCCGACTACGTTGGGGAAGCGGGCTACAACGCCCACGGCGGCTACAACGATGACAAGACCGGTCGTTATGCTGACCAGTTCGGCCTCGGCGTAGCGCTGGACCTGCAAAAACTCTGGGGCTGGGACAACACCCAGGCCAAGATCCAGATGACCAGCCGTAATGGCCGCAACATCTCCAATGACCGCATTGGCGACCCGCGTGCCGGCACCTTGAGTTCGTCTCAAGAAGTGTACGGCCGTGGCCATATGGTGCGCCTGACCCAGTTCTGGATTCAGCACCAGATGTTCGACAACAAGCTGGATGTGAAACTCGGTTACTTCGGTGAAGGCGAAGACTTCAACACCTTCCCGTGCGACTTCCAGAACCTCTCGTTCTGCGGTTCCCAAGTGGGTAACTACGTCAACACCTGGTACAACTGGCCGGTCAGCCAGGCCGCGATCCGCGTGAAGTACCACATCACGCCTGAGCTGTATGCGCAGATCGGCGCGTACAACCAGAACCCCTCGCAGCTGGAGCACGGCAACGGCTTCAAGCTCAGCGGTAGTGGCACCAAGGGCACCGTGATTCCGGTGGAGCTGGTCTGGTCGCCGAAGGTTAATAACCTGCCGGGCGAATACCGTGTGGGTTACTACAAGAGCGCCGCCGATGCTCCCGACGTACGTGAAGACGTCAACGGCGACAATGCGGCCACCACTGGCGCAGACTACCGTACCCGCAGCAGCAAAAAAGGCTATTGGTTCGTTGCCCAGCAGCAGCTCACCACCCATAACGGCGACGCTTCCCGCGGCCTGAACATCGCGGCCAACGCCACCTTCCACGACAAGGAAACCAACACGGTCGACAACTATCAGTCGATCATGCTGGTGTACAAAGGCCCATTCGATGCGCGTCCAAAAGATGACGTCGGCATTGGCGCTGCTCGCCTGCATGTCAACGATGACGTGCGCAAGAACGCCGAGTTGTTGAACGAAGCGGGCGGTTTCACCGATTACAGCCAGGCAGGTTATGCGCCACTGCGCGGCACCGAGTACAACTACGAAATCAACTACGGCTTCCACGTCACCAACTGGTTGACCGTGCGTCCCAACCTGCAATACGTCACCCACCCAGGTGGCGTGGATAAAGTCGACAACGCCCTGGTCGCCGGTCTGAAAATTCAGTCGGTGTTCTAACGCGGTTGCGATAAGCTCCTTCTCTCTGTGCGCATTTTGCGGGTAGCCATGGCTATCCGCTTTTTTTTGAGCGGGTGCGCATAACGCGTGTGGGAGCTGGCAAGCCAGCTTCCACAGGTTCACCAAAGAGGTGAGCGATAGTGATCTACAGGACCGTGGCACATGCATGAGCATCCGCTGCAACGCTTTTTCAAATCCCTGCGCGAGCAACCGATATTCGCCTGGGAGCGCTTCCAGATGCGCGACGTATTGGTGATTGACCATCCCCTGTGCCAGGCGGTATTCAGCCGCCAGGGCGCGCAGTTGCTGCATTTCCAACCCACGGGCCAGAAGCCATGGCTGTGGTGCGCGGCCAAGTGGCCGCAGGTCGGGGCGATCCGTGGCGGCGTGCCAGTGTGCTGGCCGTGGTATGGCCGCCATCCCAGCGAAAACGCCTGGCCCTCCCATGGTTGGGCACGCTTGATTGACTGGAAGCTATTGGACAGCAGCACCGATGACGACGGTGTGCGCCTGCATTGGCAATTGCAGCTGTGCGATTGGCAGGTGGACCTGCATGCGCACCTGGGCGAAACCCTCGAACTGCGCCTGAGCACCGAGCATCAGGATGAGCTGCCGTGCCAGTTGAGCCACGCTTTGCACGCCTATTGGCGGATTGGCAACGTGGGCGAGATAGCGCTGTCTGGGCTCGACGGGGCGCAGGGTTACGACCAGTTGAGTCGTCAGGTTTGCCAGCAGCAAGGTGAGTTGCGCGTCGATGGCGGCTGCCAGCGCGTGTTCCAGCATGAGGGGGAGTTGCAGCTCAAGGACCACGCCTGGCAGCGCGAACTGTGCATCGACACTGGCGACAGTGCTGACACGGTGGTCTGGCATCCGGGCAGCCGGCCATTGCTGGGGGTGAGCTTTAACGAGGCGTCGGGCTTTGTGTGTGTGGAGTCGGCCATGGCTGGGGCCAGCCTGGCGCCGGGGGAGAGGGCGCATTTGAGTTTGCAGGCCCGGGCGGGGGGTTAGTGGTGTTGCCCTGGGCCTCATCGCGGGCAAGCCCGCTCCCACAAGGTAGCGGGCTGGGCTGGCCCTGCTGGAGGCGATTCCAGCTTTAGTTGAACTCATCCCCCACCGGATACCGGCTGTCATTCAAGCTCTCTTTGATCTTGCGCAGATGGGGCTGGAAATCCACACCACGGCGCAAGGTCATGCCGGTCGCCAGCACATCCAGCACTGTCAACTGAATGATCCGCGAGGTCATTGGCATATAGATGTCGGTGTCTTCCGGCAGCGGGATGTTCAAGCTCACCGTACTGACCTTGGCCAATGGCGAGTTCTCGGCCGTCACGCCCAGCACCGAGGCGCCGTTCTCCCGGGCAATGCGCGCCACTTCCACCAGCTCGCGGGTGCGGCCGGTGTAGGAAATGATCACGAACAGCTCGCCGGTATGCGCCACCGAGGCAATCATGCGTTGCATCAATACGTCGGCGTGGGCCGTCACCGACAGGTTGAAACGGAAGAACTTGTGCAGGGCATCCATGGCCACTGGCGCCGAAGCACCGAGGCCGAAGAAGTGGATCTGCCGTGCCTGGATCAGCAAGTCCACGGCCTTGCTGATAAGCGCGGGGTCCAGGGCCTGGCAGGCGCTGTCCAATGAAGCGATGGCGCTGCCAAAAATCTTCTGCGTGTAGGCCTCGGGGTTATCATCGGCCTCCACGGCGCGGCTGACATAGGCCGCGCCACTGGCCAGGCTTTGCGCCAGTTGCAATTTCAGTTCAGGGTAACCGCTGACGCCGAACGAGCGGCAGAAACGGTTGACCGTCGGTTCACTGACCGAGGCGGCTTGGGCGAGGGCGGCGATCGAGAAGCGGGTCGCCTGCTGTGGGTTGAGCAGGATGACCTCGGCGACTTTTTTCTCGGCCTTGTTCAATTCTTCGAGGCGGTTCCGGATCTGTTCCAGAAGATTGCGCACGCGGTCCATTCAGTCTTTCCTTCGGGCGACGATGCAAGTAAGGGCCAGTAACCGGTCGACGAGCGGCCCTTGGCGGTGGCCTATCCTACTGAGGGTAGTTGAACACCACCACTCGCAATGCGTATTTTGGGAAAATGTTGTGGTTATTACTACATTTTTCCTTGAGTGATGCCTTGAAAAAAGGTATTTGTAGCTTAACTTGATAAAAGAACAAACATCATGCCTTCGATAACCGTGGAACCCTGCACCTTTGCCCTGTTTGGCGCCTTGGGTGATCTGGCGCTGCGCAAGTTATTTCCTGCCCTTTATCAACTCGATGGCGCCGGGCTCTTGCACGCCGACACCCGCATCCTGGCCCTGGCCCGTGAAGCTGGCTCCGAGCAGCAGCACCTGGACCATATCGAGCACGAACTGCGCAAATACGTCGGTCAGGAACTGGATGAAGCGGTAGCTGCGCGCTTCCTCGCGCGCCTGGCCTATGTGCATGTCGATTTCATGAATGCCGATGACTACGTGGCCCTGGCCGCCAAGGCCGGCACCGAACAACGCCTGATCGCCTACTTCGCCACCCCGGCGGCGGTGTATGGCGCGATCTGCGAGAACCTGTCCAAGGTCGGCCTGGCGGAAAATACCCGGGTGGTCCTGGAGAAACCCATCGGTTCGGACCTGGAGTCCTCGCGCAAGGTCAACGACGCCGTGGCGCAGTTTTTCCCGGAAAACCGCACTTACCGCATCGACCACTACCTGGGCAAAGAGACGGTGCAGAACCTGATTGCCCTGCGTTTTGCCAACAGCCTGTTTGAAACCCAGTGGAACCAGCATTACATCTCCCACGTGGAAATCACCGTGGCCGAGCAGGTGGGTATCGAAGGCCGCTGGGGCTACTTCGACAAGGCCGGGCAACTGCGGGACATGATCCAGAATCACCTGCTGCAACTGCTCTGCCTGATCGCCATGGACCCGCCGGCCGACTTGTCCGCCGACAGCATCCGCGACGAGAAGGTCAAGGTGCTCAAGGCCCTGGCGCCGATCAGCCCGGAAGGCCTGACCACCCAGGTCGTGCGCGGCCAGTACATTGCTGGCTACAGCGCCGGCAAGCCGGTGCCGGGTTACCTGGAAGAAGATAACTCCAACACCCAGAGCGACACCGAAACCTTCGTCGCCCTGCGGGCCGATATTCGCAACTGGCGTTGGGCCGGGGTGCCGTTTTACCTGCGCACCGGCAAACGCATGCCGCAAAAGTTGTCGCAGATCGTTATCCACTTCAAGGAACCGTCCCACTATATCTTTGCCCCCGAACAGCGCCTGCAGATCAGCAACAAGCTGATCATCCGCCTGCAACCGGACGAAGGTATTTCCTTGCGCGTGATGACCAAGGAGCAGGGCCTGGACAAGGGCATGCAACTGCGCAGCGGGCCACTGCAACTGAATTTTTCCGACACCTACCGTAGCGCACGGATTCCCGATGCCTACGAGCGGTTGTTGCTGGAAGTGATGCGCGGCAATCAGAACCTGTTTGTCCGTAAAGATGAAATCGAAGCCGCGTGGAAGTGGTGTGACCAGTTGATCGCCGGGTGGAAAAAATCCGGTGATGCACCCAAGCCGTACGCGGCGGGTTCCTGGGGGCCGATGAGCTCCATTGCACTGATCACGCGGGACGGGAGGTCGTGGTATGGCGATATCTGATTTGAAACTGCCCCAGGGCGTAACACCCCATGAGTACCGCACGCCGGTACTGTTGGCCGAAGGCTTGGCCAACGACGTGGCCGAACAACTGCGCGCGGCCATCAGTGCCCGTGGCGAGGCGACCCTGGTGGTGTCCGGTGGCCGCAGCCCGGTGGCGTTTTTCCAGAACCTGGCCAGCCAGGGGCTGGACTGGTCCAAGGTCACCATTACCCTGGCCGATGAGCGCTGGGTGCCGGTGGAACATGCCGACAGCAACGCCGGCCTGTTGAAGAAATATCTGCTGCAAGGCCCGGCGGCCAAGGCCAAGTTCTTGAGCCTTTACAGCGCCGCCGCGAACCTGGACGGCGCTGCCGAGCAGGCGGATCGCCTGCTGGCCGAACTGCCGGCGATTGATGTGCTGGTGCTGGGCATGGGCGATGACGGGCATACCGCGTCGCTGTTCCCCAACAGCCCGAACCTGGCCGAAGCGCTGCAACCCGATGGCACCCGCCGGTGCTGGCCGATGCTGGCGCCGAGCGTGCCCCATCAGCGCCTGACCATGAGTCGTGCATTGCTGGCCAGCGCCCGTTACACCGTGTTGTCGATTGCCGGCGATTCGAAACTCCATACCCTGAGCGAAGCGCTGGCCAGCGACGATGTTGCCGGCATGCCGATTCGCGCGTTTTTGCAACCCACTCTAGAGATTTACTGGTGCCCATGAGCCAAGGATCAGCCGCTATGAAAAGCCCTCACCCGACCGTGTCCATGGCGGATAAAGTTGCCCTGATCGACAGCCTCTGCGCCAAGGCGCGGATCCTGCCAGTGATCACCATTGCCCGCGAACAGGACATTCTGCCCCTGGCCGATGCCCTCGCGGCGGGTGGCTTGACCGCGCTGGAAGTGACCCTGCGTTCGCAGTTCGGCCTCAAGGCCATCCAGGTCCTGCGTGAGCAGCGTCCGGAGTTGGTGACGGGCGCGGGCACGGTGCTCGATCGCACCATGCTGGCGGCTGCCGAGGCGGCGGGTTCGCAGTTTATCGTCACCCCCGGTATTACCCGTGACCTGCTTGAAGCCAGTGTCGACAGCCCGATCCCGCTGCTGCCCGGCATCAGCAATGCCTCCGGCATCATGGAAGGCTATGGCCTGGGCTATCGTCGTTTCAAACTGTTCCCGGCGGAAGTCAGCGGCGGTGTGGCGGCAATCAAGGCCCTGGGCGGACCGTTTGGCGAAGTGAAATTCTGCCCCACTGGCGGCGTTGGCCCGGCCAACATCAAACACTACATGGCGTTGAAAAACGTGATGTGCGTGGGCGGTAGCTGGATGCTTGATCCGGAGTGGATCAAGAACGGCGACTGGGCGCGCATCCAGGAAGTCACCGCCGAGGCGCTGGCGCTGCTGGACTGATTGGCTTTACCGAATCGTTGTTGCTGTGCTTCACGGCATGTTTGCGGTGCACTTGGTCGGTGCGCCGCTTTTTTTTGCCTATAGAAAAGCGAAATATCACCGTAATTCAAATGGGGGGGGCTTGTGTGGGAACTGGCTTGCCTGTGATGGCCATAGGTATCTACACAACTCGCTTTTTTTGGTTATTGGGTGTGAGTACATATCCGTTGCTGCGGTCATGGCGGCTATTGGTTCCGCCCTTACGGCGGGTCACTTTTGGAAAAGAGCCCCAAAAGTAACCAAAAGGGCTCTTGCCCCACCACTCGGTGCCTCGCCTAGGCTCGGCATGCCCGCAGTCAGGCATTGCTCCGTGGGCCCGCCGCGATCGGCCA
>NZ_JAARMB010000021.1:0-114040 GCF_012985615.1 Pseudomonas sp. WS 5412
GAGACATTAGCCAGTACCTGATGCATCACTACAACTGGATCCGACCTCATCAATTTAACGATGGATTGGCCCCAGCGAAAACGGAAGAAAAACTCAAAACCGTGTCCGGGATGAGTTGACCACTACAAGACGTTGTTGGTTGAGGTCTCGTATAGGAGGAGATCGAAGCCCTTCCGGATACTCTTCTCTTCCATATTGAAGAACGGGGAGACCACATCGAAGTTGGGGAAGAGCTTCAGAATGATGACGTGAGACAGGAGCTCACCCAGCATACCAATCCGGGTTTCCCAAGTTTTCTTGGAATAGCGCTCGTTCCAGAAGTGCTTAATCGTCGCAGGGTATTTGTAGATCGCCCTGTCCTTGCTGGCCTGATCAGCACCATGGCAGATACGGGTGAGGTTTTCCCTCAGCGCGAGCTTAAGCTCATCAGAAAAATTCTCGACACAACACAGGGCATACTGATCTACCTGCTTGAAGCTCACGCCATCCATAACACTTCCTACAAACACTAAACCGCAGAATCCTCTTGCGGTTGCTGCGCGCGATCAATGATCCCGCCCTGATTAAGGGTAGGCACCAGCTGAGCAGCTGTGCGCGCGAGTGAGATCTGGTCAGGGATGACCGATAGCGGCACTCTGCCAGCGTTACCGCAAGTTAGCGTGATTGACGGGAGCGGTAAACAACAACGGAGACAATTTTTGGTGCAAATCGTCGGAGGTTGCGCAATGGCTGTATAAGTATACAGATGTTCGCAGATCAATCAGCGTCGGACTGAAAGATTCGCAGCACCGTAGACAGCTCTATCCGACGTCGCTGGTAATTCCCGACTGAGAGGTAGGCAATGTGAGCCCCCTCTCCTCACTTATGAACTACTGAAAGCCATCTGAATCCATCTGGCTCTGCCGGAGATCGCCACTCGCGAACCTGATGCACTGGGGGCAAAACTGGGGGCACATTTGAATTTTTTCCGCCTGAAAATACCGTCCTAGAGCCCAGTCAAAATGTTTTTCGGGGATCCTGAGAGTCTTTAGGGGTCGTCTGGCAGGCTGTTTATCTGATCATTTTTGCCTTTCCACAAACTGTGGAGCTCCATCCACTTCAGTAGATTGCTACATTGGGGCGCATCTGAGGGCATGCTTTGATACCTTGTCCGTCACTTTGACCAACAGGGCAGTGGCCGGCGAGACGCGGCTTTCGTCGTAGCTGACTTTCGACGCCCAGTCACCGAAGTTCTCGGTGGTGTTTTCCACGCGCTGGCGGCGGGCGCCCACGGTCCATTGCACGCGGTCATCGGCGAAAGACAGGGTATCGGCAAGCGCATAACTGCCCAGGGTCGCGCGGGTCTGCGAGGTGGTCACGCCATAACCCGGGAAGGTCGGTGTGTCGCCAAAGTCCAGGTTGTCGAAATGGGTGGTACCGGGAATACCGGCCCTGGCGTCCTTGAAGCTGTTGTCGGAGGTGAAACGGGTGGTGGCGAGGGTCCAGGCGTGGCCCACAGGCCCGGTCTGGAATTTGCCCTTCAGGCCAACTTCACCGGATTGCTGGGTGCCGCTGCGGGTCGAGCGAATCGCCGAAGAACTGATGTCACCCACATTGTTGATCAGGGTGCTGGAGTTAATCAGCGCGTTGTCACTCCCATCGCGCTGCCCCCATGCCGCGTAGGCCGTGACGGAATCTGACAGGTCGCCCGTATTGGATCGGATCCCGGCTAGGGCGCGCCCGGCCTCAAAGGTAGTTTGCAAAGTAGCGACCCGGTGTAACGCCGAACGTGCGACGGAACAGTGCAATAAAAGCGCTGACGTTTTCGTAGCCCAATTCCAGGGCCACACGGGTGACCGACATGTCCGCCGCAAGCATTTCCAGGGCCCTTAGCAGGCGCACCCGCTGACGCCATTCGGTAAAGCTGAAACCGGTCTCCACCACAAAGCGCCGTGTCAGCGTGCGCGGTGCCATCCCCACCCAGGTCGCCCAGGCCTGCAGGCCGCGCTCGTCATCGGGGTGATCCGACAGCGCCTGGGCAATCTTGCGCAACCGGGCGTCCTGAGGTATCGGCAAACCCAGGGCCACCCGGGGCAGAGTCTGTATTTCATCAAGCACTACACCGGCCAAACGCGACTGCGCGTGGTCCAGAGGCTTGGCTCCCCACCCCGCAGCACGGGCAACTACTTCTCGCAGAAGCCCGGACACTGCCAGGATGCATGGCGTTTCAGGTAAATCAATGCACGCCAGTTCGCGCACGTAAACGCTCCACCCGGCAAACGGCCCATGGGAACGCACGCCGTGGGGGACATTGGGCGGGATCCACACGGCATGTGTCGCAGGCACCACCCACTGACTGGTACCGGCATCCACCGAAAGCAGGCCCGACGTTGCGCCAAGCAACTGGCCCCGCGCATGGCCGTGGCGCTCGGTAACCCGTGGTTCACGCTCCTTGCGGATCACTGCAACAATCAACGGATCCTCGGCCGAGGACGCCTCGGCGGGGGAAATCAAGGCAGCTGGCATGAGTGGCCTCATTGGGATATTGATTGTCTTCAATAACGTAAATCAGCCAACACTACGCCCTTATAGTCAAGGTCTTCAACACCTAGCGAGGAAACACCATGCGCGCAGAAGATATGCTGCCCGATGACAAAAACCAGGTACAACGCAACGGCGTCATGATTCGTAAAGGCAGCGTTGGCGCCTTCCTGATCAACGCCAGAGTGTGGACCGCCCCTACCTCCACGCCCGCGGCGCGCAGCGCTGCCGAGCAGGACCTGATCGACAGCCTGCCGGCCCTGCGTGCCCTGGGACTATTTGAAGTGCTTGCGATCCGTGATGGCGCCTTGCAGCGTCTGGTGGATGCACATTGATGGGCTTTTGCCCACAGCGCTATCCCTTGCAAGGTCTTTTGAAGGGCCAGTTGTATTTGGAGATGGAGGCTGACCTGTGTCTTGACCTTAACCTTACTTGAGGTTTTATAAGGAGTGCCTGAATCGCAACGTGGCCTCCCTATGAATACCCACCACACCTCACCAGATCAACGTTCGCAACCGGTACCAGAGGTCGATGATCCTCCAAATGCAGGTTGGGCCACCCTCCTTTCTGGCGCCAATGGCGTGCGCTCCCTGGCGTTGGCAGGGGGCGTCGTGCTCCACGCGATCAACGTCTACATTGCGACTACGATCCTGCCCTCAGTTGTCCGGGACATCGGCGGCATCGACTACTACGCGTGGAACACCACACTGTTCGTCACCGCCTCGATCCTTGGCTCAGCATTGTCAGCCAGGCTCCTGGTCGGCTTGGGGGCACGCGGCGCCTACACCCTCGCCACGCTGGTGTTTGCAGCCGGTGCGCTGATCTGTGCGTTTGCCCCATCCATGCCCGTGATGCTGGCCGGCCGTCTGATCCAGGGGTTGGGTGGCGGTTTTCTGTTCGCGCTCTCTTACGCGATGATCCGCCTGGTGTTCCATGAAACCTTGTGGCCGCGAGCGATGGCGTTGGTGTCGGGCATGTGGGGAGTGGCCACGCTGATCGGCCCGGCGGTCGGTGGCGTCTTCGCTGAACTCGGCGTATGGCGCGCAGCTTTTTGGTCGCTCATCCCTGTCGCCGGGTTGTTCGCCCTGTTGGCTGCCGTGGTGTTGCCCAAACGCAACGCCATCAGATCACAACGCTTGCCGCTCCCTCTGGCCCAGTTGGTGTTCCTGACGTCGGCCGTGCTCGCTGTTTCAGCCGCCAGCGTCTCGTCAACACTCGCCTGGAACATCGCCGGCCTGGGTGCCGCCGCGCTCCTGACTGGCCTGCTGATAGTCACAGAAAGCCGCGCCCGCCATCGACTGCTGCCAACGGGCGCCTTCAGGATCACCTCCGCGCTGGGAGTGCTGTATGCAACCCTGTCCTTGCTGGCGGTGGCCGTTACCAGTGGCGAGATCTTCGTGCCACTTTTCCTCCAGGTCCTGCACCATCAATCGCCGCTCGCCGCCGGCTACCTCGCGGCGCTTATGGCGGGCGGATGGACGCTGGGCTCAATCGCAAGTTCCGGGGCACATGGCAAAGGCATCAGGCGCGCGATCCTTGCCGGCCCAATCCTTGGCTTGACGGGCATGGCTGCACTGGCCGTTTTGATTCGCGTCGAAAGTAGCGGTGGCTGGCTGACGGTCACGCCGATCTGCCTGGCGCTCGTCGCCGTCGGGTTTGGCGTCGGGCTGGCGTGGCCGCATTTGCTGACCCGGGTATTTCAGGTGACGCCTGCCAGCGAGCAGGACTTGGCAGGCGCGTCGATTACTACTGTGCAACTGTTCGCCACCGCCCTCGGTGCGGCCCTCGCCGGCATGGTGGCAAACCTTGCCGGCCTTACGCATCCCGCAGGCATCGCCGGCACGGCCAATGCTGCCGGCTGGCTGTTCGGTGTGTTTGCGGTCGCGCCCGGCGTTGCCATTTTTACCGCCCTGCGGGTGATCCGGTGTTACTCCAAAGACCAGGCAATCACTGCAGGGCACCGGTAGAGGTCACTGCCCAAAAACGCCTTGGCGCCTCAGGACTCCGACATCACCACCATCACTTCGGCGGCGGTGCCATCCTCGCCTTCCGCCAGGTAAATATGGCCGATTGCACTATTGAAATAGGCCGTCTCACGACAGCCGATGCTAAGGGATTCACCGGTTTCAAATTGAATGCGCACGCGGCCTGACAGGACGACCGCGAACTCTTGCCCCGGGTGCCGGATGTAGTCTTCGAATTGACCCAGTTCCCGCGCATAGATCCGCGCATACATGGGCGTCATGCTGCGCCCGGGGAAATCCCCGGCCATCGGGTGATAGTCATAATTGCCCGTGCTGTAGCCGGCCGCACCGTCGATGGCGGTGCTGACCACCGTAGGCTGTTGGGCGCTGACACCTTGTCTGGTCGGGCTGAACAGCTGGGCAATATCTATATTCAGGGCCCGCGCCGCAGCCGCCAGTTTTTCATAACTGACCGACACCTGCGCCAGTTCCATCTTCGACAAGGTCGACAAAGCCACGCCTGAGCGCTCGGACAGTTGTTTGAGCGTCAACTTCTGGTGCTTGCGGATCACACGCAGGCGGGCGCCAACCTGGGCGCGATCTATCAAGGGATGGGTTGTGGAACCCGAGGCGCAATCGGAACTCATGCAGGCTCTCTGTCGTACAAAAAACGGTGCCTGGAGCTGAGCCAGGGTATGGGCAGGAATAATACCTCATGGTTGTGGGTTGACTGGAAAATTCTCATATCTTACATTTCTCTTATCTGAGAATTATAAAAACACAGGAAAGGGCATGTCGTCCCTTCCCCAGAGACAGGAGGTACTCGCAGTGCCCAACAGCGAATGTTTCGATTTCGCCATCATCGGCGGTGGTATTGCGGGGGCCTCCCTGGCTTATCGCCTGGCCAGCCAGGCCAGTGTCGTGGTGCTCGAACGTGAAAGCCAGCCGGGTTACCACGCCACCGGGCGCTCTGCTGCAATGTTCATGGAGAGCTATGGCACGCCACAGATCCAGGCCCTGACCCGCGCCAGCCGAGGCTTCTATGAGCAGCCGCCCGCCGCGTTCACCGAACATGCACTCCTGGAGCCGCGCGGCTGCCTGTACATCGCCGGCCAAGAGCAGCAATCCCTGCTGCAACAAGCCTTCGCCACCAGCCGGGCGCAGGCCGGCAACGTGTCATTGATTGATACCGAGCAGGCCCTGGCATTGGTGCCGTGCCTGCGCCCCGAGGCGGTTGCCGGGGCGATGCTCGAGACCGATGCCCGCGACCTCGACGTGCATGCGCTGCACCAGGGCTTTTTGCGGGCCATGCGGCGGGCCGGCGGGGTGCTGCACTGCGATGCCCAACTGAATGTCGCCACCCGCGAAGGCCTTCAATGGCACCTGGTATTGGCCGACGGCCGCCAACTGCGCGCGCGCCACCTGGTCAATGCCGCAGGCGCCTGGGCCGATCAGGTCGCACAGCAGTGCGGCGTGCCGCCCGTTGGGTTGCAACCGTGCCGACGCTCCGCCTTTACCTTCGACGGCCCCGAAAACACGGACTTCTCCCGCTGGCCGGCGGTGATCGGTATCGACGAAAGCTTCTACTTCAAACCCGACGCTGGCCAATTGCTGGGCTCACCGGCCAATGCCGATCCTGTCCCACCACAGGATGTAATGCCTGAAGAGCTGGATATCGCCACCGGCATCTATCACATCGAGGCCGCCACCTCCTTGACCATTCGCCGCCCACGCCATAGCTGGGCCGGCCTGCGCTCGTTCGTCGGCGACGGTGACCTGGTGGTCGGCTGGGACAATCATTGCGAAGGCTTCTTCTGGCTGGCGGCACAGGGCGGTTATGGCATTCAGTCCGCAGCCGGTGTATCGCAACTGGCCTGCAGCCAATTACTCGATCTTCCCCTTCCCGAGACCCTGCGCCACCAGGGCGTCGAGCCACAACGCCTGGCCCCTGGCCGCTTGCGTTAATTTATCCCCCCAATGAGGTGCATAGCATGTCTGACACTTTCCAACGTTACCCCAGCCACCTGCCCTACCCGTTCTCCAAGGCCATTCGGGTCGGTGATTTCCTGTACCTCTCCGGGCAAGTCCCCATGAACCCTCTGGGCGAAGTGGTGCTCGGTGATATCCGCGAGCAGACCGAGGCGGCCATGGCCCGCATCGGCGAAACCCTGGCCGAATGCGGAGCAAGTTTCGAGCAGGTGATCAAGGCCACCGTGTGGCTGTCGGACATGCAGCATTTCGCGGGTTTCAACGACGTGTATAAGCGCCACTTCGACGGTGGCTTCCCGGTGCGCTCCACGGTCGGCGGCGCCCAATTGGCCTTGGGCGTCGATGTCGAGATCGAAGTCCAGGCATGGGTCGGCGCCCGTTGATCCACCCCAGCCGTTTGCCAGAGCGATGCCCCGGTAGGCCATGAGCAGTGGCCTTCCCCCCTGAGCGATAACAACAATAATTTGAGGGAAGTCGTCATGAAAGAAAGTCTGAAAATAGCCGGCGCATTTGTCGGCGTCATTGTCGGTGCAGGGTTCGCCTCCGGTCGGGAGCTGCTACTGATGTTCGTGGATTTCGGCGTCTGGGGGCTGCTGGGTTCGGTGGTCAGCGCCGCGCTCTTCATCTTTCTCGGCATGGCGTTGGCGGGCATGGGCAGCCGGCTGCGGGCAAAGTCCCACAAGGACGTAGTGCATGCATTGTGCGGACGCTACCTGGGGACCTTTGTCGACCTGATGATCACCTTTTTCATGTTTGCGGTAACGGTGGTCATGCTGGCCGGGGGTGGCGCCCTGCTGGAACAGCAGTTCGGCATTCCCGCCCTGTTCGGCAGCGCTGGGGTGACGCTGATCGTGGTCGCCATCGTGTGCCTGGATGTGAAGAAGGTCATTGGCATGATCGGCGCCGTCACGCCGCTGCTGGTCCTGACAGCGGCAGGCGTGGCCCTGTATGGCGTCGCCACCCGGGGCCTGAGTTTCGGTGAACTCAACCAACTGGCCAGCCAGCAAGACCCTGGCGCGAGCCATTGGCTGCTGGGCGCGTTGTTGTATGTGTCCTACAACATCGTGGCCGGGGTGCCGTTTCTTGCGATCATGGGCGGCGCCGCCAAATCCGAGAAACAGGCGATCTGGGGTGGCATTTTCGGCGGAGCATTACTGGGGCTGTTGATGTTGGTAATGAGCCTGGGTCTGCTGTCACGCCTGGACAGCGTGGCGGACCTGCCCATGCCCATGCTGTCCATCGCCACTGAGGTTTCGCCGGCCCTCGGCCTGCTGATGGCGTTGATCATTTTCCTGATGATCGTCAATACGGCCGTGGGGACCTTGTATTCCTTTTCGGCCCGATTGCTGCCGGCAGGCACACGTACATTCCGCATTGGCTCGGCAGCCTTCGGTGCATTGGCATTCGCTGGCAGCCTGGTGGGATTTGTCAGCCTGGTGGGCCAGGTCTATCCACTGTTCGGTTACCTGGGCTTTTTGCTGATTGGTGCAGTGGTCGTGGGTTGGCTACGCGTAGGGGGATTGTGGCTGGCCAGTAACGGTAGATGATTCGGTACACCTGCGCCGCACACAAAAGCTAACCGAGCAAGGCCTGGAGCCCTGCTCGGTCAGGGTCTAAAGCAGCGTCCAGGTGTAACTGAGGATCAACCGGTTCTCATTGATATCGCTGCGGTAGTTTGAGCGCGCCATCACATTGCGTACCCGAATCCCCAGGCCACTGAGTACGCCACTTTGCACGGCATACCCGATATCCAGGTCACGCTCGCGGTCCCGGCCCTCGTAGCCGCCGCCGGTGCTGACGTTGTCGCCGGTGATATAGCGCACCGTGGTAGTCAGCCCCGGCACCCCGAGTGCCGCGAAGTTGTAGTCATAGCGCACCTGCCAGGAGCGCTCGTCGGTATACGCAAACTCGTAGGTGGGGACTTCGTTGCCCAATGGCGTGACATTGGCAAATACCCGGGGGAAGGCGCTGTCGCCGTACATCGCCTGGTACCCCACGTAAAAGGTATGGCCACCGCGCCTGGCCGATAGCAGCGAGAAAAACGCCTGGTTGTCGATCTTGCCGAGTAACTGCTCGCCCTCCTCGCGCGCTGTGTAGTAACCCAGGTTGGCGCCCAGCACCCACGTCCCGAACGGCTGGCTATGCTTGAGGCCGATAAAGTCCTGGGCGTAGATGTCCTGCAACTGGCCATGCCAGAGGCTGACACTGGTGCGTTCGCGATTAAACGCGTAGTCGCCGCCGACATAATTGAAGGCATCGCTCTGAGCCCCGCGCTGCGGCACATGGCCGAGCATGGCGATCATCTTGCCGTCACCGGCCTCGTTGCGCAGGCTGGTGGTGCTCAGGTGCCCCGCCTGCAGGGTCAGCCCCGTGATTTCATTGGAGCTGAGACTGAGCCCCTGATAACTCGGCGGCAGCAAGCGTATGTCACTGAAGGCCAGCACCGGCAGGTTCGGCTGCAACTCCCCAACCTTCAGTTCGCTACTGGATAACCGCGCCTTGAAGGTCAAGCCCAGGCGGCTGTAGTCGTCGGCAGCGCGGCCGTCGTCCTTGACCGGCAACAAGCCGCTATTGACCCGGTCCGGGCTGCTGTCGAGCTTGAGGCCCAGGGTGCCCAGCGCATCCAGGCCAAAGCCAATGGGGCCGGGGGTATACCCGGATTTGTAAGTCAGGATAAACCCCTGGCCCCACTCCTGGGCCTGGGACTGTTGGTTGGCGCCGACAATATCGGAGAAGTCGCGGCTGAAGTAATAGTTGCGGGCCTGCAAGGTAGCCGTGGAACCCGCGAAAAAACCACCCTCGCCCGCCGTTGCCGCAAGGGGCAGCCCTAGCAGGGAAAGCCAGATACGTTGTGTGTGCATGTCGTTGCTCTTTGTTTTTATTATCGACAGGTCGGACAGTTACAGCGCCTGGGCGGCCGGCAACCGGATAGCGGTGCGCCGCTCATTCAAGGCGAACACCGTCATGGCCAGGGCCGCAATGGCACCGGGCACGGCAAAGGCCATGAAGTTCAGTTGCAGCGGCAGCTCGATCGCCATCAGCGCGCCGCCTAACAGTGGGCCGACGATGGCGCCATTGCGCCCGATGCCGGAGGCCCAGCCCAGGCCGGTGGCGCGAATCGACAAGCCATAGAGTTGCGCCGCCCCCGCATACAGGAGGATTTGCGTGCCGATGGTGGTGGCACCCGCAATAAAGATCAGCAGGTACAAGACCGGCATCGGGCTGTTGATGCCCAGCAGGCTGATGGAAACCACGGCGGCAACAAAGAAGCAGATCACCACTTTCACCAGGTTCAGCCGATCCCCCAACCGCCCGCCAATCAACGCCCCGGCCATACCGCCCAGGTTCAGGGCAATCAGGAACGACAAGCTCGACCCGAGGCTGTAGCCAGCCCCGGCCATCAGCTTGGGCAGCCACGAACTCAAGGCATAGACCATCAACAGGCAGCAGAAAAACGCAGTCCAGATCATCGCCGTACGCATGGCCAGGCCATGCCGGAACAACTCCACCACCGACGCGCCCTTGCTCTTGACGTCCGCGATGAGCAGTTCATCCCCGGCGTTGATCGGGGTGTCTGGCGACAGGCGATTAAGCAGCACTCGGGCCTGCTCTACACGGCCCTGGCGGATCAGAAAGCCAATGGATTCGGGCAACCACAGCACAATCACCGGCAACAGCAGCAGCGGGATGACGGCGACAAAAAACATCGACGACCAGCCATAGGCCGGCAACATGAAAATCCCCACACTGGCGGCGAGCATGCCACCCAGGGAATAGCCGCTGAACATGAAGGCCATCAAGGTGCTGCGCACTTTTTTCGGCGCATATTCGTTGATCAGCGCCGCCGCGTTAGGCATCAGCCCACCACAGCCAAGCCCGGCGATAAACCGGCAGATGCCGAACTCCGTAGGGCTGCTGGCAAAGCCGTTGATCACCGTGGCAATGCTGAACAACGCAAAGCAAAAGACGATGCCTTTCTTGCGCCCGAAGCGGTCCGCCAGGGTGCCGAAGATCAGCGCGCCGAACATCATGCCGAACAGCGCATAACTGCCCAGGGCGCCGGCCTGCAGGGGCGTCAGCCCCCACTCGCGCATGATCGATGGCAAGACCACGCCATAGATAAACAAGTCATAGCCATCAAAGATCAACAGCAAGGCACACAGGCTGACAACCAGCCAATGGAAGCGATTGAAAGGGGCATTGTCGATAATCGAATGAACGTCATGGGTACGCATGGCAGTGCTCTCTTTATTGTTGTTGTGAGTCAATGTCTGCAGGTAACGGTGAATCAGCCGAGGTCGCCACCTCCTACCGGCAAGGTCACGCCGGTGATATAGGAGGCCTCGTCAGAGGCCAGAAATAGAATCGCGCCCGCTTGCTCGTCGATGCTGCCGTAGCGTTTCATCGGGCTGCTGTCGAGGGTCTGGTCAACGATCTGCTGGTACCACACGCGCTCCTGCTCGCTTTGCGGCTGGCTGTTGCGCGGGATGCGCCGCGGTGGGGCCTCGGTGCCGCCCGGTGCGGTGGCATTGACACGGATGCCGCTGCCGGCGGTCTCCAGGGCCAGGCACGCGGTCAGGGCATTGACCCCGCCCTTGGCCGCGCCATAGGGCACCCGATTGACCCCGCGTGTGGCGACCGAAGACACATTGACGATGGCCCCACTGCCCTGTTCGAGCATGTAGGGCAGCACACAATGGCAACACCACAACGTGGGGAACAACGAGCGGCGCACTTCGGCTTCGATTTGCGCTACCGCGTAGAACTCAAAGGGCTTGGCCCAGATAGTCCCGCCGACGTTGTTGATCAGAATGTCGATGCGCCCAAACCGCACCTTGGCGGCGGCCATGACCTCAGCACACGCGGCATGTTGCTCAAGGTCAGCGGTCAGGGTCAGCAGCCGTGCATGCTGCAACTCATGCACCAGCTCCGAGCGATCGACCGCGACCACCCAGGCGCCCTCCGCCAGCAACCGCTCGGCCACGCGCCGGCCGATGCCCTGGGCGGCGCCGGTAACCAGCGCTACCTTGGTGTCAAAACGTAGATTCATGCTGATCTCCTCACGCGGCGTCAGAACTTGCGACGGCATTGGCGGTGAATTTCTCGTAATGGAAGCTGGCCGGGCTCACGCCTTGGTGCTTGAAGTGTTGGCGCACCGCATCGACCATCGGCGGCGGCCCGCACAGGTAGACATCGACATCGCCGTCGTGGAGCGCCTCGCGGGCCATATGCTGGGTGACATACCCCTGGCGCGGGTGCGCGGTCTGCGGGTCGGCCACGCACGTGACAATCGTGAGCTGGGGCAAGCGCGCGGCGAAGGCCTCCAGAGCCTCAACCAGCACCAGGTCCTGATCCCGCGTTACCCCGTAGATCAGTGTGATCGGCCGGGCTTCCCCGCGCTGTGCCAACACCTCAAGCATCGACAGAAACGGCGCCAGACCGGTGCCGCCGGCCAATAACAACAGGGGCCGCATCACCTCGCGCAGGTAAAAACTGCCCAGTGGTCCAGTCATCGGCACGCGATCGCCCGGCTGGGCGCGTTCCAGCCAGCTGCTCATCAAGCCGCCCGGCACATGCTTGATCAGGAAACTCGCGTGCGTGTCGCCAGGGCGGCTGCTGAATGAATAGGAGCGCGTCTGCCCACTGTCGGGCACACCGATATTCACGTACTGGCCGGGTAAAAACACCGGCGCCTGGTCCAATCCAAAGCTCACCTCCAGCGCGGCATCGGCGTGGCGGGTAATGCTCGCCAGCGTCGCGGCAAACTGCGTGGTGCCGGTCTTGCACGCACTGGACGGCAACGGCACGGCAATCACGCAATCGGATTGCGGCACCATCTGGCAGGTCAGCACCTGGCGTTCCCGGGCTTCGTCGGCGCTCAGGGCGTCGTCGATATAGTCGTCACCCAAGTCGTAGGCGCCGGTTTCACAATGGCATTTGCAGGTACCGCACACCCCGTCGGAGCAGTCCATGGGCAGGTTGATGCGTTGGCGAAAGGCGGCGTCGAGGACCTTCTCCCCCACCTTGCAGTCGATGAAGCGGGTCACCCCATCTTCGAAGTTCAGGGCAATGGCATAGCTCATGGCGGTGTCCTCAGATGTGGTAGATGTCGATGACCTGGTGGATGTAATCGTTTTTCAGCACCACCTTCTTGCGCGTGATCAGCGGCTGCTCGCCACTGATATCCAGGCCATAGAAGGACGTCCCGAAATAGCTGTCCGTGGTCTTGTAGCGGTGGCTGAGGGTGTGCCAGTTGAAACGCAGCTCTACCTGCGCGCCATCGTCGGCCAGCACTTCGAGGTTGCCGAGCAGGTGCACCGTGCGCGGCTCGGGCGTGCTGGCGCTGGATCGCTCGGTCTTGATCCGGAAGATCCGGTCTTCCAGGCCATCGCGGCTGGGGTAGTAGATCAGTGAGATTTCGCTGTGCGGGTCTTCGGTGAGGGTGTCGTAGTCGTCCCAGGCGGGCATCCAGAACTCCACTTTGGGCGAGTAACACGCCAGCCATTCATCCCACTGGCGATCATCCAGCAGGCGCGCTTCGCGGTAGAGAAAATCCAGCAGGCGGTCACGGGACAGGCTCATGGCTGCACCTCCCGGTCGCTGGCGATCAGGCCCTGCTGTTCGCGCTCGATTGCGCGCTGCAGGCTTGCGGCCCAATGCGCATGCTGGCGCACGAACAAGCCTTCGTCTTCGGTCTTCAACCCGCTCAGTTGCGGGTGCATGCCCATGGCCCTGGCGTTGTCGTCGGCCCCCTCCACCCACTGTTTGGCGCCACGGCTCAGGTCATTCCACAGGGTGGTCGCCCCCTGGTAGCCGGTCTGGCAGGCGCGGAACTCCTCCAGGTCATCCGGGGTACCCATGCCGCTGACGTTAAAGAAGTCTTCGTACTGGCGAATCCGCGTCGCCCGCTCCTGGGCACTTTCGCCGATCGGCGCCATGCAATAGATGGTCACTTCGGTCTTGTCCACCGCGAGGGGCCGCACCACACGGATCTGCGTGGAGAACTGGTCCATCAGGTACACATTGGGGTACAGGCACAGGTTGCGGGTCTGGTCGACGATAAAGTCCGCACGCGCCTGGCCCAGGCGCTCGGCCAATGCTTCGCGATGGGCATGCACCGGACGCACCTCGGGGTTGAGCAGGCGCGTCCACAGCAGGATATGCCCGTGATCGAAGGCGTAGACCCCGCCCAGGCTTTTCGACCAGCCATTGGCATCGACCGTGCGCGTGCCTTCGGCCTCGTAATTGCGCCGGCCCATGGTCGCCGAGTAGTTCCAGTGCACGGAACTGACGTGGTAACCGTCGGCACCGTTCTCGATCTGCAGCTTCCAGTTGCCGTCGTAGACATAGGATGAACTGCCGCGCAGCACCTCCAGGCCCTGGGGAGCCTGGTCGACCATCTGGTCGATGATGACGCGGGTCTCGCCCAGGTAATCACTCAGTTCCGGCACCGCGTCGCTGAGGCTGCCGAACAGAAAACCGCGGTAGTTTTCAAAGCGCGCCAGGCGCTTGAGGTCGTGGGAGCCGTCACAGTCGAAGCTGTCCGGGTAGGCCCCGGTCTTGCCATCCTTGACCTTGAGCAGCTTGCCGGCGTTGCTGAAGGTCCAGCCGTGGAATGGGCAGGTGAATGAGCCCTTGTTGCCCTGCTTGCGCCGGCACAACATGGCGCCGCGATGGGCGCAGGCATTGACCAGGCCATGCAGGGTGCCCTGTTTGTCGCGGGTGATCACCACCGGCTGGCGGCCAATCCAGGTGGTGTAGTAGTCGTTGATTTCCGGCACCTGGCTTTCATGGGCCAGGTACAGCCACCCGCCTTCGAAGATGTGCTTGATCTCCAGGGCAAACAGCTCGGGGTCGGTAAAGATGTCGCGGCGGCAGCGGAACACCCCGGTAGCGGGATCTTCCTGAACGGACTCGCGCAGTTGTGCAGCGAGGCGCTCGAGTGTACTGGTCATGGGGCAGGCCCTCCGTTGTTCTTGTATCAGGCGCCCTCACCGTACGTGTTCGTCCTGTTCCTCAATATCCGCTTCCTGCAAATCAGTATCCGGCTGGCGCAAGCCGCTTAGCGATGGCGCCTCCAGGTCTGCGAAGGCAGCTCACCAAAGCGTTTGCGATAGGCCTCGGAGAAGCGCCCCAGGTGCATAAAGCCATGGTCCAGTGCCACCTCCGTCACGCTGCGCGCGGTAGTCAGTTGCAAACGCGCATGCACCCGCTCCAGCTTGCGCTGGCGTACATAATCACGGGGCGACAGGCCCACCTGGCGTTCGAACAGGCTGTACAGCGAACGCTCACTGACCTTGGCCACCGCCATCAACTGCTCGATGCTGATGTCCTCGCCCAGATGTCCCTCGATAAACTCGCGCACGGCCTCAAAACCGCCGCCTTGCGCCGCCTGGGGAACCACCCGCAACACATTGCTGGCCAGCAGCGCCAACAGCTTATTGGCCACAATCCGCTCATACAGGCCCTGCACCTCAGGCTCGGCGGCGTTTTCCGCCTCATGGCAGATCAGCCCCAGTAACTGCAGAAAACCGTCCATCTCACTCAGCGCCCGGCGTGCATCCGCAAAGCGAATACCCGGCTGCGGCAGCGTCCAGTGCTGCGCCAGGCAAGCGTTTTCCAACAGACGCACCGGCAACTTGATGATGAATTTTTCGCAGTCGGCGGAATAGGTCAGGTCCACCGGGTCATCCGGGTTGATCAGCAAGATCTCCCCCGGTCCGAAGACCTGCTCCCCGCCCCGGGAATTGGAGCGGCAGTGGCCTGTCAGCAGGATCTGCAAGTGATAAATGGTTTCCAGCGCCACCGACGTGACCCTGACCGGCGCGCCATAGCTGATACGGCACAAGTCCAGGCTGGAAAACGTCCGGTGACTGATACTCGCCATCGGCCGGCCCTTGGGCGGCAGGCGGATACAGTGGCTGCCCACATGCTGGTTGACATAGTCCGACACAGCATAGGCATCGGCGCCCTGGAAAATCTGGCTGCGCTCACTCAATAGCACGGTCATGGTGCGCCTCTTTATCGTTATTGGCCTCAGGCTGAGGCGTGATGCCGCGACCGTCCAATATGGATAAGGTCTGACGGGATACCTGGGAGGTATGGTCGGCTTTGCGTGGGGCGATAATCCGCACTAGGCCGGGCATCATGCGGCGCACGACCGCTTGGGGGGGCGACATGTCTTGATACGTGTTCCGTAGCGCCTTAGATCAGAAGTGCGCTCATGGGACGTGCTGCCACTTTTTATAAACGGGCGCGGGTTGCGGCCTTCGAGGTGGATTAGTCCCGGCCCTCGACAAGCGGGGTCAATATCTCCAGAAAACCGGAGTTACGAGTACCAACACCGTCAGGATTTCCAACCTTCCCAGAAGCATGCCAACGGTCAGTAGCCATTTTGCGGCATCCGGTAATGATGAGAAGTTACCGGCCGGGCCAATGATTGTGCCAAGCCCCGGCCCGACGTTACACACCGCAGTAGCGGCACCGCTCAACGCGGTTGTCCAATCAAGCCCGATGAGCGCCAGGCCCAAGGCAATCGCGGCAATCGTGATAGTGAAGAAAAACGAGAAGGTCAATAGCGAGCGCACGATCTCTTCGTCGATGGGATGGCCGTTGTATTTTTTCTGAATCACGGCTCGAGGGTGGATCAACTGCTTCAAGCTACTGACCAGTAGAGCGGCAGCCACCTGAAAACGGAAGATTTTAAGCCCGCCGGCAGTGGAGCCGGAACAACCACCCACGAACGTCAGATAGAAAAACAGCAAGACCGCGAAGCTGCCCCACAAGGTGTAGTCGCCAACAGCAATTCCGGTGGTCGTGACCACCGAGGTCACGTTGACTGCCACGATACGAAACGCATCCCACCACCCGTAATCGCTGTGAAAATACAGCCAGGTGCCCACGGCCAGCGATGTGACAAGCAAGAATCCAATAAATCCGCGTACCTGGTGATCCTTGATCAGCGCACGCCGATTACCCCGCAATGTGGCGACGTACAAGGTAAACGGCATACTGCCCAGAATCATGATGGCCACTGCCACCCAGTGAATCGTTGGTTGTGTCCAATGCCCGAGTGAGGCATCGGAAGTTGAGAACCCGCCGGTAGAGATCAACGACATTGCGTGGTTGATCGCGTCAAATGGCGTCATTCCAGCGAGCCAGAGCGCGATTGCGCCGATGCCAGTAAGCCCGCAATAGAGCAGCAGGATGTACTTGGCGCCCACATGGGAACGCGGCGTCATTTTCTCTGACCAGTCTGAGGACTCTGTCTGGAACAGCCGCATGCCACCCACTCGTAACAGTGGAAGGATCGCCACCGCCATGCCAATAAATCCTATGCCTCCCAACCAATGCAGCATGGAGCGCCAGATCAACAAGCCGGGAGATGAGGTGTCCAGGCCACTGAGTACAGTCGAGCCGGTGGTTGTGATGCCAGACATCGTTTCAAAAAACGCGTCGGTGTAACTGATGTCAGTGATGAACAGCATTGGCAACGCTGCGAAGGTGCACACCACCACCCAACTGCCCGTCGTCAGCAGGTACATATCCCTCGGGCGAAGCTGACCAGTATCCGGGCGCCCCCGGACGACCAACAGGAGGCCACAGATGAGGGTAATCAAACTCGACCAGAGAAATGCCGACAGATCGTCGCTACGGCCGTAGACCACCAGCGTGATCATGGGAATAGCCATGCTTATGGCCAGCGTGACCAGAAAAATGCCTAAGATAAATCCAATAAGCCGAATTGCTGCGAGGGACATGAGGAGCGTTCCAAATTATCACCGCGCAGTATTCGATGCCGAACCTGGAAGCTCCGTAAATTTTGCGTAAAATTTTCACGAGCAAGCCGTCAGACTGCGTGCGTCAAAGACAGCTTTTGGCCCAGAGCAATTCAACCAGCAGCATGCTGCCAAACCGGTATGACCTCATCACGTAGCCGGGTACCCGATTCGCTTAAAGCGTCTGCATTTCAGTCGTCATTATTATTTTCCCATTTAATAACGAGAAAGCTCGTTGTAAAGATAAAAAATTATCTGTATTGCCAACATTCAAAACTAGAATCGACCATCCAATTCGCTAGAGGCGAATAGATCAAGGAAAGACATTTCTTAATATTACAGAGCGAAGCACGAATAATTTAGTTAGGCTGGTCCTGTTTTGAACGTATACAACAGGATGTGCCGTGTGAAGCCCCTAGCGACAAACCCAAGATTCGCCATTGTCTTAGCTGTTTTTTATACACTATCAATGGTTCTTGCGGCCAAAGTAACTTACCTGATGATTTTTTCCCATGAATTCCTGGCCAGCGAAGGCCGCAAACGAACAACGCGAATGATTGAAACGATCCCCGTTCGCGGGACTATATTCGACAGATTCAGTCAGCCGTTGGCAGTTTCCACACCGGTGAGCACCTTGTGGGTAAACCCTAAACAGTTTGACCCAACAAATCAGCAAGCAGCACTACTCAAAGAACATCTTGACATCAATGAATCGCTAACAAAAAACCTAACACTAAACACTCAAAACAAATCCTTTGCCTATTTGGCCAGAAGGATTGATCCCCAGCTGGCGAACACGATAATGGAACTATCTATTCCTGGCGTTTATGAACGCCAGGAATACAAGAGATACTACCCTCAATCCTCGATGCTTGCTCAGTCAATAGGCTTCACCAATATTGACCAGAAAGGTATCGAAGGTATCGAATTAATGTATAACCATAAACTTTCTGGCCTGCCTGGCATAGAAGAGCACACGTTAAACCTACACAAGCGAGCCACTCGTGAAATCGTTGTGCACAAACCCTTTACTCCGGGAGACAATCTGCATTTGACGATTGACTCCACACTTCAACATTACGTTGAAAAAGCACTACTGAAAGCCCTCATGAAAAATGCAGCCAAGTCTGCAAGTGCGATCCTTATACACGCTAAAACAGGTGAGATATTAGCACTCTCTACAATGCCCTCCTTTAATCCCAATGCACGCAAAAGCTTCAACGCGGAGCTTATTCGAAATCGCGTTTTCACTGATGTGTATGAGCCCGGCTCAGTGATAAAACCATTCAGTATGGCAGCCGTTCTGACGGCTAAAATAATTGACAAAGACGCCATTATTCAAATAGCACCAGGATTCGTAAAGATAAATGGATATACCATTAGGGATGTAGGCAGAGACAGCCAATTGGATTTGGCGGGAATTATCCGCCGCTCTTCAAATGTTGGCATGAGCAAGGTCGCGATTCCGACAGGTGGAGCAGTCATCTCGCAATTGCTTACTGAGTTGGGATTCGGAATCAACACAGCTATCTACTTCCCCGGAGAAAGCGTCGGGACTGTTCCAGTCAACCGGGTGTGGTCCGACATTGCTACAGCGAGCCTCTCATACGGATACAGCTTGTCTGTCAACTTGGCACAACTGGCTCAAGCCTATACCGTCTTTGCGAATGACGGGAATCTAGTTCCACTATCAATAATCAAAGGCGAGGCAAAGCCCTCACGCAACGTCATAAGTCCGGAGGTCGCCAACAGTGTTCTGAGCATGATGGTGCAGGCCGTGGATGGCCCTGGAGCAGGTGGAAAGCGCGCAGCCATCGACGGTTATACAATTGCAGGCAAAAGCGGCACGTCACGCAAGGCATCCAGCGGCGGATATCAAAACAATAAATATAGAGCCATGTTCGTAGGTATCGCTCCGGCCAACGCGCCGGAATTCATAATGGCCGTAATCGTAGATGAACCCACTGCCGGAGGCTATTTCGGGGGAGCTATTGCAGCACCGATTTTTAAGGAGGTCCTTGAAGACGCTCTTCGGATCAGAAATATTCCGAGTGATGAGCGTCGTTCTACTCGCGCCACGCCTGGGCGTGCTGGGGCCCCATCGCCCGCGATGTTTACGACGCCTATACACTCGCAGCCACTATTGCGAGCCCATATACCCGCAACGGGTTGAACGCTCAGTCTGAACTTGGCAGTAAGCTGGGTTCCCAATGGGCGGCTTCCGAGTGCAGCTCGATGATCATTGCTCGGAGGCCATTTCTCGCAGCAACGCGGCTCGCGATGAAACGGCAACAGTCCCTAGAGCTGAAAGCGCGAGATGTTCTCTCGCAATGTCACGCTGGTGCGTGCCAATCCTTCGCTTTCCTGCTGAGCGCTGCGGAAGGCTGCAGCGGATTGCTCGGCGCTTTCGCTGACGGTCACGATGCCCCGGCTGATCTGCTCGGCAACGGTACTCTGCTGCTCGGCGGCAGCGGCGATTTGGTGGTTCATGCCGTTGATCCGCTCGATCATGGTGACGATCGTGCTTACCGCGTCACCGGCCTCGGAAACGCCGGACACCGACTGCGCACTGGAGTGCTTGCAGCGTTGCATATGCTGCGAGGTCTCATCGGCAATTTTCTGCAGACTGGCGATCAGCCCCTCAATCTCTGAGGTGGCCTTCTGGGTACGCTGTGCCAGGCTGCGCACCTCGTCGGCTACCACCGCGAAGCCGCGTCCGGCCTCACCAGCACGGGCAGCCTCGATGGCAGCGTTGAGCGCCAGCAGGTTGGTCTGGTCGGCCACCGACTTGATCACTTCAAGCACGCCGCCGATATTGCCGGTTTCATTCTTCAGCCGGCCCATGGCCATGTTGGACTGTTCGATTGTCTCGGCCAGTTCGCCGATCATGTTCACGGCATCTTTGGCCTTCTGCTGGCTGTACAGGGCCGCACTATCGGCCTCGCTGGCGGCACTGGCGGCGGATTCGGCATTGCGCGCGACATCCTGCACGGTGGCGGCCATTTGGTGAACGGCGGTGACGATCTGCTCGACTTCGCACTGTGCCACAGCCACGCTTTCGGCGTTTCTCAAGCTCGATTGGCTAAGCTCCTGGCTGGATTCGGCCACGGTTTGTGAGGACAGGTTTATGCCCTTGGTCATGTCCCGCAGGTTCTCCTGCATGCTCAGCAAGGCGGCCATGATGCTGGCTTGTGGTGGCTCAATCGTGCGCTCGCTAGCGCGCAAATCGCCCTGGGCAACCCGTTGGGCGAGCTGGTTGAGTTCACTCGGTTCGGCACCCAGCGCGCGCAGCAGGTTGCGGCTGATGACGTAGCCCAGTACCGCCGCTAGCAAGACGGCCAGCGCCGTAATGGCGAGCAGCAGGTTGCGTTGTGACAGATAATTTGCGTCATTTTCGCTGACCTGCAGGTCTGCCTTCTGGTTGGTGTAGCGCAGGTATTCGCCAATTGCCCGGGTCAGCTCGGCCAGCAATGGTGTGCACTGCTCGCTGACCATGCGCATGGCCTCATCGTTTTCACCCTTGAACAGGTGTTCGGCAATGGTGTGCGCTACCGGTTTGTAGCGGCTCTCGACCTGCTCGATGGTTGAGAACAGCTCACGTGATCTGGGCGACACATCATCATGGGTATCAATTGCCTGGCGTAGCGCGGCGAGGCTGCTGGCCACCGTTTGTTCGTTAAGGGCAATCGCGCCCCGCTGCTGTCCTCTCGCAGTGACATTGCTGTTCAAGGCGATGTTACGCAGGGCAATCGCGCGCTGGGCGGCGGCGTCGTTCAGTGTGTTGGCCAGGCGGGTACGTGCATCAACGCCATTAACGTAGAGAAAAAAATCCTTATTGCTGTTAGCCAGGGCGTACAGCGAGATCGCGGCGATCAGTAACATAAACGCGACCAGGCTGGCATAGCCGGCATAGAGACTGGTGCGTGTAGAGAACCGGAGAGTGTGCGATGGCATGATGTACCTGCGTAATGAGAGGAGCAATTAAGGGACACCTGCAAGGGTATGTATTCGCCCCTGGTCCGCATCCTGCGCAGGTATTCTTTTGTTCATCGGCAACGAGTAGCGGCGTTGTTTCCTGGCCAGCGATACTTGTACAAGAATTTAATCCTGTACAACTCTTGTACAGATATATTTGGATGATGTCGTCATGACATCACTCAATCCCGATGAACGGTTAGCCACCTCCGGTTTCTGACAGGCGCAAGAAATAGAGGCCGGGCTGACTGTCGCCAACGTCAGCGATAGCTCGAAAGCGCTCCTTTCTCTGACAACATCGCCCTAGCCCGCGCTCAACCCCCACAACACATCCAACACATGCTGCGTCGGCCGCTCGACGTCCCCACCACGGTGGGCAATACCGAGTTGACGCCACAATAAAGGCTGCAATGGCCGCATGACGATCCGGGTATCGGGCAATGGCGTGGAGGCTTCATGGGGCAACAACGTCGCACCGTAACCGGCCGCCACCAGGCTTTTGATCGCATCGTTGTAGTTCAGTTGAATACGCGGCGTGGGCCGGCGTCCATCACTGGCGAACCACTCCGAGGTCAAGCGCGAAAGCCGAGTAGTGTTGTCATTCAGAATCAATGGCTGAGCGGCCAGCCAACCAGGGCTCACAACCTCCGGGCATTCCCAGCGCGCTGGCAAGAAAGCCATGACCGGGTCCCGCCGCCATGGTTCGATCCGCAATGCCTTCACCGGGGTCTGTGGCAGCGCGACCAGGCCAATCTCCAAAGAGCCCTCGGCAAGCTTCTTCAAGGTTTCCTGCGACGTGAGTACCGCGACCTGCACATCAATAGCGGGATGGCGTTGGCTCAAGGTCTCCAACGCTTGCGGCAACAACTGCGCGATAGCCCCTGTGGAGGCACCCAGCCGCACGCGCCCGGCCAAGCCCTGCACCTGACGCTCCACATCCTCAAGCGCCTGCTCGGCATCCGCCAACAGCCGCCGCGCGCGGTCCACCAGGGTTCCTCCTATCGCCGTAGGCTGCACGCGCCCACGCGTGCGCGACAACAGCTTGCCGCCAACCCGCGACTCCAGGTCGGCGATATGCAAACTCACCGTGGGGGGGGCCAGGTGTAACGCACGGGCCGCCTCGGCAAACGAACCCAGGTCGGCAATGGCCACCAACGTGCGCAGACGGTCCAGGCTGATTTCGCGCATGATCACTCATCCTTCAGAAAAACTGAATCTCATCGTTTAGAAATTCAACTTTTCCTATCTTAACCCCGCGCTGAAGATTGGAACTCCTGATTTCCTATGTCCGAGAGCATTCCATGGCAAGCCCCCTTGTATTCATCGACGGCGACCAAGGCACCACCGGGTTGCAAATCCATCAACGTCTACGCGACCGGACCGATCTGCGGCTCATCACGCTCAGCCCCGAACACCGCAAGGACCCGCAACGTCGCGCCGAAATTATCAACGCCTGCGACATCGCGATTCTCTGCTTGCCCGACCAAGCCGCACGCGACGCCGTAGCGAGCATCGAAAACCCCGCCGTTCGGGTGATCGATGCGAGTTCGGCGCACCGCACTCATCCAGACTGGACCTATGGTTTTGCGGAGATGAACTCACAGCAGGCCCAGCACATCGCCCTGGCGCGGCGGGTCAGCAACCCCGGTTGCTATCCCACGGGGGCGATAGGGTTGCTGCGCCCATTGCTGGAGGCCGGGTTGCTGCCCAGGGACTTCCCGACGAACATTCATGCGGTGTCGGGCTATTCCGGAAAAGGCCGCGTCGGCGTGCAAGAGCATGAGGGAGAAGGTGCGTCACAGGCGCCGTCGTTTCAGGTTTATGGCCTGGGGCTGGCACACAAACATATTCCGGAAATTCAGCAGCAAAGCGGTCTGACGGAACGGCCGATGTTTGTGCCGGCCTATGGGGCTTTTCGTCAGGGGATCGTGCTGACCATACCGTTGCAACTTCGGTTGTTGGCGCCGGGCGTGGATGCGCTGCGGTTGCATGCGTGCCTTATGCAGCACTACATCGGTGCGGAGCATGTACAGGTGATGTCGATGCAAGAGTCAAAAGAGTTGACGCACCTTGATCCTCAGGCGCTTAACGGGACGGACAGTTTGCGCTTGGTGGTGTGTGAAAATGATGAGATGGGGCAGGTTTTGTTGGCTGCGGTGTTTGACAATCTTGGGAAGGGAGCCGCTGGAGCGGCGGTGCAGAATCTGGACTTGATGGTTGCAGGAAGCCGTTTGCAATCCAGTCGGGCTTGGGGTTAAACGGTCGTCCACGACAGGTAGCAATCGGCCCATAGCTGCCGGTCAGCGGCGGCAGAATTCAGCCAATAGGTTGTACGGACCGCCCTCCCTATTCAGGGCGAATCAGATGGGGAGGGTCACGTAAACTTCGATATCGAATCTGGCAGAGGTGGCCACGAGGATAAGGGGTCTGCAGGCGCTACAACAACTGAGGAGCTCAAGTTCGCGAGGCCAGTTTCGATCAAGAACAGCTGGTCCCGCGTGATTCGTAGATCAACGCTTTATGGCATCACACTTGTTACGCAAATTACTATCTTGAATGTTGCCGCAGCTTTGGCCATTGACTTTGGCATTGCAGAAAGCACGTTGATCGTTGTCACTAATATTGCCGCAACTTTGACCGTTCATTTCCGCCGAGCAACTAGCCCGAAGGTCGTTGTCGTGGATATTACCGCAGCTTTGGCCATTGACTTTGGCATTGCAGTAAGCACGTTGATCGTTGTCACTAATATTGCCGCAACTTTGACCTTTCATTTCCGCCGAGCAACTAGCCCGAAGGTCGTTGTCGTGGATATTGCCGCAACTTTGACCATTGGTTTTGGCCTCGCAATACGCGCGTTGATCGCTGTCGCCGATGTTGCCGCAACCGGCATGAGCGTAGGTACTCAACATCAATAACAACGCAATGATAACTCTCATCACTCTCTCCATGTGTGTCAGGAAATAGCCTGACGCTGACTGATCAAAAATGATCTGTGAACGGCCCCGGGTTTCGTAGACGCTCTTGGTGTCCGTTTTTGGCCGGTAGAGGTCGCCCGTGAGCGGCAGCTATCAGCGAAACGCAGCCGTTCACTGCCTATTGCGGCCATTGCTCAAGCAATATCGAGACGAATTTTTCCGCCGCTGGCGAAAGTGATGATCCGCGGCGGTAGACCAAGCCCAAAGAGCGGTTCACAACCGGTTCGATCAACGGGACGCTGACCAAGGTGGGATGATCTTCCGCCGGCATGGACAGGCTCGGCATCGCCGAAACCCCCAGGCCGGCCTCCACCAGGCCCAGAGAAGTGGAGAGATGCTGCACTTCGTAGAACCATTGCGGCCGCCAACTCAAGCCAGAAAGGGCGTGATCGAGCAGCATGCGGTTCCCGCTCAGGCGCCCTACCCCAATAAGACGGTAATCGCTCAGTTCAGACCAAGTGACCGCACTGCGCCCAGCCAATTCATGATCGCGCCGGCACGCCAGTACAAAAGGTTCGCTGACCAATGGCACGAACTCAATGTCCGGATGCTGCCCACTCATCATGTTGATACCGAAGTCGGCCTCCCCCCGCAGTACCGCCTCAAGCCCCTCATTGGCACTCAAATCCAGCAGACGGATCCGGATTTTTGGGTAGCGCTCGTTGTACAGCCGAATGACTGAAGGCAAGAAATAGAATGCGGCAGTTGGGATACACGCCAGGGTTACCCGGCCAATCTGGCGCTCGGCCAGTTCACGGATATTGAGAATCGACTCATCGAAGTCATCCAGCAACCGACGCGCCTTTGGAAGAAAGTCACGGCCGACGCTCGTGAGGCTGACCTTGCGTGTGGTGCGATCCAGTAAAGAGGTGCCCAACCCCTCCTCCAGTTTTTTTATCCGCCGACTGAGTGCAGGTTGAGACAGATGCAAGGCATCAGCTGCTTCGTGAAAACTGCCAAGTTCGGCAATTTTCACGAAAGATCGAATGTCGTTCAGCTCATAGTCCATGTCTTATCTCATCAGCAGCAGGCACCAGAAGAAAACCCAGCGTAAATTTATCATTCGCAAAACGCAATAATCTCTTCAATCTTTGCATTTGATAGATTTTTTAAAGCTTGAGACTCTTGCCCCAAGAACATCAATTGCGTCGATTGATTAACAAGAGTCAGCATCATGCAAAGAATTCCCTGTGTGCTTATGCGCGGTGGCACCTCTAAAGGCCCGGTTTTTCTTGACTGGGACTTACCGGCAGCCATTGAGGCCCGTGACGAACTGCTGCTCAACCTGATGGGCTCCGGCCACGAGCTGGAGATCGACGGAATCGGCGGTGGCAGCCCGCAAACCAGCAAGGTGGCGATTGTCAGCCCTTCGCTGCACCCGGACGCAGACGTTGACTACCTGTTCGTTCAAGTGATGGTTTCGCAACGCCGGGTCGACAGCGCGCCCAACTGCGGCAACATGCTGTGCGCCGTCGGCCCGTTCGCCATCGAACAGGGCCTGGTCAAAGGCACACCGGGCCGCACCCGTGTGCGCATTCGCAACGTAAACACAGGGACTTTTATCAACGCCGACGTGTACACACCGGATGCCAAGGTCAGTTACGAGGGCGACACCGCCATCGATGGTGTGCCGGGTACGGCAGCGCCGGTGCAACTGACGTTCCTCGATGCGGCTGGCAGCAAGACCGGCAAGCTTTTCCCTACCGGCAATAAGCAAGACGTGATCGACGGCATTGCAGTGACCTGCATCGATATGGCCATGCCCATGGTGCTGATCGAGGCCAGTCAACTGGGCAAGCGTGGCGATGAAAGCCCGGCAGAACTGGACGCCGATAAAGACTTCCTGCGGCGCCTTGAGTCATTGCGGCTTAAGGCAGGCCTGGCCATGGGCCTGGGTGATGTCAGCGACAAAGTGATACCAAAGCCGGTGCTGGTCTCGCCCGCCAAAGCCGGCGGTACGATTCAGGTTCGCTATTTCATGCCACATAACTGCCACCGCGCCCTGGCCATTACCGGCTCGATTGGGTTGGCCACCGCGTGCGTGATAGAGGGCAGCATCGTCGCGCAGATGCTCGGCGGGATCAGTACGCCGCGCCTTGAAGCGGTGCGTATCGAACATCCGAGCGGCGGGATTGATGTCGTATTGTCCTACACCGGCGTCAACGATGAGACAATTCAAGCGTCCGTCGTACGCACTGCGCGCAGGCTTTTCTCTGGTTATGTCTACGCCACAAACGCTCAACGCCTGGCCGGGTAATTCCGGTGGTCGTTGGCGCTTTTGCATCCGCACAATTCTAAAAATGGGTGATGCCATGAAAGTTGTTAAATCGCTCTACTTCCAGATTCTCTGCGCCGTGATGCTGGGCATCATAGTTGGGCATTTCTGGGCTCAGCAGGCCATCGCGCTCAAACCACTGGGTGATGCGTTCATCAAGCTCATCAAAATGATGATTGCTCCCGTGGTGTTCTGCACCATCGTCACCGGCATCGCCGGGATGAGCGACAAACGCTCGCTCGGCCGCCTGCTCAGCAAAACCATGCTGCTGTTTTTCGGCCTCACGGTGATCAGCCTGATGATCGGCCTGGTGGCGGTGTACGTGTTCCAGCCAGGTGCCGGCATGAACATCGATCCCAGCCAACTGAGCACCAAGGGCTTGGCCCAGTACACGGAGTCGGCCGCGAAGCTTGGGGTTGTGGAGTTTTTCATGCACATCATCCCGGACACTTTTATCGGTGCCTTCAGTAAAGGGGAAGTGCTGCCGGTGCTGTTTATCGCGGTGTTGTCCGGCTTCGCCCTGTCCTCCCTGGGCGAGCGTGGCAAGCCAGTACTCGACGTGCTCGAATCGGCTTCGCAGATGGTGTTCAAGATCTTCGCTTACCTGATGCGTTTTGCTCCGATCGGCGCCTTTGGCGCCTTGGCGTTCACCGTCGGCCAGTACGGCATCACTTCGCTGGGTTCGCTGGCGAAACTGATCATGACCTTGTACATCGCCTGCGGCTTCTTCGTGTTCGTCGTATTGGGCAGTATTTGCCGGGCCAACGGTTTCAGCCTGTGGAAACTGCTGCGCTACTTGCGCGAAGAGTTCCTGGTGGTACTCGGCACCTCTTCCACGGAACCCGTCATGCCGCGCATGTTGGAGAAACTCGAAGCACTGGGTTGCAAAAAAGGCGTCGTGGGCCTGGTACTGCCCACAGGCTACTCGTTCAACTTGGACGGCACGGCCATCTACCTGTCATTGGCGGCGATTTTCATTGCCCAGGCCTGCAACATTGACCTGAGCTTTACGCAAATCATCACCATGCTGGCGATCATGCTGCTGTCCTCCAAAGGCGCGGCCGGCGTGACCGGCAGCGGGTTCGTGGCACTGGCCTCGACCCTGACGGTCATTCACGACATCCCGCTGGCCGGCCTGGCGTTACTGATCGGCGTTGACCGCTTCATGTCTGAAGCGCGGGCCCTGACCAGCCTGGCCAGTAACGCGGTCGCGACCGTGGTGATTTCGATGTCTGAAAATGCCTGCCACCGAGAAACGCTGACGCGGATGCTCGACGCAAAACCCGATGAGGCAACAGCCTGGGAAGACCTGAAGGTCGCCAAACGCGTCTAGCGTAAACCGCAAACACCTGACTTGACTGCCCCCCTCCCCGCCAGGCGCCATTGTGCCGCCTGGCGGGTCAGGGCTCGTGCGTCTCGGCGTCAGCCATTCTTACGATAACAACAAGAGAATCGTCCTATGCTCGCTTTCCTTGGCTTGGCCATGGTGGTCGTATTCACCTTCCTCATCATGACCAAGCGCTTGTCGCCAATCGTCGCGCTCACCGTGGTGCCTATCGTCTTCGCCGTGATTGGCGGTTTCGGCGGCACCACCGGCAAAATGATGCTCGACGGCCTGAAAATGGTTGCACCGTCTGCCGCGTTGCTGCTGTTTGCCATCCTGTTCTTTGGCCTGATGATCGACGCGGGGTTGTTCGACCCACTGATCCGCAAGATCCTCAAGCGCGTCAATGGCGACCCGATGAAAATCGCAGTGGGCACGGCCCTGCTATCCTTGCTGGTCGCGCTCGACGGCGACGGCACCACCACCTACATGATTACCTGCGCGGCGATGTTGCCGCTGTATAAACGCATCGGCATGAACCCGATGATCCTGGCGACCATCGCCATGCTGTCGTTGAGCATCATGAGCGGCATGACCCCTTGGGGCGGCCCCGCGACACGGGCCATCGCCGCGCTGGGCCTGGATGCCGGGGAATACTTCGTACCGTTGCTGCCGACCATGATCGGCGGCGCCATGTGGGTGGTCTTCACCGCCTTCCTACTGGGGCGAGCCGAGCGCAAGCGTATCGGCAACGTGCAACTGCAAAGCGGCGGCGGCGATTGCTACATCAACGCGATTCTTGAGGACACCCCTCACAAGCGTCCGAAGCTGGCCTACGTCAACCTGGTGCTGGTGATTGCGGTGATGGTCGCCCTGGTCCTGGGCCTGATGCATTCGGCGATCCTGTTCCTGATCGGCTTTGTGCTCGCGCTGATGATCAACTACCCGCAATTGGACATTCAGAAAGAACGCATCCTGGCGCACTCGGGCAATGCCATGACGGTGGTGCTGCTGGTATTTGCCGCAGGGATCTTTGCCGGGATTTTTTCCGGCACCAAGATGGTCGACGCCCTGGCGCAGACCCTGGTCGACTGGATCCCACCCTCCTGGGGCCACCTGTTCCCGCTGGTGGTTGCGATCACCAGCATGCCGCTGACCTTCGTGCTGTCCAACGACGCCTACTACTTTGGCGTGGTACCGATCCTGGCCAATGCCGCCGCGGCATACGGCATCGACCCGGTGGAAATCGCGCGGGCCTCGATCCTCGGGCAACCGGTGCACCTGATGAGCCCACTGGTCGCCTCGACCCTGTTGCTGGTGGGCATGGTCGACCGTGACATCGGCGACTTCCAGAAAGCCACCGTCAAATGGGCGGTGCTGACCTCCCTGGTCGTTACCGCCCTGGCCTTGCTGACTGGGGCCATCAGCCTGTTTACCTGAATCATCTTCCTGCTGCCGTTCAACGCGCCTCGCTCACGGGGCGCGTGTTGCCCTGCACCCCGAATAACAACAACGAGACGTTTGCCATGAACCCTATGTATTCCCGTCGGGCCCTTTTTTGCGCGTTCGGCCTGGTCCCCCTCGCCGGTGCCAATGCCGAAGGCTTTATTGACGACAGCAAACTCAAGCTGCAACTGCGCAATGTGTATTTCAACGAGAACTTTCGCGATGAGCACGGCATGAGCGCACGCGCCGCGAGAACGGCCAAAAGCGAGCGCACCGAGTGGGCCCAGGGATTCCTGCTGGACTATCAGTCCGGGTTCACCGCCGGCACCCTCGGCCTGGGCATGGATGCCCTGGGGCTCTATGGCGTGAAACTCGACTCAGGCCGCGGGCGCAGCGGCACGGGGCTGCTGCCGGTTCACGATGACGGCCGCGCAGCCGGTGAATTTGCCAGTGCCGGTGCCACCGCAAAAGCCAGGTTCGCCAAAACCATCGTCAAGTACGGCACCTTGCTGCCCAAGACGCCGGTGCTGATTTACAACGACGCACGCTTGTTGCCCCAGACCTACCAGGGCACCCAGGTCAGCAGCAACGACATCGAGAACCTGACCGTCACCGGTGGGCACCTGGACCGTTTCAAATTACGCGACTCCACCGACAGCGTACCGATCGTGCCGGATGGCTACAGCGGCGAAAAATCAGGGGATTTCAACTACGCCGGTGCTGAATACAAATGGGGCAAGAACACCCGGCTGAGCTATTTCTACGGTGAACTGGAAAACTTCTACCGACAGAATTTCGCCGGCATCCAGCACGACCTGCCGTTGGCCGGAGGCGTGCTGACCGGCGACCTGCGTTACTTCAACAGCGTTGATGGCGGCTCGGCCTACGCCGGCAAAATCGACAATGACATGCTCAGCGGCCAATTGTCCTACGCGATCGCAGGCCATACGTTCGGCGGCGGCTACCAGACCCTGCGCGGCGATGCCGGTTTGCCCTACATCAGCGGCGCCACCGTGTACTCGTTCAGCAACGCCGGTATCGGCAAGTTCATCGAGGAAGATGAGAACACCTGGATGCTCAACTACGGCTACAACTTCGCCGCCGCTGGCGTGCCGGGCCTGACCTTCTCCACGCGCTACCTGAGCGGCAATGACGGCAAGTCCACGAGCACGGTCAAGGAATGGGAGCGTGACGCCGAGCTGGCCTATGTTGTGCAAACCGGCACGTTCAAGGGCCTGGGCATGCGCATGCGCAACTACGTCTACCGCTCCGAGTTCTCCCGGGGCCGTGACAGCAACCGCCTCTACCTCACCTACGACATCGCACTCTGGTAGCTCGTTGGGCATTCGTCTTTGCCAAAAACGGAGCTTCCCGACCGGCCACAAGCATTTTATCGCCTGTGGCTGCGGAAACCGTCGTAGTTACGGTGCTACGTCAGCGCCGGACAGCTGGGTGATCAGTGCCACCGTAAGGTAAAGCCTCGGAGCAATGCTCGACAGCTCGATGTATTCGTCATCGGCGTGCAATCCGGCACCGACGACACCCATCGTCTCCAGCACAGCCGGTTTCGCGCTCCCTGGCATATATGCGTAGCCCGCATCGGTGCCAAAGCGCATGGCGATAGGCTCAATGTTGCGGCCTATTTTTTTGTAAAGCGCTTGTGCGGCTTTCGCCAGTTGTTCGGAGCCCGGATTCTTGGCCAGCGGTGGGCGACCCTTTTCCAGGCGCAATGTCACTTCAGTGCCATCGATGAGTTTATTCGCAGCGATGCGTTGGGCGTCGGCGAGTACGCGGTCAGTTTCACTCAGATCGGCGTAACGCATATCTGCCTCGGCCGAGGCGCTGGAAGGAATGATGTTGCGTTTCTCGCCGCCTTTTATCAACGTCCAGTTGACCGTGGTGCCTTTGGCCGGATCGCCAAGGTCCTTGAGTTGCAACATCTGGTGCGCGAGTTCCATGGCCGCGTTGTGCCCGGCTTCAGGGGCAGAACCAGCATGCGAAGACTTGCCCTTCACGTCGAGAAACACGCCGTTTATGCCGTTGGTAGCGACGGTTACCGCGTCCCTGTCCGGTGGCTCGTACGAGAACACATAGTCCTGATGACGAGCGAGCTCGGCGATGATTTTTTTCGAACCCGCAGAGCCGGTTTCTTCATCGGGATTGAACAGCACTGTTAGGGTACCGAAATCCTTGAACTTCTGATCCTGCAGTATCTGCAATGAATGCAGAATCATCGCGACGCCACCTTTGGCGTCAGCAACACCGGGACCATAGGCGCGCTCGCCGTCGAGCTTGAACGGACGTTTCGCCGCTGTACCTGGCCCAAACACCGTGTCGTAGTGGACCATCAGCAGAAAGTTCTTGCTGCCAGTGCCTTTGAGCGTGCCCACGATGTTGTCGCCCGCGGAGGGGGTCGCAGGGGTCGTGGTGACTTCAGCACCCAACCCCTTGAGCCGCTCAACTAACATCGCGCTGACAGTTTTCAGGCCGAGCCCATGGCCGGTTCCGGTATCAATGTCCACCAGCTCTTTGACGGTGGCAAGATAGGCTTTTTGTTCGGCCTCGGCTTTTTTCAGCAACTGGGGGGCCAAATCCGTAGCAAACGCGGTACAGGATAAGAATGAACACGCGAGCGCGGCGGCGATGGATGAACGTCGGATAAGCATGCTGTCTCCTTCAGATCATTGCTAATTTAAGCCCCATCTTTACCCCATAAATTTCGTCAACGCCACCTATCGCTGCGGGCGTTCACGCAGGCAATGCTGGTTACCAGCAATAGTTTCTCTATGAATGCCAACACAGAATTGACCCATGTGCTGACGCATGACTAACCCACCTCCTTATCGGTACAAATCCATTAAGGGCAACGGTTTTCGAGGCGTCAGACCGGGTCAGCAATATCTCGGGAACTGGGTCAATTCGACTTCGGTGCCAATACGAGGTCGACTTTTTCAACAAAATCGGACGATTGCGGTCCTTCGTAATGGGTAACTATCGGCCAATAGGGGACAGTCACCGAAACACCCAATCAGCGCCCTTCGGACTGACACTGGGCGCGCAAACCAAGATCATTGATTCCATTGCAATCGCTGCTGCGGCCGCTCTGCTTAGCACTGCAATAGGCTCGCTGGTCCATATCATTGATGCCATTGCAAGAACCACCTCCCACCTCTCCGCTGCACTGCGCACGCAAGTCCATATTATTGATGCTATTGCAATCGCTACCGCGGCCGCTCTGCCTGGCAGCGCAATAAGCTCGCTGGTCCATATCATTGATGCCATTGCAAGAACCACCTCCCACCTCTCCGCTGCATTGCGCACGCAAGTCCATATTATTGATGCTATTGCAATCGCTGCCGCGACCACTCTGTTTGGCACTGCAATAGGCCCGCTTGTCCATATCATTGATGCTGTTGCAACCGGCAAACGCGTAACCGCTGAACATCAACAACATCGCGAGAATCAGTTTCATTTATCACTTCCTTTGGCTTGCCAGGAAACAGCCTGGCGCTGGGTGATCCTGTTTCAATAAACACCAGAGTGCGCCATCAAATTGACATTATTTGAAGAAAAAGTTCCGGAAGCGGATTGAGGGTTTCTGCAGATCAGCAGAACGTCGTCCTAATTTCACAATCACTCGATTACGACATGCCATGGAAACGCTGATTGTTCTGTTTAGCGGGTTTGGCTACTGAGTTCCGCGCCCGCATACAAATCCTACCCTGTGGTCGAATTGCTTCGAGCGTCCGCTTTGGGCCGAGGCTGTGTAAAAACGTTTTTGAGCGCGCCAGGTGCTCAAAACCGGACTGGAAATCGCGTTTCTACGCGAAATCCACATCTGCAGACGTGCCGATAAATTTCAGATTTAACGTAGACGCGCACACTTCAATTTTGGCGAAGCGTTTTTACACACTCTGGGTCGAAAGCGGTCGTCTATGACTGCCTGCTTTTGGCCGATCGCTGCCGGTCATGAGGGGCAGCATTCGGCCAAGAGCCGACAGTGACCAAATCGTTACGAGCAGCCCATCGACTGCTCAAGGTCGCACGCTCGCTTACGGACCTTGAACAAATCGACGGGATCAGACGCAAACACTTGGCCGAGGGGCTGCAATATCGGCCGACAATGCTCCAGCCGGTCTCACCCCTTGCTCAGATCAACCAACGGCGTCTGCCGCACCTCAGTCTCCCGCCCATCCTGAATCTCGCTCACCCGCTTCAAGGCCTTGTCCACCGCCACCTTATCCGCCAACAAGCTGTAGCTGATGCGGAACTGCTTGTGTTCCTTGGGCCCAATTGTCGGTACCAGGTTCAGTGGCCGCTGATAACGGCGGTTGTAGGAATAACTTGTCCCCGGCTCCAGCCCCGTGACATAGCCCTGGCCTTGGGTATCGGTGTTTTTCCACAGGGAAAACACGGGCAATGTCTGGGTGTTGAAGCCGACCGAAACGCCCAGGCTGCTGGCCTTGTTGTGCAACACGGTCAACGTGTCGCCCTTGGCATCGGCATACGGCACCACGTTGTAAACCGTTTCGTCGTAGTCCCTGGTCGGTGCGCGGTAGGTTTGCCAGTCGGGCAGATCGCCCTTGGCCTTGTCGTTGAACGGCGACACCTGTTTAACCGGCGCGGCGAAACGGGCGCCCTGCTCCAGGAACGGGGTGCTGAAGTTGCTGTGATACAGCGCCTGGTATTCCTTCGGATAGTCGCCGTTGTTAGTCAGGGTGTCGTTGAGGGTGAACACGACGCTGCCGGGTTCGGTGACCAGTTCGGTCGCGACCGAGAAATCGACCTTCTTGAACGCCTGCTCTTTCAGTTCGCCACGTAGGGTGATGGCGTACGGTGGTTTTTCATCGATATGCAGGGTGACTTTGTTCGCAGGAATGTTGGCGGCCCGACCGTGCAGGGTCAGCAGCTCGCCGTTGTCGATGCCTGGGTGGCCGACCCATTCGTATCCGCAGCGGGTGACCAGCTCATTGAAACCTTCCAACCAGCCCAGACCACCGCGGCCATTGAGCTCGATGAAGGACGGATTGACCACTTCCTTGACCGGCGAATCCCAGCCCATGCGCACATTGCCGACCGAGGCCTGCAAGACGTTCATTCCGCGAGTCGGCACTACCGAGAGTTTCATCGTGCCGTTATCGATGTCGACGATGCTGACGCCCTCCTGCCGACCGCCGTGCAAGGTGCGCAGGGTAACGCTGAAGGGTTTGTCGGTTTTTAGTCCGAGTTGCTGACTGGTGATCTGCCAGTTCTGGGCAGCTTTGTCGGTGTCGAGCAGAACGTAATCCCAAGCCACGGCGTGGGAGGCAGCGGACAGTGCGCTGAGGGCAACAAAGAGTTTGAGCGGGGTCATGGCGGCAGCCTTTCTTGGAGTTGTGCCATTTTTATAAACTTGATGAAACGCTTCAGCAAGCTAAAAATCGACCCAACGCCGACGAAGTTGGCAATGCAGCGGCCAGTGCAGTTTGAGATCACTGAGCAAACACGGTTAGCTCTCGTGGCCTGCATACCTCAGCCCCTCTATCCACTCTTCAATACACTCGTATCGGCAAAGGCTGGGTGAAAGCCATAGGCCTTGATATAGATCCGTCCCCTTTTTCTTTTTTGCGGCGTTGTGAAAACGTCTGCTCAGGCCTGGCTGATATCCAGCAATCGAGGCATGGCAATCGCCAGATAATCCTGCGTATCGAGCACCATCGACGCATCCAGCCGCCCCGCGTTGAAGGCTATTTCAGCGTAGCCTGTGGTCAAGGCCGGATCGACGATCAATTGAATCCGCTCATCGAAAACAAAAGGAGGGATGGCGCCGATCCGGCACCCGGTCAGGTCCATGGCGGTTTCGGCCTTAACCAGCTCGGCTTTTTTCCCACCCAGGGCCGCTCCGACTTTCTTCATGTCCAGCTTCTGGTCGCCCGGCAGTATCACCAGTGCATAGGGTCCGGCCTGCCCCTTGAGGGAGCAAAGCATGGCCTTCGCGCCTTGGCCGGGCTCGGTGCCACGGATTTCGGCGACGCGCGCCGACTGGCCCTCGGCATCGTGCATCAACACCCGGTAGGAGGCTGAGCGGGCATCGAGTAGTGCCACGAGGCGATCGAACATGGGATGCATGGAGTTTTCCTCTGGTTTACAGGAGCAGGTCGTAGGACAGTTTGCTGATCAGAATCACCAGCAACACCAAGAATAGAGCCCGGACAAAGGGCACGCCTTTATGAACCGCCAGCCAGGTGCCAGTGAGCGCGCCCAGGATGTTGAATGCCGCCATGGGGATTGCGATCAGGTAGAGCACGTTACCCGTCGGAATGAAGAACATCAGTGCCGCTACGTTGGTCGCGATGTTCACTAGCTTGGCCGATGCCGAGGCATGAAGAAAGTCGAAGGCGAAGCAGCGGATAAACAGGAAGATCAGGAAGCTGCCAGTACCGGGGCCGAACAGACCATCGTAGAAACCGATGGCACCGCCGATGACGATCGCCAGCAGTTTTTCCTTGGTACCGATACGCATGGGTTTGTGCAGGGCGCCGAAATCTTTTTTCCAGAAGGTGTAGATCGCCATCAATACAATCAACACCAGCACCGCCGGCCGGATCATCGACTGGGGCACGAACGACACCGTGGCGGCTCCGAAGAAGGCCATGACAAAAGCCGCGCAGGCCGCGGGGATCACAAGCCCCCAGTCAATCACCACCTTGCGCACGAAGGACCGAGCCGCGAATGCCGTGCCGCAGGCGGCCGCAACCTTATTGGTACCCAGCAACGCCGCCGGTTGAGCGCTGGGTAGCACGTTGAACAGCGCGGGAATCTGGATCAGTCCGCCGCCGCCCACCGCCGCGTCGATCAGGCCGGCGGCGAAGGCGAACACGCAAAGGATGACAATATCGACCATGAAATCAGGCTCTGACTATGTAGGGTTGATGAGGGTCCAGCGGCACCACGCGTGCCGGATCATTGACCCCGAAGACACGTAACATCCAGCGGTCACGGCCGTCGTAACGGGGTGTAAAACCATCCCGGGCATGCAGGGTTTGCTGGTTCTTGAAGATCAGCATGTCCCCTGGTTGCAGCAGTATGTGGTGCACGACATCGGGATGATTGGCGGCGGCGGCGAACAGTTGGAGGGCAAACTGCGCATTGGCGCAGGTCGTTTCGACACTCGCTTTGTTGTAGCGGCAATACAGGCCATCGTTTGCGCTTCTGTACAGCAAGGGGACGTTTTCCAGCACATTCCCCTGCTTGCCGAAGGAGGCCGGTCGGCGAACGGTGAAGTTCGGTCGTGACAATTCTTCTTCGACGCAGGCCGGCAGAATGGCCAGCACCTCGTCAATTGCGACGATGCGCGTCGGCACGTCGAGCTCGCAGCGCAGGCCGGTCAGGGACAGGTACTCCGGACAGGCCGACAACTGCGAGACTGGCTCGCAGGTCAAAGGCAAGTGAGGGTTGTCGACATGCATGTCCAGATCCGCGCGCGAGCCATAGGAACTCTTTTCGGTCTCTCGCTTATGCTTGGGCGATACGTGACGGAACACCGTGTCGTTGCTCTCACCGTCGTACGCCAGCGGATGGGTTTGCAGAGTTTGCAGCACGGACAAAATAGCCCCGGCCAGCGTCGGCACGTTCTCGATACCCGGCTCCAGGTCATAGGGCGTGGCGGGCAGTTGCGGGTCCAGCGGCAGCCCCCTGATGATCATCGCCACTTCAGGGGCCTGTGGAAAGTTGCGCAGCTGCTGGATTTTCTCGGTGCACAGGACACTTTCCAGCAACAACCCCAGGACCGGCATGTGGCGGATACCCGAGGCGCTATCGGTCACGTCCAGCGATGCCAGACCGGCCTGAAGTGTGCGTTGTTCTTCGAGCGACAGATGAATTTGCGGTATCTCCCGTCGGGTCGACGTCACTGAATTTTGTTCCTGCCATTCATGAATTACTTCATCAACACCCGCTGCGGCTTTCCCGATTACTTCTTCCAGCTTCGACACGTCCTTGCGCTCCTGTTTGCCCCATCCTTGTGGGTTGAACGGGAAGGTTAACGGAAGGACCTTTTTTGTGTTGCAATGCCACGTTGTGAAAAATGCAATGAGGTGGAGAGTGGCATTGAATATGTTGGGGGAACTTGAAGCCTTCGCGACCGTGGCTCGCAAGCGCAGCTTCGTCGCCGCGGCACGGACTCTGGGGCGCTCCCCCAGCGCACTGACCCGTGCCGTTCAAGCCCTGGAGGAAAGTGTGGGGCTCAAGTTGTTCCATCGCTCGTCCAATGCCGTGACCTTGACCGAAGCGGGTGAATGCTTATTGCCCCACGCGTACAAAATGCTCGATCTGCAACGTGAGGTGGATGAAGACCTGGCCGGTCTCAGCGGCCTGGCCTCCGGATGGATCCGTTTTACCGCCCCCGAGGTTCTCGGGCACGGAGTATTGCCCCGGTTGATCGCGCAATACTGTGAGCGTTATCCGGACGTTAACATCGATGTGATTTTCACCGATGAGATCATCGACCCGGCCAAGAGCAAGCTGGACTTCTCGATTCGCGGTGCCTTCCCACAATCCAGCGACTTGATCGGCTTTGCGCTCTGGAGTTACTCACGTTATCTGTATGCCAGCCCCGACTACCTGGAGCGCAACGGCATGCCCGACTCCATCGAGGCACTGGAGTCGCATTCGCTGATCCTGCATACGGCGCCACGGATTCTCAAGGAGTGGAATTTTCGCAGTGAAGAGCAGGCCATCAGCTTTCGGGTGCATCCAAAATTTCGTTTCAGCTCCGGTATGGCGGTATTCCAGGCAGCCCTGGCGGGCGTCGGGATCGCCCGCTTGGCAGATTGGATGGCGGAGCCCGCAGTGGATGCGGGACGCCTGTTTCGGGTTTGTCCTGAGTACAAGCTCACCTCCAGCAACGGTGAGAGCCCACAGATGCACGCGGTATACCCGGCCGGAAATTTGCCAATGCGGGTGAAGGCCTTGATGGAGATGATCCGCGGCTTAGGTGAAAGCCTCGAATGTAAACGCGGCTCAGCACTAATATGAGGTTACGGGGCGTTCAGCCGTGTCCGCTCACTCTGCAGTTGATCAGACCTGACACGCTGAACCCCACCCTAGGCTACCGCAGACGAGCATCGACAAGATGCTACGCCGAGGATTTTGTATTAGATCTTTATTGGCGCGATGGCGACTATCGACGCCAGCGATGGGTGAAACGCAGGAAAATGCCTGCTCCCATGTCGGCGCAGTCCCTGACGGAGCGCAATCCCCCAAACAGCAATGCCCCTGTGGGAGCGAGCCCGCTCGCGATGGCGTGGTGTCAGCCGACATCAATGGAAGCGCTGGCCTCATAGCGAGCACACTGGATTTTTGATGTTTAACGGAAGACATCATGAGCGCTTGGCCGATTGTTGCCTGTCACGAACGGCTGCAATCGGTCCAGAGTGTGTAAAAACGCTTCGCCAAAATTGAAGTGTGCGCGTCTACGTTAAATCTGAAATTTATCGGCACGTCTGCAGATGTGGACTTCGCGTAGAAACGCGATTTCCAGTCCGGTTTTGAGCACCTGGCGCGCTCAAAAACGTTTTTACACAGCCTCGGTCGCAAGCCGCCCCCTACAAATAGCCTTCAACCAATCAAGCCCATTCACAACATGCAGGCCAGACACCCATCCCATTGCTCCCATCAGGCAGACCACACTACCGCGTTTGTCACTACTTGCCCCCTCCGCGCCCCCTCCCCCCGGAAAGCTGATCTGCCACCACCGCCTAGATCCGATGATGTTCCAGCAAAAAGTCCACAAACAACCGCACCCGCGCAGGCATTGCCGATCCGCCTACGAACACCGCATGAATCGGTTCCCGGTCGCCGGGGTTCCAGGCTTGGAGCAGTGGTATCAGGTCGCCGCGCTGCAGATCCTCGTTTACGGTGAACTCGCCGATACGCGCAATGCCGGCACCGACTCGCGCAAGTTGTGCCAGCGCTTCACCGCTGCTGCATTCGATGTTGCCGCTGACCTTCAGGGAAAATTCTTTCCCGTCGCGGATGAACGGCCAGTTGGGCTCGGCACGCCGGAAGTTGAAACCCAGGCAGTTGTGCCGGAGCAGGTCTTCCGGTTCCTGGGGGGTGCCGTGGCGCTCTAGATACTCGGGCGATGCCACCACGACCTCACCGGTGTCGCCGAGCCTGCGTGCGGTCAGCGGGCTGTCGGGCAGATGGCCAAAGCGTATTGCTACGTCGGCTTGGCCGCCAAGAATGTCGACCACTTCGTCGCCAAGGTTGAGGTCGACGACGATGTTCGGGTACTGCGCGCTGAATGCCGCCACCAAGGGAACGATGGTCTGCCGCCCATGGCCAAGGGCGGCGCTGACCCGTAATCGGCCCCTCGGCACGCCCTGGTCGGCGATGGCCTCTTCCATCTCGTTCATGTCCGCCAGGATACGTCGGGCACCGCGCAGGAACGCCTCGCCCTCGGCGGTGAAGATGATCGCGCGAGTGGTGCGCAACAGCAGCCGGGTGCCAAGCCGTAGTTCGGTACGCGCGATGATCCGGCTGACCGCCGAGGGTGTCAGCCCCAATGCACGGGCGGCCGCCGAGAGGCTGCCCTCCTGCGCCACGCTGGCGAACACAAGCATTTCACCGGATCTGCCGTTGAAGTCCATTTGTGCCTCTTGCGCAAAGGTGATTGCCAAAAATGCTATCTACCGCCTCAGAAGGCTGGATCGTAGCATTGGCGGCATAGATAAGGAGCCTTTCATGCGTATCAATCCACCCCTCGTTGCACTCGCCATGGGTGCCTTTGGCATCGGCGTTACCGAGTTCGCCCCCATGGGCATGTTGCCGAACATTGCGGCGGACCTCGGCGTTTCGATTCCTGCTGCGGGCCTGCTGGTGAGCGCTTACGCCCTGGGCGTACTGCTCGGCGCGCCACTGATGACCCTGACCACCGGCAGGATTCCCCGGCGCTACCTGCTGATAGGGCTTATGGCGATTTTCACCCTGGGCAATCTGATGTCAGCCCTGGCGACCGATTACTACAGCCTCATGGTCGCCAGGGTGGTGACCTCACTGAACCACGGCGCGTTTTTTGGCGTGGGCTCCATCGTCGCCGCCAGCGTGGTCGCCCCAGAGAAACGTGCCGGCGCGGTGGCTGCAATGTTTATGGGCCTCACCCTGGCGACCATCGGCGGTGTGCCGCTGGCTGCCTGGTTTGGCGAACTGTTCGGTTGGCGCACCGCGTTCTGGGGCATTACCGGCCTCGGCGTGGTGGCCATGGCCGCATTGTGGTTCGCCCTGCCCAACCTGAAGGCGCCGCCAAGCGTGGGAGTAATGGCCGAAATTCGCGTACTGGGCCGTGGCCCGGTGCTGGGTGCGTTGGCCCTCACCGTCGTCGGCTCGGGTGCCATGTTTACCGTCTTCACCTACATCGCGCCGATCCTCAGCAGCGAGACCCACGCGTCCACCGCCTACATCACCGCGATGCTGGTGCTTTTCGGCGTGGGGCTCACACTGGGCAACATGTGGGGTGGCAAGGCTGCCGACCGCTCGATAGATCGTACCCTGATCGTATCGTTGAGCGTGCTGATTGCCGTCTTGCTGGCGTTCACCGTACTGATGCGCTGGCCGTTGCCAGCTGCCGTGGCCATCCTGATATGGGGCATCGCCAGCTTCGCCCTGGTACCGCCGCTGCAGATGCGCGTGATGGAAGCCGCCAAGGACGCCCCCAACCTGGCCTCGGCGGTGAACATTGGCGCCTTCAACTTCGGCAACGCGATTGGTGCGGCACTGGGCGGCGCGGTGATCAACGCCGGGTTGGGTTATCCGGCGATTTCCCTGGCTGGAGCCGCAATGGCGGGCCTGGGGTTGTTGATGGTGCTGGGGTTTGCCTGGCGGTCGAGGGCGGTGGCGGCAGCGGTGGTGTGAGGAGGATGTGAGCCACTGACCGAGACGGTCATATGGGGCCTGAGTACCTTCGACCAGTTGTACTGTCGGATCTTGTTCAAGGACTCCGTTGTGGTGACCTCGGCCGACGGCATCGCGCAGATAGCCGTGACGCCTACGAACACGCGGTTGCGCAAACACACGTCGCGCGATCACAAAGACACAAAAAAGCCCACATTGTGGGCTTTTTCGTACGCAGGGTAAAAGTGCTAATTACTTGTTCCGCATTAGCACATACGCTTCACCGCCGTTGCGGTCATGATGAAGAATAAAGTTGTTGTCCTGGATACGCACCTTCGATGGCACACGATCTGCTACCGGCGTTTGCGAGTAAGTCTGCGCGGCACTCAACAGTTGGCGGGTCAGGCTGTCATCGGGTTGCGTCGGAGTGGTAACGACACATTCCTTTTCAGAGAGCTGTACGGAGAGGTTTTTGTCTGCGGTGAAGCCGCTGCGCATGAAGCCCATGTCCTGGAGGTCGTTGATGCCGAACCGCTTGGCCGCTTCTGCAGAGCCGGCGAATGAGGGGGCGGTCTTCAGGCAGATGTCGACGAAGGCTTCGATGGCCTTGGAGGTGACAGGCGTCGATACGGTTGGCGTTGCAGTGGTGCAGCTGGCGAGAACTAACAAGCTGGACAAGGCAAGTGTGCGGAACAAAGTATTGGACATGAAACGGGGATCCTTCCATTTGAAATTCGGAGTGCGGCGTGGGCTGAGCGGCGTCGGAACGGACCGCCTGCGAATGGTAAATTAAAAGGGAGTACTGGGTTTACGACTTTGTGAACCCCGGCGCTTGCTGGCAGTGCGCTCGCGACGTGAACCGGTGTGCACCTGGGCCAGCCTGATGACGTTCGGCAAATTCGCTTAGCAACAGATTGCATAACCGCGACAGGCAAGAGGCTCTCGATTTCGCTAAATGCTGACTGGCCGCCATGGGGCAGCAGTCAGCCTAAGCGGACACGTAGGATGCCATCCCTAGGCGCTGCTACCCGTCAAAGACGGTGGATTTTAATCTGGAGCCCTTCATCCTCGTCCGGGGCCCGAAAGTAGCTAGTGATCAGCTCGAACTCAGCATCTGTCGCCGCAAACTCATGGTCGGCGCGGCGGTTGCGGATATGCAACCTGCCTCGACAGGTCTCATCGTCCACCTCAAGGTAGTGGACACAATGGGCAACCCCGGCTGAGTCAGCGAGGCCGCGCAACCATTGTCGATCTTCAGGGGTGTTGGCGGGAAAATCCAAGACCACCGTCACGCCAGTATTCAGCACATCGACGACGAGCGGGCCCACCACCTCTCTAATCTGGCGCGACAGGCGCACGTAATCGGTTACTGACTTGATCTGATTAGGGTAAAGCCGTGACAGCCAATGATCCTCACTCAGCAGAATCGCCGACTGTTCGGCTGCCAAATTTTTGGCCAGCGTTGATTTGCCAGATGCAATCTTGCCTGAGATCAGATGAAGCACGGGTTTGGGCACAGGGGACGTCTCCTTGTCGAACCCTGATGATGCTCATACAAAAGCGTCGAAGCAACCACAGATACCTCACCTTCCGCTTCGGGTCGAATCGGCTAGTCGCCAGCATCGGCCAGAGTGGTTGCCGTATTCGGTGCGGGGAAGACGCACTGCGCTTATCTCTTGGCCATCCGTTACAGATCGGGTACGGCAAATACAGGATGCCGTCGACGGGCTGAACCACACACCGTCGGTCATGTGAACGTGTGTTGGATATACGCTTACTTTTTTTGAGCGTACATATCAGGTTTTCAGGTGCAGCACAAATGCACCGCCCAGTACCAGAACAACCCCCAGCACCTGCACCTTTCCCAGTCGCTCCTTGAAAAACACATAACCCAAAATTGCCGCAATACCGCCCGACAATGTGCTGATTACTGTCACCACCGAAACTGATCCCGACACCGCTCCATAAGCGAACGCCGAAAAACCACCTAGGTTCATCAGGCTCACGCCCGTTAGCGCCATGCAGTTTTTTAAGGGCGGAAATTTCAACCCTTCCTTGATCTTCAAAACCATAACGAACATTACAATCAGCCCGACCAGATAGGCCAGCCAAAGCATGGTCACTGGTCCAAGGACGGGGAGAACGAAATGCCCCTGCAACCAAAAACTGGTGCCGAAGAACACTGCCGCCAGTAACGCAAAGGAAATTGAACTACTGGCCTGCGTAGTGTGTGGCACTTTCGAGTCAGAGTGAATGCTGGAGAGAATTACTCCGAGCACGCACAAGGCGATGCACAGCAACTGGATTAGACTGATCTGCTCACCGCCAGCCCATGACAGCAATGTCGTAACCACACCGTAGGACGTCACCAGCGGCGCAACGATAGAAGCTTTGCCAAGTGCGAACGCTTTGGACAGGGCCAAGGCGCCGAACACAGTCAAAACGGCAGCGGCGATGCCGATGAGCCAAATATCGAATGGTGCTGCCATGGATTTAAGAATGAAGGTCGGGAAAACGATCAGCAGCATGCTCATGATGGCAAAACCCATCGTCTGACCGAAAAACACGGCGCGTTTGACGCCGACTGCGCGAGCGTTTAGGCCCACTAAAAAATCTGTACCGCCCCAGAGTAAGGCAGCCAGCAACCCCATCAGTACATCCACGTTTTGTCCTTATAGATGCTCGCTTTGCACATCGAGAGTCCTTCAGACTCCTAAGTGTTCCTGCGTTGGGCCATCATGGCCTTGTAGAGTATGCCGATGGTCATCGGGATATTGTCGCCTCGACCCTTGGCCCTACTTTTGAGCAACAGATCATAGCCTTCAGGTTGTAAGTAGCGATAGGCGTCGTAGCCCCCCAAAAAATCGAATGCAAACATTTCTACCAATCCTTTCATCAAATACCTCGCCTCGGCACCGTCCGAGACCACTTCGAAGATCGAGGCTTTGTTGTTCTCTACACCGCTTCAACCACTTTGTGACATGGCCACCTGCAACGCATCACTGAACTTGGCGGGATGCTTGATATTTGGCGTTGTTAGCGGTGTGCTCCCAATGGCGATGACCGTCACCTGTCGGCTTTCGGGATTTAGGAATTGCTGGCGCAAAGATGCGTGGGGTTTACAGAGGCCGCAAGAAAAAACCGTCCAACAATCTGGTGGTAAGCTGAATTGACCGCGCCGGCGCTGGAGAAAGTAAATCTAAACTAGCGCGCGACTTTGAAATCAGTCGCCAGACACTTTATCGGTACTTGAGATCTACTCAGGGGACTCCTCAGTCACATCCCGAATCGGCACCCACTTAGTGATTTTTAGAATTCGCCAGTATGTGTTCTTTGGTGTCTTGGTCGATGATAGTGCGCAGCGCCTCAAACAGCGGCGCGGCATCTGTGTATTTTTTGCCATAGGCAAGATTGAATTCGTAATCGAAGCCCGTTGGGTTCTTGCCTTGGTTGTGCTGCAGCATCGTTTCCAACTTATCCAGCGCCTTGACGGCTACGGCCTCTGGCGACGAAGCATTTTCATAGTCATCCCAAAGCGCCAGTATCTCGGCCTTCAACGGTTCATCCAGGGCACTGGTCAAGAGCAGGAGATCGTTTCTCTCTTGCTCGCTCTTGTTGGGAAACGAATCTTGATTGACGGCGGGAACATCTCCGTTAATGGCCTCCCCCAAGTCGTGGATAACACACATCTTGAGCATTTTCAGCCGATCAAGATCAGTCAGGTAGTCCCCAAAGACAATGGCCATCAGGCAAAGGCGCCAGCTATGCTCCGCCGTGCTTTCGGTGCGCCCGCAAGAGGTGTGCGCACTTCTAAGCACGTCCTTGAGCTTTTCCGCCTCGCGTAGAAATTCAAGACGCCCTTTGATTTTTTCGATGTCCATGAAAACCTCTGACTCAGTCGGCGAGCCGAATACCGCTCACCTTGTTCACGCCAGACTAAATCTCAAGATGTTCAGCGTCCACGCATAAAATATGCAGGGCGATGCCGTCAGAGCGACTCGACCAAGCGCGCTGTTGTTCCGTCGCATAGGGGCATACGCGTCCAACGACACAGGCTTTGGCTGATCGGAACGATGGACGAATTATTGTCACCCGTCAGAAACTCCAGCGCGGGGGGTGCAAAGGCTTCCCGCCAGCCCAATTTATCCAGGGCGAGCTCGGTGCTGATGATATTGGGCGTAGCGAAGCGCCATAGCGAGCGACCCAGCAGTTCACTGACCGGACTCGTGAACTGGGCGGCGCGCGAAGGAGAACAAGCAAGCAGACGGTGCGTCAAATCACACATGAGATGAACAGGACGCGAGCTTTCCCGCACCATTCGTCCCAGCGCTTGATCCGCCGCGGTGGTGAGACGAGCGGCCAGCAATTGCTCAAGTTTTTTGTGCGCGAGAGGATCCAACTCGAGTACGCCACTCTCCCAGCGAGAGATAGTCGATTGAGTGACGTTAAACAGCTCCGCGGCATGGGATTGTTTGACCCGGTGTAACAGGCGCCATCGCCTGAGCATAACGCCGGGTAAGACAGGGCTTAGCAACATGTCAGACATTTCGTATTACGGAAAAGTGGAAGGTCTCGCAAGTTTGCTCTGTGCGAGACCTGCATGCAAATGGGCTAAAGAGTGATTGTTTTACCTCGAAAACAGCCGCTCTGCAGCCCTCTCCTGGCGTATGACACCAATCCCCGACCCAGAGCGTCTCAGCCCATCAAAGCCGAAACCGCCCCACCGACTGCGCCAACTGCCCCGCCAGCGCCGACAACTCATCCGTAGTCCCGGCCGTCTGGCCAATCACCCGTGTGTTGCCTTCCGACATCCCGGCAATCATCTCGACCTGATGCGCGATCTCATTACTTGCCAGGCTCTGCTCACCAATCGTGCGGGTAATGTCGTTAACCAGCTGCGTAGTATTCAACGTCGCGTCAAGAATCTCACGGATCGCCCGCTCCACATCGGCCGTGACGGCCATGCCTTTATCCACCTGGGCCACCCCCTCTTCCATGCTGGTGACAGCCTCGCGGGTGCTTTGCTGGATGCGCGTGACCATGCTGGCGATTTCCTGGGTGGAGGCGCTGGTGCGCCCTGCCAGGCTGCGCACTTCGTCAGCCACCACGGCAAAGCCGCGCCCCTGCTCGCCGGCGCGGGCGGCTTCAATGGCGGCATTGAGGGCCAGCAGGTTGGTCTGGTCGGCAATGCCCTTGATTACCTGGATAATGCTGTAGATGCCTTCGGACTCCTTGTCCAGGGTGCGGATCACCTGGGCCGAGTGTTGCGCCGAGCGAGCGATGGCGTCCATGTCGCTGACGACTTGGTGAATAACTTGCCCACCGTTTTTGGCCAGGGTTTGCGCCTGGTTGGCCATTTCCAGGGCGTGCTCGGCATGCCGGGTGATTTCTTCGATGCTGGCGGTCATTTGGCTGGTGGCGGCGGACATGGTCCCCGCTGCAGAACTCTGCTGCTGACTGCTGGCAGCCACTTCATGGCATCCGTTGCTCAGTTGTTGGCTCATGCGCGTAACGCCCTGGGCATTGCTGCGCACCACGTCGATCATGCCGCGCAGGTCATGCTGCATAACAGCCAGGCTGCGAATCAGCATGCTTGCCTCATCGCGGCTGGCGGGTTCGGGAATCGCTTCGCTAAGGTTGCCATGGGCAATGCTCTCGGCAATCTGCCGCGCCAGTTGCAGCGGCCGCATGATGCTGCGGGTGACCCAGTAGCCCTGGGCAACCAGCAACAGCAGGCACAGCACCAGCACCACCGCGAGGGTAAAATTGGCGCTGCGCACGGTTTGACGGGTCTGCTCGCCAGTGGCCTTGGAGTTGTTTTCGATCAGTTCACTGAGGCTGGCCATCCGGCCTTCCAACTGTGTGAAGGCGTCGCTGAAGGTGCCCAGTTCTTGTTGGGCCGCAACCGGATCGTTCAGCGCCACGCCGACAATCCGCTCCCCCAGGGCGATGTAATTGTCGAGGCTGGGCTTGATGTCACTCAGCGCGGCTTCGAGGGTCGGGTTGAGCGGCAGCGCAACGTTATTGCCCAGCGCCTCGCGAAAGTGCGCGGTATGGTCGGTGACGGCTTCAAGTACTTCATCCCGACTGCTGACACTTTTGCCCAGCCCCACCAGCATTGCCGACAGCACATCGGCGCGCAGCGCGTCGTGCATCATGTCGGCCTCCAGATGATTGCTCAGGGCGGTCATGCTGACCTCACTGTCAATCATCGCCGCCTCCATCCGCGCATTCCCCAGGTAGTTCACCAGGCTGATGACCAGCACGGTAAGCACACTGGTGCCGATCAGCAAAAACAGACGAAGTTTTATCGACATCCCTAAGCCCTCTGCGGTTATGGCCTAAAACAAGGTATTGATAGCTGTCGTTTAAAACCCATCGACGCGTTCGTTACCACTGATTTAAGCCTACTTGGAGGTTTTCGCTCATAGGGCATGCCTAAACGATTACGATGAGATGCACCAGAAGCCACTAACGGACAGTTTTATGGAACGACGCCAGCCTGTTGGCATTGATACGGACGGCTATATCCTCACCGTGTCCAACGTCGAGGTGCAGCCGCCATTTCAAGATTTGCTGGTTGACGTTTGCATGACCCTCCCTGGGGCGGAGCCTGTGCTGGACGGGATCTATCTGTATGGCAGCGTCGCGAGAGGCGACGCTGTGCCGGGCGGTTCCGACCTGGACCTGACCCTGGTTCTGCGCAGCCCTCCTACATCGCAGGATCTGCAAAGGCTTGAAACGAAAAGGCAGGCACTGGAAAGTCGGCACAACGAAGTCATCAAAATCGACTTCGACATCGGCAGCCGTTTGCAGGTATTGGCCGCTGAAAGTCGTTTGAGTTGGGGGTACTGGCTCAAGCATCACTGTCGTTGCGTATGGGGGAACGATTTGAGTCAGCGGTTTGATCGGCTCAAACCGTCGCGCGATATTGCCATTGCCGTGAACGCTGACTTTGAGCCCGTACTGGCGCGGTATGCAGACCTTATCAATCAGGCTCCCCCAGCAGCGCAAACGGCACGTTTGCAACGCGAGGCCTCGCGCAAACTCATCCGTTCAACCCAGGTGCTTCGTGCGGAACGGGACTTGATGTGGCCGCAAACCCTCGAAGAGCATGTAGAGCTGTTTGTCCAGCATTACCCGCACATGAACGAGCAGATCTGTTTTTTCTTGTCACAGGCACACAAACCGAACGCCAAGCCAAAAGCGTTTACGGCTCAGCTCCATCACTTTTTGACCTGGATGGTTTCACAGGCCAGTCAGGTCTGACAGGGGCGGCATTGGCGCTCGTTTTGTTCTACAGCGCCCCTCACCTTATGTGCGATACCGCCTGCATGGCGTGCGCAACCATTTGCTCAGCGGTGTGTTCCCCGTCAATGCGCAAGACCGGCACCGTCTGCCTGGAAATCCACGCCTCATGCCGCGCTCGGTTGCGCCCGGAACAGCGCGGATCGTCATACTGGGAGGCCCATTCGCGAAAGGCGACATGTATCTCGTGCATATCGCCCCCGGGGGCAATGCGCTCGCCAAAGAGGCGCTTTTCACGCAGGTCCAACCGCTGAAGGCGCACAGGTGTTGGCGTTATCACGAACACGATCAGGTCCACATGCACCATAAGCGCTTCGCCCCAGCCATCAGAAGAGCCGGTCAGCACCCAGCCTTGGTCACCGAGCGCTTGCTTGATCAAACACGCGCGCTCATTGGGTGGCCGCTTGGTGGTGAACGGTGGGTGGGTGGGCAGCCAGTAAAAGTCATCCACATCCACATGGATCAAGCCCAGCGACGCAGCCAGGGCTTGCCCCAACGTCGTGACGCCTGCGCACGAAGCGCCTGTGATGTAGATGCGCACTGTTCTCTCCATGAATATAAGTCGGCGTTGGATTCTACAAGGAATCCAGGGGCGAACCCGTTCACTCAAAATTGCGGTTTTTGCTGACGGCAGCGCTTGACTCTGTCCCTTAGGACAAGCCCTACCCTGCCTTATCTATTTCAGTTTCCGCCGTCAGCGGATAAGGCAACCCATGAGTACGCTGTCGTTGGTCACCGGTGCGAATGGGCATCTGGGCAACACCCTGGTGCGGACGCTGCTCGCCCGCGGGCAACAGGTGCGCGCCGGGGTCCGTGACCCGCAGCGAAGCACCGCCCTGGCAGTGCTCGACTGCCAGGTGTTGCTGCTGCCGATCCTGCAAGGCCAGGATCTGCGCCTGCAACTCCAAGCGTTTGACCTCGATGCCCTGATTGGCCAGTACCTGGGCGCGGCGAATCATCTGCACCAACCTCAGGTGATGGGCGGTGTACAACCGATAACTGCCACGGCGCTGCGGCGTCAGCAGGCCCAGTTGTTCATACAAACGGATGGCTTTGGGCGTGCATCCCGTCAGCTTGGCCAGTTCACCAATGTACATATACCGTCTTCTCCCTGATGCGACGTCGAACCGCAGTTTACTGGGTTGGGCTTCCAGTGGGTAATACCGGCTTTGGGGGAAACGGCCGAACATCCCCCCCCACCAAGATGCGGTGAATGTTCAAATGCACCCAATTATTGCGCGGAGGCTTTTCGTGTCGTCGCCATCCACTCCTTCAGCCCCTCACGCCGAAAGCCTGGCCGGGACGTCAATCAGATGATTTCGTACAGGCTAAGAGTGTGGGGGAAGTCGCCCTTGAGGCCCCCTCCCCGTTAAACACCCCGTATTGCTTGATGCCTCTCTGTCCGGAACCCAAATGGCTGAATCACTCACTGAGTTGAGCGATCAGGCAACCCCCTGATCCCCTCAACAAGACTTAGGAATCCAGCATGATCAACAGCACTCCATATCAGCCATCAGCGGCCCTCTCAGCCAATGCTCAACCACAGATTGAAGAGCTGCGCATGCCCCCCGAGCCAGGCATGCCGAATCGACAAACTGTTCGCGTCAGCGTAGCCAATGAACACGTATTCCCGACGGCCGAAAGCTTTCATAAACTGGCCGATTCACTGGGTATTGAAAACGTCAGCGTGTCAATCGGCGCACCTCACTTCGCTGACTATGTAACCCCACCGAAAAATGTGTGGCCCGTCAGCATTCATTTCAGGCCAGACCTGCCCGACGAAAAGTTCAGCCCTGTGCAATTGGAGAAAGTGAACCGGTTTGATCAGCAGATTGACGCAGAACTGCAGCGAAACAAAATCGTAGATCTGGGACCACAGTGATGTCGCGGCGTCGAGAGGGTTGAACCATATTCGTGGCGACTACGCCATGCCCTGAGAAGGCGCTAGTTCCAACAAGCCTGTGGCAGCAGGCTTGATCTTGGAGGCCCCGCGGGAGCACGATGGCCTCCCTACCCCCTCGACGAAAGGACTGTCGTTATGTTCCCCCTGGAAATCTGGCTGACCTATACCGCCGCCTGCCTGTTGCTGGTGCTCTCCCCCGGGCCGGACAATCTGCTGGCCATCGCCAGGGGCCTGAGCCAGGGGCGTATGGCAGCCGCCATTTCGGGGATCGCGTCGGGCACCGGGATTCTGTTTCACGTGGCCACCGCATCGCTGGGCTTGACCCTGCTGATGCAGACATCCGCCGTGGCCTTCTGGGTGGTCAAAGTCATCGGCGCCAGCTACCTGTTGTGGCTGGGCATCAAGGTCTTGCGTTCGCGCAGCCTGATCAACTTCAAACCGGCGGCGCGGCAACCGCTCAAAAACATCTTCCTCACCGGCTTCCTGTCGGCGGCGCTGAACCCTAAGCCTGGGCTGTTTGTGCTCGCGTTCATTCCGCAGTTCGTCAACCCGTCATTGGGTTCGGTCACCGTGCAAATGATGGTCTATGGCGCCTGGTTCGCCGCATTGACCGCCCTGGGCTTTGCGCTCATGGGGATCTTTGCGACGCGCCTGTCGACATGGCTGCAGCGCAAGCCAAAAGTGGTCAATGGCCTGAATGTGGGCGCCGGACTGACCTTCGTCGCGTCCGGGCTTTCGGTAGCGGCACTCAGTCAAAAATAGACCGGACCAAAGACTGGATGGCCTGCCTGTGCGCCAGACATTGCAGCGCGCGCTGGGCTTACACGGGGGCGATCCGGCGGGCGGACATGGCGGCCGCGCGCCGGGCTGTGGTTTCGATTACCCTGCACGGCGCAAACAGCCCCCCGTGACAAGGACACCCCGTGACCCGAGAACAACTTGAGCACAACCAGATCCCCGTCTACCTCGTCGCCGTGATCGGCGCGGTGCTCGGCGGTCTGCTCGCCCCACAGGCCGCACCGGCTCTTGGCGCCCTGGTAACCCCGACGATTGCCGTGCTGATGTACGCCATGTTCCTGCAGATCCCGTTTCTGCAGTTGCGCCAGGGGCTCGCCAATAAACGCTTTATGGCGGCACTGCTGATTGCCAACTTTGTCTTGATCCCCCTGCTGGTCTGGGGCCTGACCCGTGGCTTGAGCGAGCGTCCGGCGCTGCTGATCGGCGCGTTGCTGGTGCTGCTCACGCCGTGCATCGACTACGTAGTGGTGTTTACCCATATCGGCAAAGGCGATGCGCGGCTGACGCTGGCCGCCACCCCCGTATTGCTGTTGCTGCAGTTGGCGCTGCTGCCGCTGTACCTGGCGTTGCTGCCGGGCGTAGAGGCGGCGGTGGCAATCCCCATCGGCCCATTTGTCGAGGCGTTTTTGCTGCTGATCGTGGTGCCATTGCTGCTGGCGGTACTAACCAGCGCCGGGGCCCGGCGCTCGCGCCTGGTCGAACGCTGGAACGACGCCTGGGCGTGGATGCCGGTGCCGGCCATGGCGGCGGTGCTGATCGTGGTGATAGGTTCGCAGATCGCGTTTGTCGCGCAGGAGCTCGAACAGTTGCTGCCGGTGGTGCCGGTCTACTTAGGCTTTATGCTACTGGCGCCAATGGTCGGGGCGCTCACGGCCTGGGGCTTTCGTCTGCCGGCAAGCACCGCGCGTTCGGTGACGTTCAGCAGTGCAACCCGCAACTCACTAGTGGTCCTGCCGCTGGCGCTGGCACTGCCGGCAGATATCCGCGCCCTGGCCGCCGCTGCCGTTATCACCCAGACCTTGATCGAGCTGGTGTGTGAGCTGATCTATATCCGCGTGATCCCGGCCCTGGTCTGGCGCAGCCGCTAGGATTGCGCGCGTGTCGCGTGCCAGCACACCAGTGAACCGGCGGTCACCAGCACCGCCCCCTGCCAGAACTGCGGGGTGAGGTGGGCGCCCAGCCACAGCGCGGCGAAGGCCGACGACAGTACCGGCGCGCCATAGGACGCGGTCGCCAGCAACGTCAGGTTGCCACGCAGGATGCCGATATTCCACAGTGCATAGCCGCCCGCCATGGCCACACCGGTGGCCAGCAACTCCAGGCTGTTGCCCAGGCTGAAGGCCGGCAGCACTTCGGCACTGAAGGCGTATTTCACCCACAGTACGGCGGCGGTGAGGATGAAAAACAGCACCACCAGGTTTTGCCCGCCGGCATAGCGCCGCGTGACGTTGCAATACAAGGCGAAAGTGATCGCGCAGCCCAGGGCCAGGCTGTAACTCAGGGGGTTGGATTGCACATTGGCGACGATGGTTGCGAGCGCCAGGCCATCGCCACTGACCACCCACAGAATGCCAAACAGCGCCAGCGCCGAGCCTGGCACGATGATCCAGCGCGCCCTTTGGCCATTCATGACGATTGCCAGCAGCACCGTCAGACACGGCCAGAGGTAGTTCACCACCCCCAGCTCAATCGCCTGATTGCGGTTGCTGGCAAACCCCAGAGCCAGGGACAGGCAGACCTCGTAGGCCACGAACAAGCCACTGCCCATGATCAGATAAGGCCAGGACGTGGCACGCAGGCGCGGCCGCCCCAACCAGGCCAGCAGCAGGATGGCGCCCAAGGTGTAGATCAACGCCGCACCGCCCAGTGGCCCGAACAGCTCACTGACACTGCGGATCAACCCGGCGGCGGTGCTCCATAAAATGATCGCGACCAAACCACACACCGTCGCGGCCCGTTCAACCCTGATCTGCATGGATGCCTCTCTGTGAATGTCCCCAACCGCAGCGCCTGCGGCACAAAGGCCGCAACGGTACACGCTTGGGCTATTGCTTGTCTCCTTGTGGGAACCACAACAAAGGAATCTCATTGAGAGCAGAAATTTTGGCCACGCCACACCTCAAATGTGGGAGCCGGCTTGCCTGCGATGGCGGTGGGTCAGTCGGCACATCCTTACTTAACCTACCGTCATCGCGGGCAAGCCCGCTCCCACAAGGGGAACTCAGCGAACAGAAGATTGTGGCCACACCACTAGTCAAATGTGGGAGCTGGCTTGCCTGCGATGGCGGTGGGTCAGTCGACACATCCCTACTTGACCCTCCGCTATCGCGGGCAAGCCCGCCTACAGGGTGATCTCTTTAGGGCAGGATTTCTTGGTTGGTTGCAGTTCGCGCAACGGTGTCTTGTCATCAATGGGATTGATAGCCCCCTAACGAAACCCCCATCCTAGAGGGCTTGGCCGGCCCTTATATCATTCCGAATGATAGTTACCTTTGTTTCATTCGATTCGTGAGCGAGCACGCTGCCGAGCATGATCCGCCCATCTCAAATACATTTGGCGGATGCACCTCATGGAACAGTCACTCAAACATTTGCGCTATCCCCTGGCCCTTTTGGCCGTGCTGGTGATGAGCGCATGCGGCAAGGCCCCCGAGCAAGCGGCCGCCATGCCCGCCAGCAAAGTCAGCGTTGCCAAGGTCCTGGAACAACCGGTCAATGAATGGGACGAGTTCACCGGCCGCCTGGAAGCCCCGGAAACCGTACAGATCCGCCCACGCGTGTCGGGCCAGATCGACCAGGTCGCCTTTACTGAAGGCGCACTGGTGAAAAAAGGCGACCTGCTGTTCCAGATCGACCCGCGTCCGTTCCAGGCTGAAGTCCGCCGTCTGGAAGCCCAGCTTCAACAAACCAAAGCCGCCGCATCGCGCAGTGACAACGAGGCCCAGCGTGGCGAGCGCCTGCGCCAGAGCAATGCGATTTCCGCCGAACTGGCCGACTCGCGCACCACCGCCGCCCAGGAAGCCCGCGCCGCGGTGGCCGGGATCCAGGCGCAACTTGACCTGGCCCGCCTGAACCTCAGTTTCACCCGCGTCACCTCGCCCATCAGTGGCCGTGTCAGCCGCGCCGCAATCACCGCCGGCAACCTGGTCACCGCCGATGTCACCGAGCTGACCAGCGTGGTCTCCACCGACAAGGTCTACGCCTACTTCGACGCCGACGAGCGCGTGTACCTCAAGTACACCGAACTGGCGCGCCAGGGCCGTCGCGGCGCCACCACCCCGGTGTACCTGGGCCTGTCCAATGAAGACGGCAACCCGCACCTGGGCCAGATGAACTTTGTCGACAACCAGGTCAACCCGGCCACCGGTACCATCCGCGGCCGCGCGGTGTTCGATAACAGCGACGGGCGTTTCACCCCCGGTCTGTATGCGCGCCTCAAGTTGGTCGGCAGCGGCACCTACTCTGCCGTGCTGATCACCGACGAAGCCGTGGGCACCGACCTGGGCAAGAAGTTTGTGCTAGTGATGGACGCCGACAACAAGTCCGCCTACCGCGCCGTGGAACTGGGGCCGAAGATCGAAGGCTTGCGCATCGTGCGCAGCGGCCTGAGCAAGGACGACACCATTATCGTCAAAGGTCTGCAGCGGGTACGTCCGGGTTCGCCGGTTGCCCCAGAAACCATCCCGATGGCCAGCCAGGCAACCCTCGCCGCCCTGGCCCAACAACGACAAGCGCTTGAAGCCAGCAACCTGGAGCAAGTGGCGCCGGATAAAGCCGCGCCCAAGCTCGCCAGTGTCGCGATTCCACGCGGTTAAGGGACTACACACCAGATGAATTTTTCCAAGTTCTTCATATCGCGGCCGATCTTCGCAGCGGTGCTATCGCTGCTAATCCTGATCGCCGGCGCGATCTCGCTGTTCCAACTGCCGATCAGCGAATACCCGGAAGTGGTACCGCCAACCGTGGTGGTGCGCGCCAACTTTCCTGGCGCCAACCCCAAGGTCATCGGCGAAACCGTGGCCTCACCGCTGGAACAGGCGATCACCGGCGTCGAGAACATGCTCTACATGTCCTCGCAGTCGACCGCCGACGGCAAGCTCACCCTGACCATCACCTTCGCCCTGGGCACCGACCTGGATAACGCGCAGGTACAAGTGCAAAACCGTGTGACGCGCACTCAGCCCAAACTGCCTGAGGAAGTGACGCGCATCGGTATCACCGTGGACAAGGCCTCCCCCGACCTGACCATGGTCGTGCACTTGACCTCCCCGGACCAGCGCTACGACATGCTCTACCTGTCCAACTACGCGATCCTCAATATCAAGGATGAATTGGCGCGCCTGGGCGGCGTGGGTGATGTGCAGTTGTTCGGCATGGGCGATTACTCCCTGCGGGTGTGGCTGGACCCGAACAAGACCGCCTCGCGCAACCTGACTGCCACGGATGTGGTGACCGCGATCCGCGAACAGAACCGCCAGGTGGCCGCCGGTGCCCTGGGCGCGCAGCCTGCGCCCAACGACACCAGCTTCCAATTGTCGGTCAATACCCAAGGCCGCCTGGTCACCGAGGAAGAGTTTGAAAACATTGTGATTCGCGCCGGCGACAACGGTGAGATCACGCGCCTCAAGGACATCGCCCGTGTTGAGCTGGGCTCCAGCCAATATGCCCTGCGCTCGCTGATCGACAATCAGCCGGCGGTGGCGATTCCGATCTTCCAGCGCCCGGGCTCCAATGCCATCGACATCTCCAATGATGTGCGCAGCAAAATGGCCGAGCTGAAAAAGAGCTTCCCCGAAGGCATGGACTACCGCATCGCCTACGACCCGACCGTGTTTGTGCGCGGCTCGATCGAGGCGGTGGTGCACACCTTGTTCGAGGCGTTGATCCTGGTAGTGCTGGTGGTGATCCTGTTCCTGCAGACCTGGCGTGCGTCGATCATCCCCCTGGTCGCGGTGCCGGTGTCGTTGATCGGCACCTTTGCGGTGATGCACCTGTTCGGCTTCTCCCTCAATGCGCTGTCGCTGTTCGGCCTGGTGCTGGCCATCGGCATCGTGGTGGACGACGCCATCGTGGTGGTGGAGAACGTCGAACGTAACATCGAGCTGGGCCTGGAGCCCTTCCCGGCCACCGAAAAAGCCATGAGCGAAGTGACCGGGCCGATCATTGCCACGGCGCTGGTGCTGTGTGCGGTGTTTATTCCGGCCGCCTTTATCAGTGGCTTGACCGGGCAGTTCTACAAGCAGTTTGCCCTGACTATCGCCATCTCCACCGTGATCTCGGCATTCAACTCCCTGACACTGTCGCCGGCCCTGGCAGCGGTCTTGCTGCGCAGCCATGACGCGCCGAAAGACCGGTTCTCCAGGTTCCTCGACAAGCTCTTCGGTGGTTGGCTGTTCCGCCCGTTCAACCGTTTCTTCGAAAAGGCCAGCCATGGTTATGTAGGCACCGTGCGCCGAGTGATTCGCGGCACCGGTATCGCGCTGTTCGTGTATGGCGGCCTGATGGTGCTGACCTTCTTCGGGTTTGCCCACACACCGACCGGTTTCGTACCGGCCCAGGACAAGCAATACCTGGTGGCCTTCGCCCAGTTGCCGGACGCCGCCAGCCTGGACCGCACCGAAAACGTGATCAAGCGCATGTCCGACATCGCCTTGAAACAGCCCGGCGTGGAAAGCGCCATCGCCTTCCCAGGCCTGTCGATCAATGGGTTCACCAACAGCCCGAACAGCGGCATCGTGTTCGTGACGTTGAAACCGTTCGGCGAGCGTAAAGACCCAAGCATGTCCGCCGGGGCGATTGCCGGGGCGCTGAACGGCAAGTACGCCGATATCCAGGAAGCCTACATGGCGATCTTCCCACCGCCGCCGGTACAGGGCCTGGGCACTATCGGCGGGTTCCGCCTGCAGGTCGAAGACCGTGGCAACCTGGGCTACGAGGAACTGTACAAAGAAGTACAGAACGTCATCGCCAAGAGCCACAACGTGCCGGAACTGTTTGGCCTGTTCACCAGCTACACGGTCAACGTGCCCCAGGTCGATGCTGCTATCGACCGGGAAAAAGCCAAGACCCACGGCGTGGCGATCAGCGACATCTTCGACACCCTGCAGATCTACCTGGGCTCGTTGTATGCCAACGACTTCAACCGCTTTGGCCGGACCTATCAGGTCAACGTGCAGGCTGAACAGCAGTTCCGCCTGGACCAGGATCAGATCGGCCAATTGAAAGTGCGCAACAACAAGGGCGAGATGATCCCGCTGGCGACCTTTATCAAGGTCAGTGACACCTCGGGGCCGGACCGCGTGATGCACTACAACGGCTTTATCACCGCCGAGATCAACGGCAACGCTGCACCCGGCTACAGCTCGGGCCAGGCAGAGGCGGCGATCGAAAAACTGCTCAAAGAAGAACTGCCTAACGGCATGACCTACGAGTGGACCGACCTGACGTACCAGCAAATCCTCTCGGGCAACACCGCGCTGTTCGTGTTCCCGCTCTGCGTACTGCTGGCGTTCCTGGTACTGGCCGCCCAGTACGAAAGCTGGAGCCTGCCACTGGCGGTGATCCTGATCGTACCGATGACCCTGCTATCGGCCATTACCGGGGTGATTCTGTCCGGTGGCGACAACAACATCTTTACCCAGATCGGCTTGATCGTACTGGTGGGATTGGCCTGTAAGAACGCGATTCTGATCGTCGAGTTCGCCAAGGATAAACAGGAAGAAGGCCTCGACCCGCTGGCTGCGGTGCTGGAAGCCTGCCGCCTGCGTCTGCGGCCGATCCTGATGACCTCGTTCGCCTTCATCATGGGCGTGGTGCCCCTGGTGTTCTCCAGCGGCGCCGGTGCCGAGATGCGTCATGCGATGGGTGTGGCGGTGTTCTCCGGGATGATCGGGGTGACCTTCTTCGGCCTGTTGCTGACGCCGGTGTTCTACGTGTTGATCCGCCGTTATGTGGAGCGCAGCGAAGCACGCAAAGCGGCCAAGGCCTTGCAGCTGGAGACACAGCAATGAGTGTGAAAGTGTTCCTGCCGAGCCTGCTGGTACTGGCGCTCGCCGCCTGTGCCGTCGGCCCGGACTATAAAGCCCAGCAGTTGGAGGCGGCCAATATCACGGCCGCCACCGATGCCAAGCAGTACGACCACGCCAAGTTCGAAGGCATCTGGTGGCAACAGTTCGAGGACCCGATCCTTAACCAGTTGGTGACCCAATCGCTAAGCGGCAACCGGGATTTGCGAGTAGCGTTTGCCCGCCTGCGGGCTGCCCGGGCGATTCGCGATGACGCCAGCAATGACGCGATGCCGACCATCACCAGCCGTGCCAGCAGCGATTTGGCCAAGGGCCAGATCCCAGGCCAGACCACCCGCCGGGTCAATAGCGAACGCTATGACCTGGGCCTGGACATGGCTTGGGAACTGGACCTGTTTGGCCGCATTCAGCGCAACCTCGAAGCCAGTGACGCTGACCAGCAGGCTGCCGAAGCCGACCTCTATCAACTGCAGGTCAGCATGATTGCCGAACTGGTGGACGCCTACGGCCAACTGCGCGGGGCGCAACTGCGGGAAAAAATCGCCCTGGCCAACCTGAAGAACCAGCAGGATTCGCGCACCATCACCGAAAGCCTGCGTGACGCCGGCGTCGGCGACCAACTGGACGTGGTGCGTGCCGATGCGCGCCTGGCAGCGGTCGAAGCCAGCGTGCCGCGATTGCAGGCCGAGCAGGTGCGCGAGCGCAATCGCATCGCCACCCTCCTCGGCCAGCGCCCGGACAAACTCAGCGTGGACCTGAGCCCGGCCAACCTGCCGGCGATTGCCAAGGCCTTGCCGATTGGTGACCCGGTGCAGTTGCTGCAACGGCGCCCGGACATTCTCAGTGCCGAACGCAAACTGGCGGCCGCCACCGCGCGAATCGGCGTGGCCAAGGCCGACCTGTTTCCACGGGTCAGCCTCAGTGGTTTCCTCGGGTTTACCGCTGGCCGTGGCTCGCAGATCGGCTCATCCGCCGCCAATGCCTGGGCCCTGGGCCCGAGCATCACCTGGGCCGCCTTTGACCTGGGCAGCGTACGCGCCCGCTTGCGCGGTGCGGATGCCGAAGCCGATGGCGCCCTAGCCACCTACGAGCAGCAAGTGCTGCTGGCGTTGGAAGAGTCAGAGAACGCCTTCAGCGACTACGGCAAGCGCCAGCAGCGCCTGGTGTCGCTGATCCGCCAGAGCGAATCGAGCCGTGCCGCGGCCGACCTGGCGCAGATTCGCTACCGCGAAGGCACCGCCGACTTCCTCGTGCTGCTCGACGCCCAGCGTGAACGCCTGGCGGCCGAAGACGCCCAGGCCCTGGCCGAAGTGGACCTGTATCGCGGCATCGTGGCGATCTACAAGGCATTGGGTGGCGGCTGGCAGCCGGAGACGGTGGTCGCCAGCGCAAAATGATGTAAAGAGCTCCTTTGGTTGGTCGCATCCAACCAATTTTTGCCCCGTGGTCCATTCGGTCACGGGGCTTTTTTTGCCTGCGTGAAACCGGTCAAACCCTTTGCTTAAAGACGGTCACAAAGATCAAAGGTAGGAGCTGCGCTGATCCAACTCAGCTGGATTCCGTGAGGATCAAGCTGCGGTAATGCCCGGGATTGGAGCCCGACCATTTGCGAAAGGCCTTGTAGAACGAGCTCACATCGGCAAAACCCAGGCGGCTGGCGATCTCGACGAAGCTGATATCGGCCTCGGCCAGCCACACCACTGCCAGCTCCTTGCGCACGCTGTCCTTGAGCCCCTGGTACGTCTGCCCTTCTTCGGCCAAGCGCCGGCGCAGCGTCGAGGCGGACATGCACAACTCATGGGCCAGACTGTCGGTTTCCGGCCACTGTTGGGCCGGGCGCTGGCGCAGGTCGTGTTTGATGCGCATCGCCAGGCTGTCCGGGTCGCGGTATTTGACCAGGATGTTGGCGGGCGCCTGGGCCAGGAAGCGCTTGAGTTCCTCGGGGCTGCGCTTGACCGGCAGGTCGAGGCAGTCTGCCGAAAAAATCATGCGGGTACGGGTGCGATCAAAGCGCAGGTTGTCGGAAAACATCACCTGGTAATCATCACAAAACGCCGGCTGCGCACTGCGCAATTCGATGGCCAGGATCGGGATGCGTCGGCCGGCCAGCCAGCAGGCGACGCCGTGGACGATCATCCAGTAGCAAAAGTAGGTAAACGCGCGCCGTGGTTCCGGCTCAGGTTCCAGCAGCACGATTTCCGCCAGGCTTTGCTGACGCACCATCTGCGCGGGAAGGTGCTCAAGCATCAACGACAGGAAGCCCAGGCCGGTTTCCAGGGCCTCGCCCAGGGTGGGCTGGGCCATGGAGGCACGACACAAAAACCCCAGGCTGCCCGACTTCAACTTGCGCGGGTCCATGCCAAAGAACTCATCATCCCGGCGCCGCGCCAGCAAGCGCCAGAGCCGCGCGTATGCCAGCGCCGGAACCCGGGCGGCGGGCTGCTCCAGCAACGCGGGGTCGATCCCGACCTTGCTCAGGGCCTCCCACGTCGCCGCACCGGGGGCGCAACTCTGCAACAGGGCTTCACGAACCAGGTGGATGGAGATTGTGTCTTTTTCCGACATGGGCCAGGGCTCAATCTTGTAGGTCGGCCATTGTAGGAGCGTGTTGGCTTGTAAGGAACACATACCCCACGCAGCAACGACATAGAGGGCTGTTCAGGCCGCGTTCAGAAAACGTCAAGATCCTCTGTTTAGTAATGAGTATCATTATGTTACAACTTAGCACCCTAACTAATTACGTTGCGGTGCCCGATGCTCGTCCCCTTTCTCATCATGCTGCGCGAAGGCATTGAAGCCGCATTGATCGTTGGCATCATCGCCAGCTACCTGCAACAGACCGGCCGTGGCCAATGGATGCCAGCGGTATGGATCGGCGTATTTCTCGCCGCCGCCCTGGCCCTGCTGGTCGGCGGTGGCCTGGAGCTGGTCAGCGCCGAGTTCCCGCAAAAACAGCAAGAGCTGTTCGAAGGCATTGTCGGCCTGGTCGCCGTGGGGATTCTCAGCTCCATGGTGTTCTGGATGCGCAAGGTCGCACGCTCGATCAAGCACTCCCTGCACCAGTCCCTGGATCATGCGTTGGCCGGCTCGCGCAACCAGGTGCTTGCCCTGATCGCCATGGTGTTTTTCGCCGTGGCCCGTGAAGGCCTGGAGACGGTGTTCTTCTTGCTGGCGGTGTTCCAACAGAGCGAAGGCCCCGCCGCGCCCATCGGCGCCCTGCTCGGCCTGGTGCTGGCGGCCATCGTCGGGTTCCTGATCTACAGCGGCAGCATGCGCCTGAACCTCGGTGCGTTCTTTCGCTGGACCGGGCTGTTCATCCTGGTGGTGGCCGCCGGGATCCTTGCCAACTCGGTGCAGGCCCTGCATGAAGCCGGGGTGTGGAACCACCTGCAAGGCGTGCTGTTCGATTTCAGCGCAACCCTGCCGATGGATGGCCCGCTGGGGTCGGTGCTGGCCGGCATGTTCGGCTACCAGGACGCACCGACCGTCAGCACCCTGGGCGCCTACCTGATTTACCTGGTACTGGCGCTGGCGATGTTCTTTATGCCCGCCGCGCCAGCCACCTCTTCTTCCGTCTCCAGCCAGTAAGGTCGTCCCTTGCCAAACCCAGCCCCTGCCTCACCACCCCGCGCGTTGCGTTGGGCGGTCGCCGGTTCGGTGATCGTGATGATCGCCGCCGGCGGCCTGTTCTACTACGCCGCGCAATTGGCCGCCGCCAAGCGCCAGGTCAATCACAACGAAATCGCCGTGATCATCCACGCCCACGCCTGCGAACCCAACGCCCTGACCGTACCGGCGGGCCGTGCGAGTTTTCGCATCATCAACCGTTCGGATCGCGCGGTGGAGTGGGAAATCCTTGACGGCGTGCTGGTGGTCGAAGAGCGCGAAAACATTGCGCCGGGCTTGAGCCAGGTGATCAACGCCAACCTGCTGCCGGGCGACTACGCCATCACCTGCGGCCTGTTGAGCAACCCACGCGGCACCCTGCATGTAACCCCGACGGCCGAGTCTGACGCCCAGGCCAAAGCCAAGCCCTCGATGGTGGCCTTTATCGGCCCGCTGTCGGAATTTCGCGTGTACCTGAGCAGCCAGGGTGGCGCTTTGATCAAGGCCGTCAGCGCCCTTGAACAAGCGATTTCCGCCGGCGACCTGGCCCAGGCCCAGGCCCTGTACCTGCCGGCTCGCGAGGCTTACCAACGACTGGCCCCGGCGGCCCAGCGCCTGGCCGAGCAGGACAACGCGATCAATGCCCGCGCCGATTACTTCGAGAACCGTGAACAAGACCCAGCCTTCAGCGGCTTCCATCGCCTGGAATATGGCCTGTTCGAGCAGCACACTCTCGGCGACCTGACACCGATTGCCCAGCGTCTGCTGGCCGATGTCACCACCCTCAAGCAACAGTTGTTGGCGCAGTCGCTGCCGCCCGAGCAACTGGTAAGCATCCTGGTGCGCAACCTCAACAGCCTGGCCGACGTGCGCGCCGCCAGTGGCGAAGAGGAGCGCTACAGCCACCTCGACCTCAACGGTTTTGCCGCCAACCTGACGGTGACGCGCAAGGTGGTGGACCTGATGCGGCCGCTGTTGACCAAGTCCGCCGCCGACCTGCTGCCGGGAATTGATAGCGCGATCAACGCCTTCGCCGCGCAACTCGACGACTTGCAGGTCGATGGCCATTACCGCAGCTACAACCGCGTTACCGCCGCTCAGCGCCAGCTGATCGCCGACAAGGCCAAGGCTCTGGCCGCCGCACTCGATGGAATCGACCCAGCCCTTGGCCTCTCCGGCCTTAAGTGAAGACGACCAAACACATGAGTGATTCACCACAGTTCAACGCCCAACGCCGCCGTGTGTTGCTCGGGATGGCCGCCACCGGCGCCGCGATTGCCGGCAGCAGCCTCAGTTGCCCGGCAATGGCAGCCGGCGCAGCCCAGGTCACCACCGCGCCCAGCAGCGAAAAAACCCAGGACCACCAGGCCTTCCACGGCAAGCACCAGAGCGGCATCGTCACCCCCCGCCCGGCCTGCGGCATGCTGGTAGCGTTCGACGTCCTGGCCAGCGACCGCGAAGACCTGGAGCGCCTGTTTCGCACCCTCAACCAGCGCATCCGTTTTTTGATGACCGGCGGCAGCGTGCCGCAAGTCGACCCGAAACTGCCGCCCAGCGACTCCGGGATCCTCGGCCCGGTGGTCAGCCCGGATAACCTGACCATCACCGTATCGGTGGGTGAATCGCTGTTCGACGAGCGTTTCGGCCTGGCCGCCGCCAAACCCAAGCGCCTGATCCGCATGGTCGGCTTCCCCAACGACGCCCTGGAACCGGCGCAGTGCCACGGTGATTTGAGCCTGCAGTTCAGCTCCAACACCCCCGACACCAATATCCACGCCCTGCGCGATATCGTGAAAAACCTGCCGGACCTGCTGCTGGTACGCTGGAAACAGGAAGGCAGCGTACCGCCCCAGGCCCCTGCCCGTGCCGGGCAACCGGCGCAGAGCGCACGCAACTTCCTGGGCTTTCGCGATGGCTCGGCCAACCCCGACTCCAACGACACCAAAACCATGGACCAACTGGTCTGGGTCCAGCCCGGCAGTGACGAGCCCGCGTGGGCCGCCCATGGCAGCTACCAGGCGGTGCGGATCATCCGCAATTTCGTCGAACGCTGGGACCGCACGCCCTTGCAGGAGCAGGAAAGCATCATCGGTCGGATCAAGACCAGCGGCGCGCCCATGGACGGTCACAGCGAAGCCCAGGTGCCCAACTACAGCAAGGATCCGGCCGGCAAACTGACCAAGCTCGATGCCCATATCCGCCTGGCCAACCCGCGCACGGCCGCGACCCAGGCCAACCTGATCCTGCGTCGGCCATTCAACTACTCCAACGGCGTCAACAAGAACGGCCAGCTGGACATGGGCCTGTTGTTTATCTGCTATCAGGCGGACCTGGAGAAAGGCTTTATCAGCGTACAAACCCGGCTCAATGGCGAGCCCCTGGAGGAATACCTCAAGCCAGTGGGCGGCGGGTATTTCTTCACCTTGCCGGGCGCCACCGGGCCGCAGGATTTCATCGGCCGAACCTTGCTGCACAGCACTGCCAAGACCTAACCCTCCACAGCGGAAACCGCCCTATGAACATGTCGTCTCTTGCGTTGTTATTGAGCCTTTCTCCGCTCGCGGCCTTTGCCGCGCCGGCGCCCCTGGATCTGGTGGGCCCGGTGTCGGACTACAAGATCTATGTCACCGACAAGATCGAGGAACTGGTGACCCAGACCCAAGCCTTCACCGACGCGGTGAAAAAAGGTGACCTGGCCACCGCGAAAAAACTCTACGCACCCACCCGCGTTTACTACGAATCCATCGAGCCCATCGCCGAGCTGTTCAGCGACCTCGATGCATCGATCGACTCACGGGTCGACGACCACGAAAAAGGTGTGAAAGCCGAAGACTTCACCGGCTTCCACCGCATTGAATACAGCCTGTTTGCCGAAAACACTACCCAGGGCCTGGGCACCCTTGCCGACGGCTTGAACACGGACGTCAAGGATCTGCAAACCCGCGTTGCCGGTCTGACCTTCCCGCCGGAAAAAGTCGTCGGCGGCGCTGCCGCATTGCTCGAAGAAGTGGCCGCCACGAAGATTTCCGGCGAAGAAGACCGCTACAGCCACACCGACCTGTATGACTTCCAGGGCAATATCGACGGAGCGAAGAAGATCGTCGACCTGTTCCGTGGGCAGATCGAACAGCAGGACAAGGCGTTTTTGGCCAAGGTCGACAAGAACTTCGCCACGGTGAACACCATCCTGGCCAAATACAAAACTGCCGATGGCGGCTTTGAAACCTACGACAAGGTCAAGGAAAGCGACCGCAAGGCCCTGGTGGGCCCGGTCAACACCCTGGCCGAAGACCTGTCGACCCTGCGTGGCAAACTGGGTTTGAACTGACACCTCAACGCTAGCGGCTCTGAGCCTGACCCACCGCCATCGCGGGCAAGCCTGCTCCCACAGGGGTCTCAGCGAGCAGAAAATGTTCGCCACACCACAAATCAAATGTGGGGGCTCAAAGGTGCAGAAAATGTTCGCCACACCACAATCAAATGTGGGAGCTGGCTTGCCTGCGATGGCGGTGATTCAATCACCGACCATAGTGACTGAAGCACCGCCATCGCAAGCAAGCCCACTCCCACAGCTGTAGATCCCTATCATCCGGGTTAATCGCGCTGTGCGTTTAACCGTCTTACCTATAACGTTCCATAGATTCCCACTCACGGAAGATTTCCCATGCCTCATTCGGCCACCCGCCTTGATGCCGCCCCGCCCACTCCCTTCAACCTGCGCCCCCTGCTGCTGGCCAATATGGCCTGCACCATGGCGATGATGGCGTTTGTCTCGCTGATCGGCCCCATCGCCCGGGTGCTGGGGCTGGCGACCTGGCAGGCCGGCGCGGCGGTGACGGTGTCCGGTGTGATCTGGATGCTTTTGGCGCGGCCCTGGGGCCAGGCCAGTGATCGCCTGGGTCGGCGGCGCGTGCTGTTGCTGGGCACCGGGGGCTTCACCCTGGCCTATTGGGCCCTGTGCGTGTTTATCGACGCCTCCCTGCAACTGCTGCCCTCGGCGATGCTGGCATTTATCGGGCTGGTGCTCGGGCGCGGGTTGATCGGGGTGTTTTACGCGGCGATCCCAGTGGGGGGCTATGCGCTGATCGCGGACAATATCGAGCCGGCCCATCGCGCCAAGGCCATGGCCTCGCTGGGGGCGGCCAACGCCTGTGGCCTGGTGTTGGGCCCGGCGATTGCCGCGCTGCTGGCCCGCCACAGCCTGAGCCTGCCGTTTTATGTGATGGCGCTGCTGCCGATGCTCGGGTTTCTGGTGTTGCTGATGAAGCTGCCGCGCCAGGAATTGCACCTCAAACAACCGCCCAAGGCCGTCAACCTCTCGGACCCACGCTTGCGCCGGCCATTGGTCGTGGCCTTTGCGGCGATGCTCTGCGTGTCGATTGCCCAGATCACGGTGGGCTTTTTTGCCCTGGATCGCCTGCAGATGAACCCCGCCGACGCTGCACAAACCGCCGGGATCGCCCTGACCATGGTCGGCCTGGCCTTGATCTGCTCGCAATTGCTGGTGCGCAAGCTGGAATGGCCACCCCTGCGGCTGATCCGCGTCGGCGCGCTTGTTTCGGCCCTGGGGTTTGCCGGGAGCATGTTCGCCGATACGGCGTGGATCCTATGGCTGTGTTTCTTCGTCTCGGCGGCCGGCATGGGCTGGATCTTCCCATCGTTCGCCGCCCTGGCGGCCAACGCGGTGGACGCCTCGGAACAAGGCGCCACTGCCGGATCGGTGGGGGCGGCGCAAGGGTTGGGCGTGGTAGTCGGGCCACTGGCCGGGACCCTGATCTATGCCGTCGAACCGCGGCTACCCTACCTGGTCGCCGCTGCCCTGCTGTTGCTCATTGCACTCTGGCCGGCACCGCGCCACTAGAGGATCCGGTAAAGCAAGCGCTCGACTCGGACGCGACTGACCCGGCGCAGGAACTTGCCGACGGCTTCAGGGTAATCCACCAGTGTCTGCAACTGCTGGTAGCCCTGGATCCGCGTGGCGTGCTGGAAAATGTCCTCCAGCTCGCGGCGCCGTGGCGCCAACCACTGGCCCTGGGGATCGTCGATCAGCAGGGCGTTTTCCAGGTCCAGGCGAAAGGCCCGGGGGTTGAGGTTATTGCCGGTGAGCAAGGTATAGCGTTCGTCGACCCACATGCCCTTGAGGTGATAGGTGTTATCCCCGTCGCGCCACAGGTGCAGGTTGAGTTGGCCACTGTCGATCATGCGCTGGTGGCGCTTGGCAAAGCGGCGCAGGCTGATTTCGTAGAGATACGGCAGCGCGGCGATGATTTTGAAAGGCTCGCTGGGCGGGATGTAGAAGTCGTTGGCGGTCTTGTCGCCGACGATGATGTCGATCTTCACCCCACGGGCCAGGGCCCGGTTGATTTCCCGGGTCACCGGCAGTGGCAGGTTGAAATACGGGGTGCAGATGGTCAACTGCCGCTGGGCACTGGCGATCAGCTCGCAGATCACCCGGCTCAGCGGGTTGTTCTTGCCCACTCCCAACAACGGGCTGACCGACAACCCACCAATCCCAGCCTGGCCGGCCGTGGTGTCATAGGTCGCGTGCTTGAGCCGGCTGCGCAGGTCGCCGATGTCATTGCGCAGGCTGCGGGTGGTGGGCAGGTTGGGCAGGTCCAGGCGGTGTACCGCCTTGGCCGCCACCAGGCCGTGTTCCACCAGGTGCTGCATGGAGTCGGCCAATGGCTTGTTGTGGATCAGGTGATAGCGGTCGAAGCGGTATTTATCGAACTTGTGCAGATACACATTGTTCAGGCTGGCGCCGCTGTACAGCACCCTGTCGTCGATCACGAAGCCCTTCAGATGCAGCACGCCAAACAGCTCGCGGGTCTGCACCGCAACCCCATACACCGGCACATGTGTCGGATGTGACTGAGTCATTGCCTGGTACCAGGCGCTGTTGCCCGGCTGCTTGCCCGCACCGATCAACCCGCGCTGGGCACGCAGCCAATCCACCATCACCACGATATCCAGTTCGGGCCGTGCGGCCTTGGCGGCGTGCAGCGCGTCAAACACCTCCTGGCCCGCTTCGTCCTGTTGCAGGTACAACGCGACGATGTAGATGCGGTGTTGGGCCTGGGCGATTTGCTCCAGCAGGCAGCGGCGAAACTCGGCAGCGCCGGACAGCACCTCAATCGCGTCGGTGGCCAGGGGGAAACCGCGCAACTTGGGCAACAGGGAACGTTTGAATAACGACGGCATAGGGCTCGCAATGATCGAATCCGAAGAGCCCGAGAGCTTACACCATGGGGGTCCTCAGGTCTGCCCACTGGCCACTGAAAATAATTGATTGACCAAGAAGAACGATCGTTCTACTGTTTGCAGCATGAACAATATGACCAGCAGTGAAACCCGCGACATTATTCTGGACGTCACCGAAAAGTTGATCTATCGGCACGGCATTGCGGCCACCGGTATGGATCTGTTGGTGAAAACCGCCGGCGTCTCCAGGAAAAGTATCTACCGCTACTTTGCCAATAAGGACGAACTGGTGATCGCCGCCCTGCAGCGGCGCGATGAGCGCTGGTTGCAGTGGCTGCGCAGCGAGGTCGAGCAATACGCCGGCAGCGGCGCCCGCTTGCTCGGCGTGTTCAGCGCTCTGAAGACCTGGTTCGGCTCTGCGGACTTTCGCGGCTGCGCCTTTATCAACACCAGCGGCGAAACCGGTAACCCGCAAGACCCGGTACGTTTACTGGCCAAGGCACACAAACAGAAACTGTTCGAGTATTTGCTTGAACTGTGCGAGGCACATGGCACCCCGGCCCCGGAGCAGCAGGCCGCGCAACTGCTGATCCTGGTCGATGGCGCCATTACCATCGCCCTGATCATGGGCGATGTCACCGCCGCTGATAATGCGCAATGCATGGCGCAGAACTTATTGGCACTTTGAAAGTTGTACGGGTTTAACAACTAACGATCCAAAGGAGCAGTCAAATGACCGCCAATGCACACGTGCGTCCGCCCTTACCGCCCTTTACCGAGCAATCGGCCATTGAAAAGATCCGTCTCGCCGAAGACGGCTGGAACTCCCGTGACCCGCAACGCGTGTCGCTGGCCTACACCCTGGACACCCAGTGGCGGAACCGCGCCGAATTCGCCCATAACCGCGAGCAGGCCAAGGACTTCCTGACGCGCAAATGGGCCAGGGAACTGGACTACCGCTTGATCAAGGAGTTGTGGGCGTTTACCGGCAACCGCATCGCGGTGCGTTATGCCTATGAATGGCACGACGATTCCGGCAACTGGTTCCGCTCCTACGGCAACGAGAACTGGGAGTTCGACCAGGACGGTCTGATGTCCAATCGGCATGCGTGCATCAATGACATGCCGATCAAGGAAAGCGAACGCAAGTTCCACTGGCCGCTGGGACGGCGCCCGGATGATCATCCGGGGCTGTCCGAACTGGGGCTGTAACCTTGTAGGAGCCGGGGGGCGTCCAGTCCTTGCCGGCTCCTGCAATGCCCGTCAATCCTGCTTCAACCCCACCTGATACAACACGCCATCCTCCTCATCCGTGAGTATGTACAGGAAACCATCCGGGCCCTGGCGTACATCGCGGATACGCGCCTTCAGTTCGCCCAGCAGGCGCTCTTCGTGGATCACCTTGTCGCCCTCGAACTGCAGGCGAATCAGTTCCTGGCTGGCCAGGGCGCCGATAAACAGGTTGTGCTGCCAGGCTTTGAAGCGGTCAGCGTCGTAGAACGCCATGCCGCTGATGGCCGGTGACTTTTCCCACACATGATGGGGGCCGACCGTGCCTTCGGCTGTCTTGCCACGGGCCTCGGGAATCGGCAGCAAGGAATAGTTGATGCCGTGGGTCGCCAGGGGCCAGCCATAGTTCTTGCCACGTTCGATGATATTGATTTCATCGCCGCCACGCGGGCCGTGTTCGTTTTCCCAGAGGGTGCCAGTCCACGGGTTCAGCGCCGCGCCCTGGGGGTTGCGCTGGCCATAGGACCAAATCTCCGGCCGCGCTCCCGGCTGGCCGACAAACGGGTTGTCATCCGGCACGCGGCCATCCGGGTAGATGCGCACCACCTTGCCTTGCAGCTTGTCCAGGTCCTGAGCCGTGGGCCGATCGTTGTTCTCGCCCAGGGTCACAAACAGGTAGCCATCTCGGTCAAACACCAGGCGCGAGCCAAAGTGATTACCGGTAGAGAGCTTGGGCTCCTGGCGCAGGATCACCTGGAAGTCCTTGAGGCCGCTCAAGTCATCGCTCAAACGGCCACGGCCTACCGCAGTGCCGGCCGTACCGCCCTTGCCGCCACCTTCGGCGTAGGACAGGTAGACCAGGCGGTCTTCCTTGAAATCCGGTGACACCACCACATCCAGCAAACCGCCCTGCCCTTTGGCCCAGACCTGCGGCACGCCACTCAACGGCGCCGATAATTTGCCATCACTGCTCACATAGCGCAGCGCGCCCGGCCGCTCGGTGACCAGGAAACCTTGCTTGTCGGGCAAAAACGCCACCGCCCAGGGATGGTCCAGGCCTTTGACAATCGGGGTCGCGGTGAGGCTGCCTTGCTCGCTGGGGAACTGGCGGGTCTCGGCGGCCAATGCGGGCAGCGCGCTTGCCAGGGCGGCAGCGCAGCAGGTCGCTAAAAGGGTTTTGCGTAGAAACATACGTGGGGTTCCTTGCGTTCAGGGCCGGCGATTGCCATTGGCATCTTGTGTCGGGGCTGAAGGTTGGGTGGCAGGGCGTGTGGGCGCTGCATCACGTTGCGGATAGCGATTGCCGATACCGCCGTTTTCCAGGGTCGGCGGCCGCGGTACCGGCGCGGTGTAGGTACCGCGGGCGGCGGGCGTATTGGGCTGGGTGCCCTGCATGCTATTGGGATTGGCCCGCTTGATCGGGCTGTTATACGGGTTGTTGTTGCCGGGCAGGTTTTGCGCCTGCAACCCGCCACTCAAGGCAAGGCCCAGGGCCAGTACTGCAAGGCTGCGTGTACGGCTGTTCATGACAAAACCTCTATAGGGCGAGGAATACCTGCATTCGATAACACGCTACGCCCTGGGTTCGGATTTGGTAACTAAATACTTTCCAGGCAGGTGTAACACGGCTTTTCGAATGCCCCTGTGCCAACCGGCCGACAGCCGAAACTTTTGCCAGCGGCTGCAGGTCACCTGAAGACCATTCCCCATCAGGAAGCACGGCTATGCCACGGGCAATATGGAAAGGCGCAATCAGCTTCGGCTTGGTACACATCCCCGTGTCGCTGGTCTCGGCCACCTCGGCCCAGGGCGTGGATTTCGACTGGCTGGACAAACGCAGCATGGACCCCGTGGGCTATAAGCGCATCAACAAGACCACCGGCAAGGAGGACACCAAGGACAACATCGTTGGCCGTTGCGCTGTTCATGACACAGCAACTGCCGGAGCGTTTTACCGCCACCAGCGGCCCCAAAAACCGCATCGGCAAGATCTTTATCGACTACCTGCGCAATGGCCGCGGTGCCAGCACCGTCGCCGCCTATTCGGTACGTGCCCGCCCGGGGCTGCCGGTTTCCGTGCCAATCAGCCGAGATGAACTCGACAGCCTGCGCAGCGCCCAGCAATGGAATGTGACGAATTTGCAGGCGCGCTTAAACAGCCTGAAAGCCGATCCCTGGGCGGGTTATGCCAACCGCCAGCGGCTCAGCAAGAAGATGTGGCAGAAGCTGGGGGCCCAGCCGCCTGAATAGAGCCCCCCGGTGGCAAGGGGGCTGATGCTCAGATCAGGATAAAAATCACTGCCAAACCGGCAAAGATCGCCCACTTTTCCAGGTAATAGCGGGTGCGGTTACGCTTTTTCAGCTCCTTGCCCCGCAAGCGGATCTTGTACAGGCGGGTGAAGGCGCGGTTCAAGCCACCGGTCTTGTCCCCGGCATCATTGGGTGAGCCGGCGGCCGCCATGACGTTGCGGCTGAACCAGCGATTGAATGCAGCCGCCCAACGATATTTCATCGGCCGCTCGATATCGCAGAACAGAATGATGCGGTTTTGCGCCGTGGTGTTTTCGGCGTAGTGGATGTAGGTCTCATCGAACATCACCGCCTCGCCGTCACGCCAGTAATAATTCTCACCGTCCACGTTGATGTAGCAGCCTGGATCGTTGGGCGTATCCAGCCCCAGGTGGTAGCGATAGGAGCCAGCATAAGGATCGCGATGGCGGACCAGCCTGGAACCTGGCGGCAGTTCGGCAAACATCGCCGCCTTGATCGAACCGATACTTTGCACCAGCTCGGTAGTGCGCGGGCACAGCTTCATGGCCGAGGGGTGACTGTCGCCGTACCACTTGAGGTAGAAACGCTTCCAGCCCGATTTGAAAAACGAGTTGAAGCCCACGTCGTTGTATTGGTCGGAGCGCTTGATCTCGCCGGCGCGCATCAGGTTCTGGCCTTCCTCGCGGATCTCCTGCCAATGCTCCTGGAGCGGGCTCAGGTCGGGGAAGTCACTGGGGGCAAGGTACGGCCGGCCGGGCAGCTTGGAGAACAGGTAAAGGAAGCAATTGACCGGGGCGAGGAAGGTGGAGTGGTCGCTTAATTGACGGCCCAGCTTATGTCGCACCCGGCCACGCAGATGGACATACGCAATGGACGCAACGTACAGAGCAACAATAATGAGTTTCACGGGAATTCGTCACATATCAGAAGAGTACAGGCTGCTCCGCCAGGCCCTACCGGGCTGGGGATGGAAAATGCAGCACCTGAAATCACAATTCATTAACAGACCCACGACCGTCTTGGAGACAATTCGGATAGTGGCCAATGGCAGTTATTTTAGCCATAGTTTGTAACCAAAGGTTAACTAAGAATTGTGAAAAGGTGTCTTCCGACTGTATAGCCGCGCCACCTCGAACGGGCGGTGGCGGGAGTGCCGGGCTGCGACGCAGCCCGGGAAAGGTCCGGTGTGACTCAGCCCAATGGCGAGTCATCCTTGCGTTCACGCCGGGTAAAGCGGTCATCGTGCAGGCCTGAATAGGCCACAGTCTGGCGCCGCGTCAGGACCAGATGGCGAGCCAGCGCAACGAACATCCCCAGCAGCAAGCCGACTGCCAGGCTCAATGCAACCACCAGGACTTTTTTCGGTTTGATCGGGCTCAGCGGCTCTTGCGCGCGCCGGTCAATGGTCACCAGTTTCAACGCACTCATATCAATATTCAGGCCACGCAGGCGTGCCACTTCAGCACGCAAGGGCTCGACGTCCTGTAGGAAAATATCTTCATTGCCCCGCCGCTTCATGACTTCGACTTGGCGATTGACCTCCAGCAGTTGCAGCTCCTTGCCGATTTCCGCAACACGGCTATTGGTGAAGTCGTCATTGGTACGCTGCTGCAGGGCCGTACGCTCGGCTTCCAGGGCATCGGTGCCGAGGAAGTACAGGGGAATCTGCTGGTTATTGACCTCGGTACGCATCACCTGACTGGAGCCACTACGCCCGGCATCGGCCATGGACGAAGGTGTGGTCGGGTTCTTGATGCCCATGGACTTGGCAATCGAGATCGCTTCATTCAACTCTGCCAGGCGGTTGGAACGCTGCATTTTCATCTGCAGGCGCAAGGCACTGAGTTCATCTTCCAGCTGTGCGCGTTTGAGCTTGTCGCCCTCCAGCAGCTTGGCGATCTTCGATTCCTTGTCGGTTTCATAATTGGAGCGCGCCGCGTCAATCTTGCCCTTGAGCTCGGTAAGGCGGTTGTTGACGATCACCTTGAGGTCGGCGCCCACCTGCTCACGCTCTGCGGCAATGGCGTAATCAACAAAGCCGTTGAGAATCGCCACCCCGTCAATGTCCGTGGGGTATTGCAGTTCAAGACGAATATAGCTGCTCAGGGAGTCGGATTTTTTCGGATCGGGCAGGATCAGCTTGATCGAGTTACGGTTGAACGCTTCGAAACTCTGTTCAAGGCTGCGCCCTGGCTCCTGAAACGCCTGGAACAACGCGGGGTTGGCCTTGAAGAAGCTCAGTCGTGCGTCATACGAATCCAGTTGCGCGCCGACTTTGGCCAGTGCGTCCGCTGGTGGCAATTTGTAGACTTCGGAGCGATTGAGGGCATCCAGCTCATTGATAGCCGCCGGGCGCAGCACGCTGCTGACCTGATATTCACGGGGCGCCAGCAACGCATAGCCAACGCCAATCACGCCGGCAAACAGGGTACAACCGATGACCAGTTTCTTTTGTCGCCAGATTGAGTGGAACAGATCAAATAAATCAATTTCATCGGACACCACGGGGGCTTGCACCTGGGGAGCTCTGTTCAAAATGGGGACACCCTTCTAAAAGTGGACGCTGGCTGCCCACTACACGATAGATCTGAATAACCAACTGAAAATACAGGGACAACGCCCTGGATATAGCCAATACGACACGAGGCGACGGTTATCCGACCATTGCGTCACTGAAAAAATCCCTACCGCACTCAGATTGTTTTCCTTTAGAAAAAATAATGTCATATACGGCATTGATCAGCGTAGACGACATATCGGAAACCACCGCGCTCACGATATGTCAGAATCGCTTTAAATATCTGCTGGCAAAGGAAAAAAACCGACCGCAGCACAACTTTGGGAAATTTCCTGCAAAATCTTTTAACGGAACTTGCTACGGAGCATTTCTTGCTGTTGGCGGGCCCGCCATTTACATGTCGCATCAAAAAGGATTTTTTACATGCCCTCGTCCCCTTCCCGCTCCACGCCGTGCCCGACCGAAAAGGATAAACAAGCCCTGCAAGGCACCTGGGAACAAATCGCCCTGGAAGACAGCGGCATCGCCAACCCACCGGATGAACACAGTGCGCCCGGTGCGCTGACCACAATCGAGGGGGATCAGTTTCGGGTCATGACCCAAGATGGCGAGGTATTACTGCAGGGCAGTTTTACCCTGGACGCCAGCACCACGCCCAAGAGCATCACCTGGATCGACGCCATCGGTGCCGACGCCGGAAAGCACCTGCCCGCCAGTTACACCCTGGATGATGAGCGCTTTGTGTTTATCGCGGCGGATGAAGGCATGCCCCGGCCGACGCGTTTCAGTACGACGCCAGGGCAGACAATGCGCACTTTCGTACGCCGGTCATGAACGGATGAGGGGCATTCGTTTTTGCGACAGGATTTTCACGAAGTATTCACGTTTGGCGCGCTAGGTTAGACCCAACTCCTCAGATGAATCCCTTGGCCCGCCGCCCCAGCGGGCCTTTTTTTGCCTTCAGGCCGGGCGCTTGACGGCGGTCAGGGTGTAGCACATCGGCAGTTGCGCCGGTTGGTTCTCGTACTGGTCGTAGAGCTCTTCGCGATTGGAGTGCGGGTACTCCTGCAGGTGGCTGATCTGCAAGCCTGCCGCGATGGCCGCGCTGACAACCTCGCCTAAGGTGTGCACGAACCAGTAAGACGCCGCGGCTGCGCTGTTACTCGGGCCTTCATAGACAATCGCCTCGTGCTGCACAAAAGGCTCGCGGCGAAAATATGAGGTGACCGGCAGCATCGGGTTCGGCGCTTCGGGGTCGAACACTTCCAGGATCGGATGAGTCTCGTAGATCACCAGCGTCCCGCCGTCTTTGAGGGTGCTGGCGACATGCCCCATGAACAGCCCGATATCCGGCATCCAATTCAACACCCCGATGGTGATCAGGGCGATATCAAAACGCCCCTGCAACCGCTCGGGCAAATGATGAATATCGGCTTCGATAAACTCGGGCGCATGGGGTGAGCGACTTGCCAGCTCCGCCGCCTGTGCCAGAAATGCATCGGACTGGTCGACCCCCGCCACACTGCTGGCGCCCAACCCATACAGCGACAGGCTTTCACGGCCGTTATTGCAACCCAGTTGCACGGCATCCCGCCCCTTGACGCCCACCTGCATTAACAGGGTGGTCAGGGTGGGATCCAGGCAGGAGAAATCAGGCGCGCCGACATCCGCGAGCAGGCTTTGCCAGTGCTCGGTAGCTTTGTGGTGTTCGGCGGATTCGTTCCAGGCGGCCTTGTTGCTGGCGATTGCCTGTTGAGCAGACAGCGTGTCCATTGCGTCTCCAAACCATTGAACGTGCGCACCACGATGGCGATGAGCGCCGTCAAGAAAACAGAAGGGAGTTCGCCCCGCACCGACAGCCTCGCCATCCTTGAACCGGTAAAGAGCCATCACTGCAGGGCGAACGCTGGAAACTTAATCCACGGTCATTGGATGTTCAACTGTTAACAAACACAGATCGGACGGTCGATACAGTTTCGATACAACTCGATGCTTTTTGTAAAAATTTCCGCAAAAAAAAGACAAACCAGGCACTTCCAGCGGCCCGACACGCCTGCCTGTCATATAACTCACGCCGCACATATGCGACAATGCGCGCCAAATTCCAACATACACCCCATATTTTCTGCTCGGCGACTGGGCTTCACGCCTTGATGTCGCTGTTGACGCATGCCCGTTGGCCCGGGCTCCGAATGGGTCCCGGCCCAAATAAGCGCACCCCAAGCTATTGATAGGTAAAGTAATTGATCTCCACAGCTAACATCACCATGCAGTTCGGCGCCAAGCCGCTGTTTGAGAACGTCTCGGTCAAGTTCGGCGCCGGTAACCGTTATGGTTTGATCGGTGCCAACGGTTGCGGCAAGTCGACCTTCATGAAAATCCTCGGTGGCGACCTCGACCCGTCCGGCGGCCAGGTCATGCTGGAGCCGAACGTGCGCCTGGGTAAGCTGCGCCAGGATCAGTTCGCCTACGAAGAATTCAATGTCATCGACACCGTGATCATGGGTCACGAAGAGCTGTGGAAGGTCAAAGCCGAGCGCGATCGCATCTACTCGCTGCCGGAAATGAGCGAAGAAGACGGCATGGCCGTGGCCGAGCTGGAAACCGAGTTCGCCGAAATGGACGGCTACACCGCCGAATCCCGTGCCGGTGAACTGCTGCTGGGCCTGGGTATCGGCATCGAGCAGCACTTCGGCCCGATGAGCGAAGTGTCTCCAGGCTGGAAGCTGCGCGTATTGCTGGCCCAGGCGCTGTTCTCGGATCCGGAAGTGCTGCTGCTCGACGAACCGACGAACCACCTGGACATCAACACCATTCGTTGGCTGGAAAACATCCTGACCCAGCGTAACAGCCTGATGATCATCATCTCTCACGACCGTCACTTCCTGAACAGCGTGTGCACCCACATGGCTGACCTGGACTACGGCGAGCTGCGCCTGTTCCCGGGCAACTACGACGAGTACATGACCGTGGCGACCCAGTCCCGCGAGCAGTTGCTGTCGGACAACGCCAAGAAGAAAGCGCAGATCTCCGAACTGCAATCGTTCGTCAGCCGCTTCTCGGCCAACGCCTCGAAAGCCAAGCAGGCCACTTCCCGCGCCAAGGCGATCGACAAGATCCAACTGGCCGAAGTCAAGCCTTCGAGCCGTGTGAGCCCGTTCATCCGTTTCGAACAGACCAAGAAACTGCACCGCCAGGCGGTCATCGTCGAGCGCATGGCCAAAGGCTTTGACGGCAAGACCCTGTTCAAGGACTTCAGCTTCCAGGTTGAAGCCGGCGAGCGCGTGGCGATCATCGGCCCGAACGGTATCGGCAAGACCACCCTGCTGCGCACCCTGGTCAACGAACTGACCCCGGACGCCGGTAGCGTGAAGTGGACCGATGCGGCCGAACTGGGCTACTACGCCCAAGACCACGCCCACGACTTCGAAGACGACGTCACCCTGTTCGACTGGATGGGCCAGTGGGCCCAGGGCGAACAAGTGATCCGCGGCACCCTGGGCCGCATGCTGTTCTCCAACGATGAGATCCTCAAGTCGGTCAAGGTCATCTCCGGTGGTGAGCAAGGTCGCATGCTGTTCGGCAAGCTGATCCTGCAAAAGCCCAACGTGCTGGTCATGGACGAACCGACCAACCACTTGGACATGGAATCCATCGAGGCGCTGAACCTGGCGCTGGAAAACTATCCGGGCACGCTGATCTTCGTCAGCCACGACCGTGAGTTCGTATCGTCCCTGGCCACCCGCATCATCGAGCTGAGCCCAAGCGGCGTGATCGACTTCAGCGGCACCTATGACGACTACCTGCGTAGCCAGGGCGTGGTGTTTTAAGGGTCGCCAATAGCGGTTAGCCACACGCTGCAAGTAAAAGCCCCGTCAGCAGTGACGGGGCTTTTTGCATTTCCAGGCTCGACCAACGGCGCGTCAGGGCCGATGATTGTTAGCCTGCTTCCTTTTCTTCCACGCCCTTGCCATGATGCGTTCACCGCCCTGCCGCGAATGAGCCTCCATGCCAGCCGCCCCCAGCTCCCTGTCGATCACCCTGCAGATCGTCTCCATCGTCTTCTATACCTTTATCGCGTTTATCTGCATTGGCCTGCCGATTGCGGTGATCCCCGGCTATGTCCATGAACAACTGGGTTTCAGCGCCGTGGTGGCCGGCGTAACCATCGGTTCACAGTACCTGGCCACCCTCCTCAGCCGCCCCATGGCCGGGCGCATGTCGGACAACGTCGGCACCAAGCGCGCGATCGTGCTGGGCTTGAGCGGTATTCTGCTCAGCGGTGTCTTGACGTTTTTTGCCACGCTGCTGCACAGCCTGCCCAGCCTGAGCCTGGGGATTCTGCTGGTCGGTCGCGTGTTGCTGGGCGTGGCCCAGGGCCTGATCGGTGTCGGCACCATCAGTTGGTGCATGGGCCAGGTCGGCGCCGAACACACCGCGCGCTCGATCTCCTGGAACGGCATCGCCTCCTATGGCGCCATCGCCATTGGCGCGCCGCTGGGCGTGGTGATGGTTGCGCAATACGGTTACAACAGCCTCGGTCCCGCGCTGGCCGTGCTGGCAGCCCTGGGCCTGGTGCTGATCCGCAAAAAACCCTCGGTGCCGGTGGTGCGCGGCGAGCGCCTGCCGTTCTGGGCGGTGTTCGGGCGGATCGCGCCGTTTGGTGCCAGCCTGTGCCTGGCGTCCATTGGCTACGGCACCCTGACCACCTTCATTGCCCTGTTCTACCTCAATCGCGGCTGGACCGGCGCCGCCTGGTGCCTGACGGTGTTTGGCATCTGCTTTATCCTCTCGCGCCTGCTGTTTATCTCGAGCATCAGCCGTTTTGGCGGGTTTCGCGCGGCGATTGCCTGCATGACCCTGGAAACCCTCGGCCTGACCCTGCTGTGGCTCGCGCCCTCGCCCGCCATTGCCCTGATCGGCGCCGGCCTCACCGGGTTTGGCTTGTCGTTGGTGTACCCGGCACTGGGCGTCGAAGCCATCAAACAGGTGCCCAACAGCAGCCGGGGCGCCGGGCTGAGTGCCTATGCGGTGTTTTTTGACCTGGCGCTGGCGATTGCCGGACCGCTGATGGGTGCGGTGGCGTTGAACTTGGGCTACTCGTGGATTTTCTTTTGCGCGGCGCTACTGTCCGTCACGGGCCTGGGCCTGACCTGGCTGCTGATGCGCCGGGCCTACTGATCCGCAGTCTGTATCCCGGCCCGCGAGTGCTGGCCGAGGGTGCGCCCGAAAAAACGCCCGGCCTCGGAGATCAGGTCGCGGTGAATACCCTCGCGGTCCACCCCATCGGCATCGGTACAAAGCGCCGGCATCAGCGCCAGTTGCTCGTCATCGCAAGGGGCCATGAAAATAAAGTGCCCAGCCCCGGCCAACAGTTTGAAATCCGGCGGCTGTGGCAGCTTGCGCGCCAGGGCGGCGGCGTTTTTATCCACGGCTACCAGCTTGTCGCCATCGCCGCTGTACAGCAGCACCGGCACATGCACGTCGCCCAGGGTCTGACGACCGAACATCAGGCTGAGCGGCGCCATCAGCATCAACGCGTGGATCCGTGGGTCGGCCTGGGGTTGCAGGTCATCGCGGTCGACCACCAGCTCACCCTTAGAGGTACAGGCGTCGCGGTCTTCAGGACGCTCCTGGCAATAGCGGCGCAAACGCTCGAAATCCGGCTTGGCCCCGGCCAGGATCAGCGCCGTCTCGCCGCCCGCCGAATAGCCAATCACCCCTACCTGGCCCACGTTGACGAACGGCGACAGCATCGGGTCGCCCAGGGTCGCGGTAATCGCCGCAGAAATCTGGATCGGCCGGCCATACAGGTTACTCAAGGTACCCAGGCGGCTGTGGTCCTTATAGTTGTCGCCCGGGTGCAGCACGGCGACCACCACAAACCCCTTGCGCGCCAGCGACGTCGCCAGGTCGTGCAAAGCCAGGGGCGTGCCGGTGTTGCCATGGGACAGCATCAGCAACGGGAAGCGGCCGATGGCGACCTTGGCGTCCTCGGCGGCGGCGACGCGATACGCCCCCACCTGACTGAGATGTTCATCACCCGTGGACGGATAAAACGCGATGGCTTTCATCGGCTGCGAATCCAGCGGGTCAAGAAAGCTCATGCGGTGATAGCCCACGCTCCAATGGGGGTGCGGGGCGACAGCGGCGTGCACTGAAACGAGGCCGCCGAGCAGGGAAACCAGCAAGACTGCACAAAGACGCATCATGGGGATGTCCACCTGTGCTGGGTGACGCCTGCAGGCCGATGCAGCCTCGGGCGGTATGACCCGGTGTTGCATAAGCTGCGCCATATTCGCCGGTTCAAAACAAAAAACTCCGTATTCCGCCGGCATTGAAGCTAGCAGAATACAGAGTTTAGACAGCCCGAATCAGATTGAAAGGCGCTCGTGCTTACGCCGCGACGAACAACTGCTCGCTGATCAGCGCATTGGCATCGTTCAACGCCTTGCTGCGCGCTTCGTCACCATAGGCCAGGCCGTGGGCACGTACGAACTCGATATCAGTGATACCGAAGAAGCCCAGCAGCACTTTCAAGTAGTCCTCGTGCCCGACGCCGGTCGGTTGGCCAACGTGCAGGCCACCGGCGGTGGAGACCACGATGACTTTCTTGTTGCCGCACAGGCCTTGCGGGCCGGCTTCGGTGTAGCGGAACGTCTGGCCAGCGACGGCAATGCGATCGATCCAGGCCTTGAGCTGGGTGGGAATGGTGAAGTTGTACATCGGCGCGGCGATAACCACCGCGTCGGCAGCCAGGAACTCGGCCAGGGTCGAGGCGCTCAGGTCGGCTTCGTGCTTCTGTACGGCATCACGCAACTCGGCGGCGGTGCCCAACGCGCCCAGGGTAATCCCGGAAAAATGGGTGATACCTTCGCTGGCCAGGTCACGGTAGGTCACTTCGACACCCGGCTCAGCCGCCTGCCAGGCCTTGACCACTTCGCCGCTCAACTGGCGGGATACCGAGTTGTCACCGAGGATGCTGGAATCAATATGCAAGAGTTTCATGTGGGATCTCCAAGTGAGGATCGCCACCGGCGATCTGATGGAGAGAATCCTACAGATCAATCCAATAGCAGATTAGCCGGTTAAAATGCGATAGTTCGTCCCACTGACAGGACAATAGGCCCAACATGCAAGACCTCAATGACCTCTACTATTTCGCCAAGGTGGTGGAAGCCGGTGGCTTCGCGGCGGCTGGCCGGCTGCTGGGCATCCCCAAGTCGCGGCTGTCGCGGCGCATTGCCGAACTGGAAGAACGCCTCGGCGCCCGCCTCTTACAGCGCACCACCCGGCAACTGACCCTGACGGCCGTCGGCGAACGCTACCTGGGGCACTGCCAGGCGATGCTGCTGGAAGCGGAAATGGCCGACGAAGCCGTGGTCAACATGTCCAGCGAACCCCGGGGCCGGCTGCGGGTCAGTTGCCCGGTGGGCCTGGCCCACGAAATCCTGCCGACGGTGGTGGCGCAATTCCTCGCGGCCCACCCGCTGGTGCAACTGGAGATGATGCTGATCAATCGCCGCGTCGACCTGGTGGCCGAGGGTGTAGACGTAGCTTTGCGTGTGCGCGAGTTGGGGGACGAAGACCCACTGCTGGTGACCCGTCGCCTGCGTCAGGCGCAGACGGCCATGGTCGCCAGCCCCGAGTTTGTGCGCGACCGCCAGATCAACAGCCCGGCCGACCTCAAACACCTGCCGGTATTGGGCGCCCTGGAAGCCGACCGTATGGTCCACCTGCGCATGCTCGACCCTGCCGGCAATGCCACCGACCTGGCGATGGAGGCCCGCCTGGGCATCGACGACTTCCTGGTGCGCAAGGCCAGCGCCCTCGCCGGCCTCGGCTTCACCGTGCTGCCCATGATGTATTGCGAGCAGGAGCTGGAAAGTGGCCAACTGGTGCAACTGCTGCCCGAGTGGTCGCTGCCCGGTGGCTGGCTGCAAGCGGTGTACCCGCATCGACGCGGCGTATCCCCAGCGGTGCGCGCCTGGATCGACTTTCTGGCCCATGCCTTCAACAGTTGCGGAGATCGACTGCTATGAGTACCCGGAGCATGACCGAAGACGACGTCGCCCAGTTCTGCCTGGGCTTGCCCGGTGCACGGGAGGATTACAAGTGGGGCGGTGTGCGGGTGTTCTCGATTGCCGGCAACAAGATGTTCGCCCTGCAGAACCTGCGCGGCGACTCCCTGGCGTTCAAGGTCGACAAAGAACTGTTCCTCGGCCACGTCGACCGCCCCGGCATCCACCCGGCGCCGTACCTGGCGCGGGCGCAGTGGATCATCATGCAGCTGCCCTACCCACTGGGCGGCGAAGAACTGCGCGGCTTGCTGCAGCGCTCCCACCAGTTGGTGGTGAGCAAACTGCCCAAACGCACGCAGATCGGCCTGAGGCTGGACGAGTAAGCCAGTCCAGGTCGTCTTGTACACAACTTGATCATCGATATATGCACATACCCCGGTGGGCGCAGCTTCGCTCTCAAGCCCCACGCGGCTAGAAGACTGCCAGCAGCGTGCCGCCCAGAAACAACCGATCAATCCAGAACACCTGGTGCAGCAACACAATCAGCCAGAACACCACTTGATAAGACACTTTGCGCGTCTTGTGCCGGAACACCTGCTGCGCAACCAAGGCACCCGGCCAACCACCGGCCAGCTCCATGGCATGCAGGATCTTCTCCGGGGTGCGCCAGCTATCGCTCTGGGCCTTGCGCTTGTCGCTCCAGTACAGGCAAAACGTCACCACGCTGACCAGGCCATAGGCCGCCAACGGGATCAGCGACACCCCGCGATACGCCAGCAGTGCCGCGCCAAACAACGGCACGGCACACAACAGCACAAACACCAGGGCCTTGAAGCGCGGATGCTGGATTGTCATCACGCCTTGGCCGCCGCCCAGTCAATCCAGCCGAACTGCCAAGTGGCCAGGATCAGCAAACCGAACGCAATGCGGTACCAGGCAAACACTGCATAGCTGTGGCTGGCGATGAACTTGAGCAAGCCACGCACTGCAATCATCGCGAAGATGAACGAGACCACAAAACCGACGGCAAACACCGGCAGATCCGCAGACTGGAACAGGTCACGGTACTTATAGCCCGAGTACACCGCCGCCCCGACCATGGTCGGCATCGCCAGGAAGAAGGAAAACTCGGTGGCAGCCTTGCGCGACAGGCCAAACAACAGGCCACCGATAATGGTCGAGCCGGAACGCGACGTCCCTGGGATCATCGCCAGGCACTGGGCAAAGCCCACTTTCAAGGCGTCTTTCCAGGTGATGTCATCGACGGTTTCGGCATGGATGACATGCTCGCGACGCTCGGCCCACAACATGATCACCCCGCCGATCACCAGCGCAGTGGCCACCGTGATCGGGTTGAACAGGTATTCGTGGATCAGGTCGGCAAAAATCACCCCCAACACCACCGCCGGCAGGAAGGCGATCAGCAGGTTGACGGTAAAGCGCTGGGCGTTGCGCTGGGTCGGCAGGCCGGTCACCACGTCGAGGATCTTGCGCCGGAATTCCCAGACCACCGCCAGGATGGCGCCCAGTTGAATGATGATGTTGAACGCCATGGCGCGCTCGCCACCGAAGTTGAGCAAGTCGGCGACGATAATCTGGTGCCCGGTACTGGAGATCGGCAAGAACTCCGTCAGCCCTTCGACAATGCCAAGTATCAATGCCTGAAAGGCGGTCCAAAGATCCATTATTCCCCCAAAGGTCATGCGACGGCATGCCTCGTTGATATTTTCTAGGTGTTCACTAACGATGAGCACGCGGCAAGGCCGCGAGCAGGATCAAGGCTGACCTGCCAAAATTCTGTGAAAAATCAGGCAGTACTCAGGTTTTTTGATTCCGGGCCGAAAGCCTATCAGACAAGCCCGGATTTCGCTTCGCGTTATCACTGGCCGATCAACGCAGCACCGAAAATTATAAGAACGCGGAGTGACAAGACTATGAACAGTTTGCGCAATATGTCGATCAGCCGGCGCCTCTGGATGATCCTGATAGTCGCCGTGTTGATGTTGATGACCCTGGGTTTGCTGATGCTCAAGCAGATCCACGACGACCTCTACCAGGCCAAGAGCCAGAAAACCCAGCATGTGGTGCAGACTGCCAGCGGAATTCTGAATTTTTATCACGGCCTTGAAACCACCGGGGTGCTGACCCGCGAGGCCGCGCAGAAACAAGCCTTGAGTGTGGTGCGCGGTCTGCGCTACGACCAGAACGACTATTTCTGGATCAATGACCTGACGCCGGTGATGATCATGCACCCGGCCAACCCCAAGCTAGACGGCCAGAACCTTTCGGCCATCCGCGATCCGGACGGCTTTGCGATCTTCAATGAGTTCGTCACTCTGGCCAAGGCCAAGGGCGTCGGCATGGTCGATTACCGCTGGCCGAAACCCGGCGCGGCTGAGCCCGTGGCCAAGACCTCCTATATCCAGTTGTTCGAGCCCTGGGGCTGGATTATTGGCTCCGGCGTCTACGTGGACGACGTACAGGCACAATTTCGCGGTCAGGTCTGGAAAGCCTCACTGATCGGCCTGGGCATTGCCCTGATCATGGCCCTGCTGGTGGTGCTGATTGCCCGCAGCATCGTGCGCCCGTTGCAGGAAGCGGTGCATGCCATGGCCAACATCGCCAGTGGCGAAAGCGACCTGACCCGCAGCCTCGACACCCACGGCCAGGACGAAGTCACGCAACTGTCCCGACACTTCAACACCTTCACCGCCAAACTGCGCCAGGTGGTCAGCCAGTTGCAGGTGTGCGCCAATGCCCTGGCCCAGTCGTCCGCCGAGCTGGGCAGCAATGCCAGCCAAGCCCATGACCGCAGCCAGCAACAATCCCAGCAAATGGAACTGGTGGCCACTGCCATCAATGAAGTGACCTACGGCGTCCAGGACGTGGCGAAGAATGCCGAGCACGCCGCCAGCGAAATGCGTGACGCGCAGACCCAGGCCGAACAGGGCCAAGTCAATATCGACGGCAGCCTGCAACAGATCGACGCGCTGTCCGGCACCATCAGCCAGGCGGTGGAAGTGATCCGCACCCTGTCCACCGAAAGCACGCAGATTGGCGGGGTGCTGGAGGTGATTCGCTCGATTGCCGAGCAGACCAACCTGCTGGCTCTCAACGCCGCCATCGAAGCGGCCCGCGCCGGTGAACAAGGCCGTGGTTTTGCCGTGGTCGCCGACGAAGTGCGCCTGCTGGCCCAGCGCACGCAAAAATCCACTGCCGAAATCCAGAACATGATCGAGCGCCTGCAAGGGCATTCCGAAGCAGCGGTCAAGGTCATCAGCGACAGCCACCAGGCCTCGCAACTGACCATCGAACAAGCCGGCCAGGCGGGCGCCAGCCTGAATGCCATCGGCCAGGCCCTGCGCAACCTCAACGGCCTGAACGCCTCGATTGCCAGCGCGACCCTGCAACAGGCCCACGTGGTGGAAGACATCAACCAGAACGTGACCCAGGCCGCCGGCCTGTCCCATAGCACTGCGCTGGCGGCCCAGCAATCGAGCGAGGCCAGCGTGCATCTGAAGGACTTGAGCGAAGAACTCAACGGCCTGCTGCGCCAGTTCAAGGTCTAGCCCTCCTCCCGACAGCAGCCCGCTCGCCACAGCGAGCGGGTTTGCCACAGCAATCCCTCTTCCCATAATTAGCCCCCGGCCTGGACAGGATTTTGCCCGGCCGGTTGGGTACAATCGCCCTCCTCTTCGACTCTTCCAAGGAATCCCATGTCCGGGCTTGAACTGTTTGCCGCCGCGCTGGGGGTGATTGCCGTCTGGTTGACGGTCAAGCAGAACCCGTGGTGCTGGCCGATCGGCCTGGTCATGGTGCTGCTGTACACCTGGGTGTTCTTCGAGGTGAAGCTGTATTCCGACATGCTGCTGCAAGTGGTGTATGCCGGCCTGCAGGTCTACGGTTGGTGGCAATGGACCCGTGCCGGCGAGGTCAAGCAAGGGCGCCAGGTCAGCAGTCTTGGCAGCCAGGCTATCCTCCTGAGCCTGACGGTTGGCGCAGTCGGCAGCCTGTTGCTGGGCGCCGCCATGGCGCACTGGACCGATGCTGCACAACCCTGGCTGGACGCCGCCCTGACCGGCTTCAGCCTGGTGGCGCAGATGTGGATGGCGCAAAAACGCGTGCAATGCTGGGCACTATGGATTGTGGTCGATGTGATTTTTGTCGGCCTGTTTGTCTACAAGGGGCTGTACCTGACGGCCGCGCTCTATGCCCTGTTCACAGTGATTGCCGTACAAGGCTGGCGCGAATGGCGCGCCGATCCGGCGTTGCGCACATGAAGGTGCTGGTGATGGCAGGCCCCGAGTCCAGCGGTAAAAGCTGGCTGGCCGAGCAGTTGCAGGCGCATTTCGGTGCGGTGCTGGTGGGCGAGTATGTGCGCTATTTCATCGACCACTACCAGCGTGATACGACCCTCGCCGACATCCCGGACATCGCCCGTGGCCAACTGGCCTGGGAAGATGCCGGCCGTGCCCGGCAGCCGCAACTGCTGATACTCGATACTCACCTGCTGACCAACAAGCTGTGGAGCCTGACGCTGTTTGGCGATGCCCCCGCGTGGCTCGACGAGGCACTGCTGGCCCGCCATTACGACCTGCACCTGTTGCTGTCGCCCGAAGGCATTGGCTGGACCGCCGACGGTCAACGCTGCCAGCCGGACCTGGCCGACCGCCGGGCCTTCTTCCAGGCCAGCCGCGACTGGCTGGAGCAGCATCAGCAACCGTACAAGGTGATTGGCGGGGATTGGCAGGCACGCCATGACCAGGCGTTTGCCGCCGTGGCGCACCTGCTCGGCCAATAAAGCCCCTACTCGTGGATCAACTGCCGTTGATACTGTGGGTCAGCCTTGATCTGCTGTTCGGTAAACGGCAACGGGCTGAGCTTTTTCGCGGAAAACGCCTGGGTCTGGTCCTTGAAGTACGGCGACGCCGGATCGCTGGACAGTGAGAACGCCAACACGCCTTCCGCTTTCGGCCCCTGGTCGTCGAAGGTGACGATCTGCAAGTAACTGCTGCCGCTGACCACCTCACGCTTGCCATCGGCCCTCGGCACGCTTTGCATGGCGTTGTAGATCCCCAGTTCCTGCGGGCCACCGTGCATCGGGGTGCTGCCCGAGACCTGGATATCGCCCCAACGAGTGCCTTCTTTCAACCCCGATTCACTCACCTGCGCCATTGACGCCAGCATTGCCTCACGCAACGCCTTGGCCACCTCCGGCCGCTCGATGAGCAACCCACGCGGGGTGGTTTGTGGGTGGTCCGGGTCAAACGCAACGCGCCACACCTGCGGCACTTGCTGCAGGTGCTCCATGACCTGGAAGAAATGCACCAGGCCCAGGCCGCTGTCGAGGTTGGCCTTCTGGTCCCAGTCCTTGAGGCGGGTACACAGGGTTTTCAGGGCGGCATCCGTCTGTTGCGCGCAGAACTTGAGCAGATCCGGCATCACCTGCCCAGCCAGGTACACCTGGTTATCCAGCACCATGTGTTGCAAATCGGCGACGGTGATCGGCTGTGTGTCCAGGTCCTGCAAGCGCTGCAAGGCAAAACGCGAACGTGCGCCCAAGGCAATGTGATCCTGGCTGACCACCGGCGAAAAACCGGCCAGCGGGGCCTTGGGGTTGGCCATCCAGGCCGAGTCGTTGGAGTGCTGCACGTAGTCCCGGCGCGCCAGCTGCGGCAGTTGACCAGCGGCGAAGATCCCCGGCTGGGCGGCGCGCGGGTCGATATCCCAGGCGCAGGCACTGTGGGCACCGTCAAGCATGATCATCTGCAGACCGGCACGCGGGTCGCTGCATTGTTCGAGTTTTTTTGCACTGACGTTCGGCACCACCGACAGGTTCATATACAGGCTCTGCCCCTGATCGTCCGCCGCCAGGGTGTTGACCCAGGGAATGCCTTGCAGACGGTGTACCGAGGCTTGCAAGTCCTTGAGGCTGCGGGCCTGGTTCATCGCGTACCACTGCTGCAGCACGCGGTCATTGCCCAGGTTGGCGTCGCGCAGGCTGAAAGCGTATTGCGCGTTCCAGTCGAGCTTGCCCGGCCATTGCACCACGGGCCCGAACTGCGAACTGTAGACCGTTTGGGTGTGGGCCTCGGCACCCTTGACCTGTACCGTTACCTGGGTTTTCTGCAGGGGGATCGACTTGCCGTCGAGCAAATAGCGGGTCGGGTCCTTCGGGTCCAGGGTCAGGCGATACAGGGTGAAATGCTTGGATGTGTCCACCGTATGGGTCCAGGCCACATGCTGGTTGAAGCCGATATTGACCACCGGCAGGCCTGGCAAGGCGGCGCCCATTACGTCCAGCTGACCAGGAATGGTCAGGTGCATCTGATAAAAACGCATGCCGCCGATCCACGGGAAATGCGGGTTGGCCAGTAACATGCCGCGCCCGTTGAACGAGCGCTCGCTACCCACCGCCACCGCGTTGCTGCCGCGATCCAGGGCAAAGCGTTGCTGCTTCAAGGTGGCGACCTCAAACGCTCGCACATCGCTCTGCACCGCCACGCCTGGCTGGGGTGGCGTCGCCCCCGCCAAGGCCTCGGCGAATTGCCCGACACCACCTTCCACCAGCAACCGCCGGGTCAGCTTGACCAGGTCATCGGTCGTGATCGGCCGCACCCAGGCGCCCTGGCACTGCATCGGTCGGTCCTTGGCCCCGCGCTCTTGCAGGTAGCGGTTGTAACCCGCCGCATAGCCGGCAAGACGCTGCTGCATCTGCGGGGTCTGCGCCTTCCAGAAAGCCGTCACTGCTTCGGGCGTATTGAGCCAGGTAAAGAACACATCACTGGTCAGGTTGTTGCGCTCTTCCAGGGTCGCCTGCTCGGCACCGAAGTAGCGGGCGCGCTGGCCATTGACCGTGACCACTTCGTTGGCCAGCAGGCACAGGTTGTCCTGCGCGTAGGCATAGCCGATGCCATAGCCCAGGCCGCGCTCATCGTTGGCGCGGATATGCGGGATACCAAACCCGGTGCGGCGGATATCGGCGCTCAGCGTACCCGCCTGCACGTCGCTCACCTGGCGGGCCGTCGCACACAGGCTCACCCCCAGCAACACACCCGCCACGCAAACCCTGGACAACCCGTTGGAAATAATCACGCAGACCCCATCATCAAACCAAATTGAACGCCCAAGGCGGGGCCGACTCGCCAACACCAGCCCATGGATAAAGACGTAGAAATCCGCAGAAATTTAGGCCGCGCGCGCCTTATTTACCGGCGCCAGGAAGGTGACAGACGTAAGACCGAGAAAATTTATCCGGCTTGGACTTCATGATTTGCGTGGCTCATACGTCTTATTAACTAGAGAGCACCATCGTTTTCCTGATCAGGCTCTGATAAGGAGTTTTTGCATGCACAACCCGCAACTGCCCACGGACGGACATTTTATGGCACACGACGCCGCTTTCGGCGCAAGTAACCAAGCCTTCGGCAAGGCCCCCGAGCATCAAGGCAACCAACGCATCCGGCATCTGCTCAAGTGTTTTGGGTTGCGTACCAGCCTGATCCGGCTGAAAGTCATCGACGCCCTGCTCACCGCCGCCGACAACGGCCGCTCGCTGGGTGTACGGGGTGTGCACAGCCACTTGCTGGAACTGGGCATCCCGCTGTCGTTTCTCAGTGTGCGCGAGGTGCTCAAGCGCCTGTGCAGCGAGGGCGTGATCACCCTCAACAGCGACAAAAGCTACAGCCTCCATGAAGAGGCTGCCAAGGTCCTGGCGACCAGCGCCTGACTTACAGGTTGGGCTTGACCTTGCGGCGCATGATGCCGTTGATCACCACCACAATCACCGCCACGGCAATGGCGATGTACTGGAACGTCTTCTCACTGATGGCGCCGATGTTCTGCAAATAGGACAGGCCAAACATCGTGCCGAGGACGACCAGGGAAATCAGAATCGAGTAAATCAAGCGTTGCTTCTGGGTCATGACGGGTTCCTGAAACCTGAAAATTGTATCTGGGGCGTATCAGGGCCTCATGTTACAGGCGATAAAGCGCTTTGGCATGACCCTATTTGCCTTGCCAGCGCAACGGTTGTGGCGAGCGGGCTTGCCCGCGCCGGGCTGCGTAGCAGCCCCAATACACCCAGCGCATTGCTTCAGTTGAACACGCGGGGCCGGATTTCAGGGCGGCTACGCATCCCAACGCGGGCTAGCCCGCTCGCCACGGGGCAGTTGGTCAGGGGCTTATTGGTCCTTGAACTGCGGCGCACGCTTGGCCACGAACGCGGCCATGCCTTCCTTCTGATCCTGGGTCGCGAAGGCGGCGTGGAACACCCGGCGCTCAAAGCGCACGCCTTCCGACAGGCTGACTTCAAAGGCGCGGTTCACGCTTTCCTTGACCATCATGCTGATCGGCACCGATTTACTGGCGATCAGCGCCGCAACCTTGAGCGCCTCGTCCAGCAGTTCGTCCGCCGGCACAATCCGCGCCACGATGCCGCAACGCTCGGCCTCCACGGCGTCGATAAAACGCCCGGTCAGGCACATCTCCATGGCCTTGGCCTTGCCCACCGCACGGGTCAGGCGCTGGGTGCCGCCCATGCCCGGCAGGACGCCGAGGTTGACTTCCGGCTGGCCGAACTTGGCCGTGTCACCGGCCAGGATAAAGTCGCACATCAAGGCCAGTTCACAGCCGCCACCCAGGGCAAAACCATTGACCGCCGCGATGATCGGCTTGCGGCGGTTGGCCACACGGTCGCTGTCGCTGAACAGATCGTCGAGGTAGATCTGCGGGTAGGTCAGCTCGGCCATTTCCTTGATGTCGGCGCCAGCGGCAAAGGCTTTCTTCGAGCCGGTCAACACGATGCAACCGATGTCGGGATTGGCTTCCAGGCTGTCCAGGGCCTGGTTCACTTCGCTGACCAATTGCGCGTTCAAGGCATTCAGCGCCTGGGGGCGATTGAGGGTAATCAGCCCGACACGGCCTTGAACGTCGAGCAAAATGGTTTCATAACTCATTGATCCGTTCCTCTTCAAAGATTGCGCGAAATGACCATGCGCTGAATATCACTGGTGCCTTCATAAATCTGGCAGACCCGCACATCACGGTAGATCCGCTCCAACGGGAAGTCGCTCAGGTAACCGTATCCACCCAGGGTTTGCAAGGCGGCAGAACAGACTTTCTCGGCCATTTCCGAGGCAAACAGCTTGGCCATGGAAGCCTCCACCAGCGCAGGCTTGCCGCTGTCGCGCAGGGCCGCCGCGTAGTGCACCATCTGCCGGGCCACAGCGATCTGGGTGGCCATGTCCGCCAGGCGAAACGCTACAGCCTGGTGCTCGATCAGCGGTTTGCCGAAGCTTTCCCGCTCACGGGCGTAATCCCGGGCAGCTTCGAACGCCGCACGGGCCATGCCCACCGATTGCGCGGCAATACCCACGCGACCGCCCTCCAGGTTGGCCAGGGCGATTTTGTAGCCTTCGCCCTCCTCGCCCAGGCGGTTGGCGACCGGCACCTTCACATCCTCAAACAGAATCTGACAGGTATCGGACGCATGCTGGCCCAGCTTGTCCTCGACCCGCGCGACGGTGTAGCCCGGCGAGTCAGTGGGCACGATAAACGCGCTGATCCCACGCTTGCCGGCCGCAGGATCGGTCACGGCAAACACAATCACCACCCCGGCGTTCTGCCCGGAGGTGATGAACTGCTTGCAGCCATTGAGCACGTAATGATCGCCCTCAAGACGCGCGCGGGTTTTCAGGCTGCTGGCATCGGACCCGGCCTGGGGCTCGGTCAAGGCAAACGCACCGAGCATTGCGCCGCTGGCCAGGGGTTTGAGGAATTGTTCTTTCTGCTGGTCATTGCCGAACTTGAGAATGGGCACGCAGCCCACCGAGTTGTGCACGCTCATGATGGTCGAGCAGGCGCCATCACCGGCAGCGACCTCTTCCAGGGCCATGGCATAGGCCAGGTAGCCGGTGTCGCAGCCGCCCCACTGTTCCGGCACGAGCATGCCGAAAAAGCCCAGCTCGGCCATCTCAGCGATAGCCTCCCTGGGGAAGCGATGCTCGCGGTCCCACTCGGCAGCGAACGGTTTGAGCCGCTCCTGGGCGAATTGCCGGGCCGCGTCGCTGATTTGCAGTTGTTCGTCATTGGGCAACATAAAAATTCCTTAATCCAGGCATTCGACGGCCATGGCGGTGGCTTCACCGCCGCCGATGCAGATGGCTGCAACGCCGCGCTTGAGGCCCCGCTGGCGCAGCGCTGAAAGCAGGGTCACGAGGATCCGCGCGCCGGATGCGCCAATCGGATGCCCCAGGGCACACGCGCCACCGTGGACGTTGACCTTGTCGTGGGGGATTTCCAGCTTGCTCATGGTCACCAGGCTGACCACGGCAAAGGCTTCGTTGATCTCGAACAGGTCGACATCGCCCAGGTCCCAGCCGGTCTTGCTCATCAGCTTGCGAATCGCCCCCACCGGCGCCACCGGGAACAGCCCCGGCTCATCGGCAAAGGCCGCATGGCCGTGGATCACTGCCAGAGGCTTGAGCCCACGCTTCTGCGCTTCGGACTGGCGCATCATCAGCAAGGCCGCCGCGCCGTCGGAGATCGAGCTGGAGTTGGCCGCCGTCACCGTGCCGCCTTCGCGGAACGCCGGCTTCAAGGTGGCGATCTTGTCCAGGCGCGCCTTGGGCGGCTGCTCGTCGTCAGTGATGGTCTTTTGTTCCTTGCCCACGGTGACCTGCACCGGGACGATCTCGGCGCTGAAACGCCCGGCACTGATCGCCTGCTGGGCGCGGGTCAGCGAGGCAATGGCAAACGCATCCTGGGTTTCGCGAGTAAAGCCATTGGCCTCGGCGCAATCCTCGGCAAAGGTGCCCATCAGGCGGCCCTTGTCATAGGCGTCTTCGAGGCCGTCGAGGAACATATGGTCAAGCACCCGGCCATGGCCCATGCGGTAGCCGCTACGGGCCCGATCCAGCAGGTACGGGGCATTGGACATGCTTTCCATGCCGCCGGCGATCACCACCTGCACGCTGCCGGCCAGCAGCGAGTCATGGGCGAGAATCGCCGCCTCCATGCCCGAACCGCACATTTTGTTGAGGGTGGTGCAACGTGTCGATTTATCCAGGCCGGCACCCAGCGCGGCCTGGCGTGCCGGGGCCTGGCCGAGACCGGCGGGCAGCACGCAACCGAACAGCACTTCATCCACGGCGTCGTGGGCGATACCGGCGCGCTCGACAGCCGCACGAATCGCGGCGGCGCCCAGTTGCGGCGCGGTCAGGCCCTTGAGGTCGCCCTGGAAGCCGCCCATGGGCGTGCGTACGGCACTGACAATAACAATCGGATCGTGGAGCTGAGTCATGACAAATCCTCCTTACTTGGCCGCCATGCGCAAGGCGCCGTCAAGACGGATCACCTCGCCATTGAGCATGCTGTTTTCAATGATATGCCGGGCCAGCGCGGCGTATTCGGCCGGTTTGCCCAAGCGTGGCGGGAACGGCACGCCGGCCGCCAGGGAGTCACGAACCTCCGGGGTCATGCCGGCCATCATCGGTGTTTCAAAGATGCCCGGGGCGATTGTCATTACGCGGATGCCGAAGCGCGCCAGTTCACGGGCGGCCGGCAGGGTCAGGCTGGCAATCGCGCCCTTGGACGCCGCGTAGGCGGCCTGGCCGATCTGCCCGTCGAAGGCCGCCACCGAAGCGGTGTTGATGATCACCCCGCGCTCACCGTCGGCATCCGCCGTGGTTTCGGCAATCGCCGCTGCGGCCAGGCGCAGCAGGTTGAAGCTGCCGACCAGGTTGACGTTGATCACCTGGGCAAAGCTGGCCAGGGCATGGGGCCCATTCTTGCCGAGGATTTTCTCGCCACGCACCACGCCCGCGCAGTTGACCAGGCCATGCAGGGCGCCAAACGCCGCCACCGTGGCCTGTACCGCAGCTTCAGCGGCCGCTTCCTGGCTGATATCCGCGACCACACTGCGCGCCTGCGCGCCCAGTTTTGCAGCCTGGGCCGCCACGGCGTCGGCATTCAGGTCCACCAGCATCACCTTGGCACCCGCAGCCACCAGCATTTCGGCGGTAGCCGCGCCGAGGCCCGAAGCGCCGCCGCTGACCATAAATACCTTGTTTTCAATCTGCATCGTTGTTTCCTTAAAGAGGGATCAAGCCGTGGTCGCTGCCTGGACCTTGGCGATTTCCTGGTTACGCAAAATAAACCGCTGCAGCTTGCCGCTTGGGGTCTTGGGCAAGTCGCTGACAAATTCGATTTCCCGTGGGTAGGCGTGGGCCGCCAGGCGCTTGCGCACATGCAGGCGCAGTTCCTCGGCCAACGCGGCGTCGGCGCGGTACTGGCTGTTGATCACCACAAAAGCCTTGACCAGTTCGGTACGCTCGGCGTCCGGCTTGCCGACCACCGCGGCTTCGATCACCGCCGGGTGCTCGACCAAGGCGCTTTCCACATCAAACGGTCCTACCCGGTAGCCAGACGTCGTGATCACATCGTCGCTGCGCCCGACAAAACTGATGCTGCCATCGGGGTTCAATTCCACGGTGTCGCCGCTCAAGTAGTACTTGCCGACGAAGGCCTTGGTCTTGACCCCTTCATAGCCGGCGAACCAGCACATCGGTGACTGCTCGCGGTCGATCGCCAGGATGCCGGGCTGGCCGGCGGGCAGTTCCTGGTGGTTGTCGTCCAGTACCACGATGCGGTGCCCCGGCGAGGCAAAGCCGGCGGAGCCGACATGCACCGGGTGTTCCAGGCCGTGGTGGTTGCACAGGACCATGCCCAGTTCGGTCTGGCCGTAATGGTCGTGGATGGTCACCCCCAGGTTATCGGCGAACCAGCGGATCACTTCCGGGTTCAGCGGCTCGCCGGCGCTGCTGACAATGCGCAACCGGCCCTTGATCGAGCGCGCGAACTGTTCGCCACCGGCGATCAGCAGGCGGTAGGCCGTGGGCGAACCGGTCAGGTTGGTGATCCCGTATTTGTTGATGACCCGGCAGGTGCTTTCCAGGGTGAACGGGCCATCGTAGAAGGTGATCGGATGGCCCATGGACAACGGCCCGGTCACACCGAAGTAGATGCCATAGGCCCAGCCCGGGTCGGCGACGTTCCAGAACGCATCTTCGGGGCGCAGGTCCACGGCGTCGCGGGTATAACTCTGGAACGCAACCAGGGCCTTGAGCGGCACGGCCAGGGATTTCGACGGGCCGGTGGTGCCAGAGGTGAACATCAGCAGGAATGGATCATCGGCGCCCAGCAGTACCGGTTCGCACACATTCGAATAGTTGGGCAACTCGGCCCAGAAGCTGAAATCGCCGCGCACAATGCCTTCGCCCTTGGCGCCGGCCACGGTGACGATGGTCGGGCAGTCAGCGACTTCGGCAAGCTTGCTGCGGTTGACCGCGTCGGTCACCACCAGCGCCGCGCCGGAGCTGTTCAGGCGATGCTCGATGGCCTTGGGGCCAAAGGCCGTGAACAGCGGTTGATAGACCGCGCCGATGCGCCAGGTGGCGAGCACCGTCACCAGCAATTCGGCAGTGCGTGGCAACAGGCCGGCGACCTTGTCGCCACGCTTGACGCCCTGGGCCAGGAGGAAGTTGGCCAAGCGCGCCGCCTGATCCTGCAATTCGCTGAAGGTCACGGTGGCGCTGCGGCCATCCTTGCCCTCCCAAAACAACGCAATGCGCCCCGGCAACGCGTGCCGGTCGCAGCATTCGACGCAGGCGTTGAGCGCCTGCAAGTGGCCGGCCAGTGCGGCCTCGACGGTTTGCTGGTAGTTGAACTGGGTGGTAGCAGCCAAATAATCGCGCATCGTGGCAAATCCCTGTGTCTTTTGTTGTTTTGGGGGGCGTGCTTTTGCGGGGTTGAATCAGGGGAAATAGTGGCGCCAGAGCGGCGCAGGGACAATGGTCAAAGCTTTCAATGTGGCTGACTGGTTTGGCCAATGGCGCCATGGACCAAACCGTTGCGTCATAGAGGCCAACAATCAGCCGGTCAACGCAAGCGATTGGACGCCCCGCCCGCCGGCTTCTAATCTGAGGGCCTGCGCCACGAAGAAGCCCCTCGATGATTGTTCGCCCCAAACCCAACCTGTTCGGCATCCTGTTCTCCCTCAAGGGTTCGATTGCCAAGCGTATTGCCCTGCGCAGCCTGCTGGTGACCCTGCTGGCCTCGGTGATCGTGCTGGTGGAAACCCTGCACCCGGCCTACTTCTCCAAGGTCAACGCCACGCCGTTCACCCTGCTCGGGCTATCGCTGTCGATTTTCATGAGTTTTCGCAACAACGCCTGCTACGACCGCTGGTGGGAAGGCCGCAAGCAACTGGGGCAGATGGTCATTGAAATCCGCTCGCTGATCCGCCAAACCCAGGTTTTTACCCAGCCAGGCGAACGCGAGGGCCTGTTGCGCGGCCTGTGTGGTTTTGCCCATGGCCTGGTGGCGCGCCTGCGCCTGGAAGACGAGGCCCGTGCCACCCAGTCGTGGGTCAATGTCGAGCCCGGCCACCCGAACCTGCCGGACCGGATCCTGCAAACCCTCGGCGCCCACTGCTCGGATGCCGCGCAACAGGGGCGGATCAGCGACTGGCGCTACACCCAGCTGGAAACCCGCCTGGTGGGGCTCAGCCAAGTCCAGGCGGCGTGCGAACGGATCAAGAGCACACCGCTGCCCTTCCCCTACACGTTGCTGCTGCACCGCACCATCTATCTGTTCTGCATCCTGCTGCCCTTTGCCATGGCCGAGCCCCTGGGTTGGCTGACGCCGATTTTTACTGCCATCGTCAGCTACACCTTCTTGGGTCTGGATGAAATCGGCGATGACCTGGAGGACCCCTTCGGCTTCGACGAGAACGACCTGCCGTGCAATGCCATCGTGCGCACCCTGGAACGGGAGATCCTCGCCGCCCTGGGCGAAACTGCCCTGCCAGCGCCCCTGGAGCCCGTGGACTATGTGCTGACGTGACGCGGGTTTGACACTCGCCGGTGTCTGACCGAAGCTGAGCGCTTTGCACTAGCTGCCCAGCTTTCGGACGCCTGCATGTCAAAGTCACGCCGTTACGCGATCATCGGCCTGAGCGCCCTGTTATTGGTGGTACTGGTTTTTTGGTATTTCTCCCGCAGCCCGAGCGTGTCCGTGCCGCCGGCTGTTGCCCACGGTTACTCCAAAGCCCTGAAAAAAGCGCATAACGGCGAACCCGGCGCCGCGCGCGTGCTCTATCAGCAACTGGCGCGACCAGACCTGTCCGACGTGCGCCGCGCCGCCCTGCACAGCGAATTGCACAACTACCCAAGCCCCCAGGCCTTGAAGCTGGCGGACAAGGACTTGAGCCACCCATCCCCCCTGGTGCGCCAGGCAGCCATTGCCAGCATTGTCGGCCTGGTGCCCAGCGGCCAACGCACCCTGTTGCTGGGCCCGTTGCTCGAGGATGACGAGCAAAGCGTGCGATTTGCCGCCGCCAACGCCCTGCTGGGCCTGTCGCCCGACACCCTGGGCCTGTATTTCGGCCCCTTGCAGCTCGTGCTGGATGAGTATGTAAAGTACCTCAAGGCCCAGCCCGAAAGCCCTGATGGCTGGATCCAGCTGGCGCGCCTGTACATCCACAGCGCCCTGTTGCCCGAGGCCCAACATGCCCTGGAGCAGGCGCTGCGCCTGGACCCGGACAACCTGCCGGCGGTGGTTTCACGCATCGAGTTGCTGGATAAACAGGGCAAGGTCGATGACTCGCGCCAGATCCTCGCCACCCAACTGCAAGCCCACCCCGAGTCAGCCTATCTGCAACACGCCCTGGGCATGTGGCTGCTGCACCATGGCGAACGGGAATACGCACTGCTGGGCCTGTCCAAGGCGGTGGAGTTGGAGCCCGACAATCAGGATTACCGCTACGACCTGGCCACCACCTTGCATGACCAGGAGGAACTGGAAGCCGCCCAGCGCCAGTTGGAAGAAATCGTCCAGCGCCATCCCGCCAACCGCAAGGCGCGGGTGCTGTTGATCAACTACTGGAAGGAAAGCGGCCAGTTGCAGAACGTGCAGGTACTGCTGGCCCAACTGGAGCAGCAAAACCCGGACGATCCCGCGCTGCAGCAGGGCCTTTGAAGCGCTGCAGGCATTGAAAACTGTGGATTGGCCTGCACAAAAACGAGAATACGTTGAACCGCCCCACAGCCCCACGGTCAAGTGAATATGGCGCGCCTTAGCCGGCACGCCGCTCAACTTATACGTGACCCGAGGGCACTTCTTGTCTACATCCAAAGAGCTGTTCACAGCAAAGGCGGCCACCGGCATCGAAGGTCTTGATGACATTCTTTCCGGGGGGCTATCGCGTAGCCATCTGTTCCTGCTCGAAGGTGAGCCCGGCACCGGCAAGACCACCGTGGCCCTGCATTTTCTCCAGGCCGGGGCCAAGGCCGGGGAACGATCGCTGTATATCACCCTGTCGGAAACCGAGCGCGAGCTGCGCCAGGGTGCCCAGTCCCACGGTTGGGAGCTGGATGAACATATCCATATCTTTGAACTGACCCCACCCGAAAGCCTGCTCAATGCCGAGCATCAGCAAAGCCTGCTGTACTCCTCCGACCTGGAGCTGGGCGAGGCCACCCGGCAGATCTTCGAGGTGGTGGAACGGGTCAAGCCGACCCGCGTGGTGATCGACAGCCTCTCGGAAATCCGCCTGCTGGCGCAAAGCTCGTTGCGCTATCGCCGGCAGATCCTGGCGATCAAGCACTACTTCGTGCGCTACGACGCCACCGTGCTGCTGCTGGATGACCTGACCACCGAATCCCTGGATAAAACCGTGCACAGCGTGGCCCACGGGGTGGTCCGCCTGGAAGAACTGACCCCCAACTACGGCGCGGAACGACGCCGGGTCCGGGTGGTTAAGTACCGGGGCCAGAAGTATCGCGGCGGCTTCCACGATTTCACCATTATGCAAGACGGCGTGCATGTGTTCCCGCGTCTGGTGGCCGCCGAGCACCGCAGTGGCTACAACCGCCAGACCCTGACCAGCGGCATTCGCGAGCTGGATGCGCTGCTGGGCGGCGGTATCGAGACCGGCTCCAGCACCCTGATCCTCGGCCCTGCCGGTACCGGCAAGTCGCTGATCTCGATGATCTTCGCCGCTGCCGCAGTGGCCCGTGGCGAAAAAGCCGCTCTGTTTATTTTCGATGAAGAACTGGGCCTGTTGTTCGACCGCATGAACAACATAGGCATCGACCTGGCTGCCCTACAAGCCACCGGCAATCTGCTGATCGAGCAGGTAGACGCCGCCGAGCTGTCGCCCGGAGAATTTTCCCACCGGGTACGGCGCTGCGTGGATGAGCGCCAGATCAAGACCGTGGTTATCGACAGCATCAACGGTTATCAGGCGGCCATGCCCGAGGAAAACGCCTTGGTGCTGCACATGCACGAGCTGTTGCTGTACCTCAACCGCCGGGGCGCAGCGACCTTCATGACCGTGGCCCAGCACGGGTTGGTCGGCGACATGCAAGCGCCGGTGGATATCACCTATCTGGCCGACACCGTGATCCTGCTGCGCTACTTCGAGGCCCTGGGCAAAGTGCGACGGGCCATTTCCATCATCAAGAAACGCACCGGCAGCCATGAATCGACCATTCGCGAATACCGCATCGGCAGCCAGGGCATGACTATCGGCGAGCCCATTGAAGCCTTCCAGGGCGTGCTGCGCGGCGTCCCCACCTACATGGGTGCCGGCAACCCGCTGCTCAAGGATGAGCGCTTGTGAGCAGCCTGCCGGCCATTTCCGAGCGCGCGATCATTCTCGCGCCCTTGGGACGGGACAGCACGCTGGCGCTGATGATGCTCAACGAAGCAGGTTTCAGCGGCATTGCAGCCCCCAACCTGTTATCGCTCTGCGATGAACTGGAACAAGGCGCGGGCCTGCTGATCATCGCCGCCGAAGCGTTGCACGGAGTCGGGCTGGAGCCGCTGCTGGAGTATCTGCAACAGCAGCCAGCCTGGTCGGACCTGCCCATCGTACTGCTGACCCACCATGGTGGCACCGAACAGAACGCCTCATCGCACTTGAGTGCCAGGCTGGGCAACATCACCTTGCTGGAGCGGCCGTTTCACCCGGTGACCCTGATCAGTCTGGTGACCACCGCCCTGCGCGGGCGGCGACGACAGTACGAAGCCCGCGACCGCCTGATCGACCTGAGCCAGAGCGAACTGCGCCTGCAAAGCACCCTGGAAACCCTTGAACAACAAGTCGAAGAACGCACTGCGCAATTGCGCAGCAACGAAGAAGCCTTGCGCCAGTCACAAAAAATGGAAGCCGTCGGTCAATTGACCGGCGGCATCGCCCACGACTTCAATAACATGCTCACCGGGATTATCGGCAGCCTGGAGCTGCTGCGCCGGCGCCTGGCCCGGGGCCGCCTGGATGACCTCGACAGCCTGATCGACCTGGGTGTGACCTCGGCCAACCGCGCCGCCGGCCTGACCCACCGCCTGCTGGCGTTTTCCCGCCGCCAGTCGCTGGATTCCAAGCCGGTGGAGATCAACCAACTGGTGACCTCCATGGGCGAACTGCTGCAACGCAGCCTCAATGAAAGCATCGTGCTCGACATGCAGTTGAGCGGGCAGCTGTGGACCGCCGAAGCCGACCCCAATCAACTGGAAAGCGCCCTGCTCAATCTGGCCCTGAATGCCCGGGACGCGATGCCTGATGGTGGTCGGCTGGTGGTGGAAACCCGTAATCGCCACCTCGACAACGTGTTTACCGCCGCCTACGGCACTTTAACCCCCGGCGACTACGTGGAGCTGAGTGTCAGTGACACCGGCTGCGGCATGCCGGAAAACGTCATCAACCGAGCCTTCGACCCCTTCTTCACCACCAAGCCCATCGGCCAGGGCACCGGCCTGGGTTTGTCGATGATCTACGGCTTCGCCCGCCAGTCCCATGGCCATGTGATCCTCCACAGCGAGGTCGGCAAAGGCACCACGGTGAGCCTGTTCCTGCCGCGCTTTGTCGGTGAAGTCACCGCCGATGTCCCCCTCGACTCGACCCTGCCGCCATTCGCCAACGCCGGTGAAACCGTGCTGATCGTCGAGGATGACCCGGCGGTACGGGTGCTGGTGAGCCAGGTGCTGAGTGAGCTGGGCTATGCCTTTGTCGAAGCCGCGGATGCTGACAGTGCGCTACCGATTATCGAATCCAGCCAGCGCATTGATCTATTGATCAGTGATGTAGGGTTGCCGGGGATGAACGGTCGCCAGTTGGCAGAGATCTGCAGGCAGATTCGCCCGGACTTGAAGGTGTTGTTCATTACCGGGTATGCCGAGCATGCGGCGGTGCGCGGGGGGTTCCTGGATCCGGGCATGCAGTTGATCACCAAGCCCTTTACCTTCGACCTGCTGACGGCGAAGGTGCGGGAGATGATTGCGACGTGACACGGATGAGCACAGCGGGAGCCAGGCTCCCGCATCGCACAGCGATCAGGCAGCAGGTGCGCGTAGCACGCGGGCCTTGGTGAAGACGGCTGCATGCTGATTATCGGCAAGCCAGTGCTGGTTTTTTACTTCACGCCAACAACCGTTGGATATGCTCCTGCAACGTATCCAGATCAAACGGCTTGGCCAGGATCGGTGCATTGCGCGTAATCGGGCTATTGCAGTCGAGGATCTCCTGCGGATAACCACTGATAAAGATCACCTTCAGCTCCGGCCGCAGCTTGATCGCGGGCTCGGCAATCTGCACCCCGGAAATTCCGCCAGGCAGGCGATAGTCAGTCACCATCAAGTCCAGGTGGGGCTTGGAAGCGAGGATTTCAAAGGCCTGCTCGCCGTTGATGGCCTTCAGTACCCGGTACCCCAGGCCCGAAAGGTACTCGCCCAATACGAACATGATCGACTCGTCGTCCTCGACGATCAGTACAACATCTTGCGCATCTTCACTCATGGGAAGCCTTTGTCCGGTCAATTGCTGCTGATACGACCCTTGGGTCACGCAGAGGTTGCGTCTGGCTGACGATTGATTTCACGCCGCGCCCGCCAAAGGCAGGCACACACGGAACAATGCGCCCTCGCCTATCCGGCTCTCGACTTCAATCGTGCCGCCGTGGGCCGCAACGATCTGCTCAGAGATAAACAGCCCCAGGCCCAGCCCTGCCACCGCATGGTTGGCGGACACCCGCTCGAACTGCTGGAAAATCCGCTTCTGATTGTCTTCGCTGATGCCGATGCCGTGATCCCGTACTTCCACCCTGGCCTCGTCATGTTCGGCGTACACCCGCACCGTCACCGGGCTCTTGGCGCCGTAGCGCAGGGCATTGGTCAGCAAGTTGGAGACCACCTGCTCAATACGAAACTCATCCCACTTGCCCTCCACCGGCTGCGGCGCATCCAGTTGCACCGACGACTCGGCCGCTGCCACTTGTGGGGCAAAGTTCTCCAGCAGGTTGCGCACCAACTGCGCCAGGTCGAAATGCCCCGGGCGGATCGACAATTTGCCGGTGCGGATCCGCGAGACGTCGAGCATGTCTTCGATCAAGCGGATCAGGCTCTGGATCTGCCGCTCATCGCGGTCGACCATGGCGTGCATCTTGTCCAGGGTAAAGGCGGCCGCGTTATCCCGAGCCAGGTGCATCTTGCGCAGCTGGGTTTCCAGGATCAGGCCGTTGAGGGGCGTGCGCACCTCGTGGGCGACGATCGACATGAAGTCATCGCGCATGCGCACCGCCTGCTCCAGTTCCGCCTGGGTCGCCTGCAGGCGGTTGAGCAACAGTTCCTGCTCGCGGCGACTGTGCTCCAGGGCTTCGACCTGCAGCTTCATGGCCTTGCTCTGGCGATACAGGTCGACGAACACATTGACCTTGCTCTTGACCGCATGGATGTCCAGCGGCTTGTGCAGGAAGTCCACCGCACCGCTCTCATAGCCTTTGAAGGCGTAGTTGAGCTCACGACCGGCGGCGCTGACAAACACGATGGGAATGTTCTTGGTCTTTTCGGTGCCGCGCATCATTTCGGCCAGTTCGAAGCCATTCATGCCGGGCATCTGCACGTCGAGAATGGCCATGGCGAACTCGTGCTCCAACAGCAGCGACAAAGCTTCGTCGGCACTCAATGCCTTGTAGACATGACGGTCCTCGCGCTTGATCAGCGCTTCAAGGGCCAGCAGGTTTTCCGGCAGATCGTCGACGATCAGCAGTTTGGCCTGGATAGTACTTAGCATGAGGAGGGTTCCAGGGAAGCCAGCAAATCGCCAATGCGGCTCAAGGTGAGAATATGGTCAGGGGTATGCAGCGCCAGGGCCGCCATGGGCATTACGGCCACCCGGGCCTCCGCAGGGTCCTGGATGACGGTGGTACCGCCGAGCTGCTTGACCTGGGCCAGGCCGCGCGCGCCATCCTGGTTGGCGCCGGTCAGCAGGATCGCCAGCAGGTTCGGGCCATAGACGTCGGCGGCCGACTCGAACAGATAATCAATGGCCGGGCGGGAGTGATGCACGCGCTCTTCCTGGCTCAAGGACAGGCTGTGGTCATGCTCCACCGACAGGTGGTAGCCAGGGGTGGCAAAATACAGGGTGCCGGGCTGGATCGTTTCCTTGTCCCGGGCTTCTACTACCGGTATTGCCAGACGCCGATCAAAGACTTCTGCCAACTGGCTGCGACGTTCATCCGGCAAGTGCAGCACGGCGATGATCGGTAGGTTGAACCCGGGCGCCAAGGCCCCGAAAACACTCAGCAACGCCTCGACCCCGCCGGCGGAAGCGCCAACGACAATGGCTTGGACACCCGACACCAAGGCCGGGCTGGCAGCTGCTTCATTCATGATTTGCGGTAGATCCGTTCTTGCTTGACCAGGGGTTCGAACTGTTTGCTGTAGGCGGAGAAGTCCAGGGTTTCCTTACTGCCCAGCACCAGGAAGCCACGATGACACAGTGACTCATGAAACAATCCAAAGGCCCTATCCTGCAACTTTTTATTGAAATAAATCAGTACGTTACGACATGAAATTAATTGCGTTTCTGAGAATACGCTATCCGTCGCCAGGCTGTGGTCGGCGAACGTTACGTTCTCGCGCAGAGTCTTGTCGAAGATTGCGTAATCGTAGGCCGCCGTATAGTAATCGGCAAACGACCGCTGCCCGCCCGCCTGCTGGTAGTTGTGGGTATAGGCTCGCACACTCTCCAGGGAGAAGATCCCCTGCTTGGCCTTTTCCAGGGAGCTGGGGTTGATATCAGTGGCATAGATGATCGTGCGTTCGAGCAGCCCCTCCTCACGCAGCAGGATAGCCATGGAGTACACCTCCTCCCCCGTGCTGCAACCGGCGATCCAGATCTTGATCGACGGATAGGTCTTGAGCAGTGGCACCACTTCCTGGCGAATTGCCAGGAAGTGCGACGGATCACGAAACATCTCGCTGACCGGAATGGTCAGGAACTGCAGCAACTGCATAAAGGCCGTGGGATCGTGCAACACCCGCTCCTGCAAGGCCGAAATGGTCTTGCAGTCGAACTGGCGCAAGGCATGGGCCACACGGCGCTTGACCGAAGCCCCTGAGTAGTCGCGAAAGTCATAGCTGTACTTGAGGTAAATCGCCTCGATCAGCAAGCGCAGTTCAATATCAGTACTTCGATCCACTTAGTGTATTTCCACTTAAATGCGTTCCATCTTGGGCAACCACACCCGGATCAGCGAGAACAGGCGGTCCAGGTCAATGGGCTTGGCCAGGTAATCGTTGGAGCCCGCCGCGAGGCAGCGTTCCTGGTCGTCTTTCATCGCCTTGGCCGTCACCGCGATGATCGGCAGCTTGCGCCAGCGTGGATCCTGGCGGATCAGGGCGGTGGCTTCGTAGCCGTCCATCTCCGGCATCATCACGTCCATCAACACCAGGTCGATGTCCTCGACCTCATTGAGTCTCTCGATGGCCTCACGGCCGTTACGGCCAATGACCACAATCGCGCCCTTGTGCTCCAGGGCGCTGGTGAGGGCGAAGATGTTGCGTACATCGTCGTCCACCAGCAGCACCTTGCGCCCCTCGAAGACCTTGTCGCGACTGCGGGCGGTCTTGAGCATCTTCTGCCGCTCCTGGGACAGCTGGGATTCGACTTTGTGCAAAAAGAGTGTCACTTCATCCAGCAACCGTTCAGGTGAACGTGCGCCCTTGATGATGATCGAGCGCGAATACTTGCGCAGCTCAGCCTCTTCGTCCCGGGTCAGGTTGCGCCCGGTGTAGACGATCACCGGCGGGAACGAACAGATATCCTCGGTGGCCATGCGCTTGAGCAACTCGTTACCGAGCATGTCCGGCAGCTTGAGGTCGATGATCATGCAGTCGTAGACCGTGCTGCGCAGCAGGTCCAATGCTTCCTGGGCGAAGCCGACGGCGGTGATTTCAATGTCTTCATCGCCGATCAGGCGGGCGATGCTCTCGCGCTGCAAGTCGTCGTCTTCCACCAGCAGGATGCGTTTGACCTTCTGCGTCAGCTTGGCCTCCAGGCGTGCAAACACGTCCTTGAGCTCTTCGCGGGTGGTGGGCTTGACGGCATAGCCGATGGCGCCCATATGCATGGCGGCCTCCACGCGATCCTCCACGGAAATCACATGCACCGGGATGTGGCGGGTCTCGGCGTGCTCCTTGAGGCGTTGCAGCACGGTGAGCCCGGAGTGGTCAGGCAGGCGCATGTCCAGCAGGATCGCGTCGGGCAGGTACTGCTCGGCGAGGTTGTAGCCCTCGTCCGCACCATGGGCCACCAGGCAGTGGTAGCCCAGTTCATGGGCCAGGTCGAAGAGGATCCGCGCAAAGTTCGGCTCATCTTCCACCACCAGGATGCAACGGGTGGCGAACGGTGCCAGCTCGCGGTCGTCGGCAAAACGCGGTATCAATGCTTCGTCAGCCATCGGCAGCGGCGAAATCTTCACTGGCGCCACGGGTGCGGGAGCAACCGTCACGGCCCGCGGCTGCTCGATAGCCGGCGCGTCTTCGTCGCGCTCCACATACTGCTCCGGCAGCACCAGGGTGAAGATACTGCCCTGGCCCGGCTCACTGGTGACATTGATATAGCCGCCAAGCAAGGTGGCCAGGTCACGGGAAATCGACAGCCCCAGGCCCGTACCGCCATAACGACGGTTGGTGGTGCCATCAGCCTGGCGGAACGCCTCGAAGATGCTTTCCTGCTGGTCCAGGGCGATGCCGATCCCGGAGTCGCGCACGGTAAAGGCGATACCCTCCCCCGGCTGACGGGAAATGGTCAGGCTGACCTGGCCCTTCTCGGTGAACTTGACCGCATTGGACAGCAGGTTCTTGAGGATCTGTTCCAGACGCTGGCGGTCAGTGAACAGCATCAGTGGCGCGCCGGCCTGGACCTCCACCTGGAAACCCAGCTTGCGGTCGCTGGCCAACGGCTCGAACATCCCGCGCAAGCCCTCGGCCAGGCGCGCCACGCTGGTGTTCTCGGGGCGCATATCGAGCTTGCCGGCCTCGACCTTGGCGATATCCAGGATGTCGTTGATCAGGTTGAGCAGGTCGTTACCCGCCGAGTAGATCGACTCGGCAAACTTGACCTGTTCGGCACTGAGGTTTTCCTCGGAGTTCTCCGCCAGCAACTTGGCCAGGATCAGCGAGCTGTTGAGCGGCGTACGCAGCTCATGGGACATATTGGCCAGGAATTCGGACTTGTACTTGCTCGAGCGCTGCAACTCATCGGCGCGCTCCTCCAGCTCGACCTGCACGCGATTGAGCTCGACGTTCTTGCGGTCCATGGCGTCGCGCTGGTCGGCGAGGATCTGGGCCTGATCGGCCAACTGTTCGTTGGTCTGTTCCAGCTCGGCCTGCTGGGTTTCCAGGTGGGTCTGGGACTCCTTGAGGATGCGCGACTGCTCTTCCAGCTCCTCGTTGGCGGTCTTGAGCTCTTCCTGCTGCACTTGCAGCTCTTCATTGAGCTGCTGGGTCTCGGCCAGCACTTCCTGGAGGCGCTGGCGATAGCGCGCCGCCTCGATGGACGTGCCGATATTGCCGGCGATCAGTTCCAGCAACTCCACATCGCGCTCGTCCAGTGCGCGCAGAAAGCCCAGCTCGATCACCCCGTTGACCCGATCATCATCGCTGGTCGGCACCACCAGTACGCTGCGCGGTGCGCCATCGCCCAGGCCGGAACTGACCTTGAAGTAGTCCACCGGCACATCATCCAGGCGAATCAAGCGATGCTGCTGGGCAGCCTGGCCGACGATGCCCTCGTCGCGGTAGATCGCCTGCTCCTGCTGCTCCTGCTCACGAGAGAAGCCATACGTCGCCACGCGCTTGAGGCCACCGTGCTCCTCACGCACATACAGCGCGGCCACCACCGAGCCCATGTATTGGGCACAGAACTGCAGGATATTGCGCCCCAGCAGGTTCAGGGTCAGTTGACCAAGCACCTGTTCGGCCAGCTCGGTCTGGCCGTTGCGCAGCCAGGCCTGCTGTTCCAGGCGCTTGGCAATCTTCATCTGCGAGGCCAGGTTGGCACTGTAACTGTCTGAAAGAGCTAATAGATTCTTCCTTCCGACATAGGCCAGGAAGCCGCTCAAGCCCAACACGAACAGCAAGTAAATCGCCACGCTGAATACCGTGGTGCGGGTCACGTCCTCATTACGCTCGAGCCGGAACTGCTGCTCCATGGCAATCGCTGCGTCGTATTCCTTGCGGATCTCGTCGGTCAGACGCTTACCCCGCCCGGCCTTCACCGCGCCACGGTAGTCACCGTTTTGCCGTTGCATGTCGATCATCGTCTGGGCGTACTTGTTCCACTCCAGCTGCAATGACTCCAGGCGCTTGAGACGATCCACTTGCTGGGGGTTATCCGCGACCAACGACTGCAAATTGCGCAGATCGGAAATGATCCGCGGCTTGGCCACCTCGTAGGGGTCGAGGAAATGCTCGTCGCCAGTAATCAGGAACCCGCGCATGCCGGTTTCCTGATCCACCGTCAGTTTTGCGGTCTCATTAAGGTTATTGATCACCCGGTCCGTGTGCTCCACCCACTGGATAACCGACAACAGATAGGTGATCAGGCACACGAAAAACACCGCGCTGAGCACGCCCACACCCAACGGCAAAGCCACGTTGCGGCTCAGGAGTTTGCGGAAGCTGTTTTCATCGACTGACGAAGCGGGAGTCATGGGCGTGCCTTGGCCAAGTGCGGAAAAACCGGAAGTTTGCCCCAAAATCGACCACAAGGGCTATGTTTCTGCCGTATTTCAACGACACAGCCAGGACATCAAGCCTGATTATCGGCACAATGCCCGCCCTGTTTCGGGAACTTGCCGGGATCGACGCAACTCACTAGAGGATGGTCTTTCAACTGCTCAAGACCTGTACCTCCACTATCTGGGAACCCTCACTATGTCCGCAGCCTCCACCATCCTTGTCGTCGAAGACGACGCCATCGTGCGCATGTTGATCGTCGATGTCCTCGAAGAATTGGAGTTCAAGGTGCTTGAGGCTGCAGACGCCGAAGCGGCGCTGGCGTTCTTGGAAGACAGCGCCCATGTGATCGACCTGATGATGACCGACTGGGGCCTGCCGGGCATGAATGGCAAGGAACTGGCGGTAAAAACCCGCACATTGCGCCCAGCCCTGCCCATCCTGCTTGCCAGTGGCTATGCCGAAAACATCGAGTTGCCTGGCGGTGTGCAGATGATTGCCAAGCCGTTCTCCATTGAGCAACTGCGCGACAAAGTCAAAGGCATGCTGGTGGGCGGCTGATCGCACCCAGGTGTCCGTAGGCGGCCTTGTTGTGGCGAGGGGGCTTGCTCCCGCTGGGGCGCGAAGCGACCCTGAAACGAGACTGGGGCCAGCCCGCTCACCACAAGCCACTGTTCGCGCTCGCTATTTGGCCTTGAACTTGGAGTAGGACTGGTGCAAATCAGCCGCCCAGCCGTCTATCACCCCCTTCACGTCAGCCGCTCTCATGACCTGGCTATCGTTGTCCAGCGGCTTGCCAGTGCCTTTGCGCACAACCTGGGCAAGCACCCGCCCACTGTCACCATCGAGAAACTGCGCCTCGGTGCCCAAGGTGGTTTCCTGGTCGCGAATCCCTGTGCCGGTACTCACCGCTGCTGCCACCAGGGCCACCGGAATGAATTCATAGGGCTTGAGGCCTTCAGTCTTGCGACTGACCGCCGTGATCGCCGCCCGTACCACGATCACCCCGGGGCCCGGAGCGCTGGCCAATGGCAATGACTTGACCAGCTCACGCTTTAGCGCCTGGTTGTAGTACTCGTTGATGCTGCGCAAGGTGTCTTCGGGGATTTGCGCCGTGGCTTGGGGCTTGGGGAAAAACTGGGTCGGCTCGATATACACCGAGGTGTAGCGTTTCAGATTCAGCTTGGGATCGACCCAGCGCATCACCTCTACGCCCGATGGCGACTTGGCTTCCTTCAACTGGCTGTAGTCCGAAAGAAACCCCGAATACTCGTCCGGCTGCGGGACTTTACTCGCGCAACCGGACACCCCGAGTGAGGCAATACACAACGCACTGATCATCAGCCCTAACTTCATGGCGCAACTCCTTGGCGTTTATCGCCGAAACGTGAAGTTACAGGTATAGCCAATTCCTCAGAAATAACCTGCCTCCAGCCCCCAAGTGCGGGTTATTTCGCAGCTTCGATTTGCCCCGCAGTTGGGCGCTCCTGCTTAACCTCAGCGCCGCCGAAACAGCGGCCGCGGCTCAATCACCGAGCGGCCATAGCTCACACTCATGCCCGCCAGGCCCTTGAGCGCGTCAGCGGCCGACTTGTCCTCGCGCACGGCGAACCCATCGAAGCCACACTGGCGCATATGGCTGAGCTGGTCGCGCAGCACATCCCCCACCGCCCGCAACTCACCCTGCCAGCCCAGGCGGGTGCGCAGCAGGTAGGCCTGGCTGTAGGCTCGGCCATCGCGAAAGCTGGGGAAGTCCAGGGCAATCAGCGGCAGCACATCCAGCCACGGCTGCAGGTGTTCCACTTCATCATCCGGGCCGAGCCACACCGCGTCCTGTGGCGGGTCTGGCGCAATGCGCCGGCTCAGCCACAGGGCCAGCGGCAGAATCAGTGCACCCTCGGGCAGCGGTACTTGTGCATCGCGCACCAGGGTCCAGGGGTCATCGTGCTTGATACGCGCCACGCCCTGTTCCAGGCTCAACAGATTGTTCATGCCGGTTGTACCACGCTGCCATACACCCGCTCCTTGAACGGCTCCAGGCCGATGCGTTGCACGGTGTCGATAAAGGGCTCGTCACTCTCCCGGTAGCGGACGTAGGTGGCGATCAGGCGGGAGATCACATCCGGGATTTGTGCCGCACTGAACGATGGGCCAATCACCTTGCCCAGCGCGCTGGCCTTGCCCTGGGCACCGCCCAGGGTGATCTGGTACCACTCGCTGCCATTTTTATCGACCCCCAGGATGCCGATATTGCCGATATGGTGATGCCCACAGGCATTGATGCAGCCGGAGATATTCAGGCTGATATCGCCCAGGTCATGCAGGTAGTCGAGGTTGTCGAAGCGCTGCTGGATCGCCTGGGCGATGGGGATCGACTTGGCGTTGGCCAGGGCACAGAAATCGCCGCCCGGGCAGGCGATGATATCGGTCAGCAAGCCGACATTGGCGCTGCCCAGGCCCTGCTCGCAGGCCAGGGTCCACAAGGCATGCAACTGCGCCTTGGGCACATCCGGCAGCACGATGTTCTGTTCATGGGCGATGCGGATTTCACCGAAGCCGAACTGTTCGGCCCACTGCGCCACGGCGTCCATCTGCGCGGCACTCACGTCGCCCGGCGGCGCGGCGATCCCCGGCTTGGTGGACAGCACCACACTGCTATAGCCGGGTACTTTGTGGGGCTGCACATTGCGTGTCACCCAGCGCGCGAACGCCGGGCTGTCGGCCATGTGCGTGCCAAAGTCCAGGTCGGTATCGGGCAGGGCCTGATAGTCCGGTGGTACAAAGGCCGAGGCCACGCGCTGGTACTCATCCTCGGTTAATTGCGCCGGGCCATCGCGCAGGTGCTGCCACTCCTCCTCCACTTCCCGGGAAAACGCCTCGATACCCAGGGCCTTGACTAGGATCTTGATCCGCGCCTTGTATTTGTTATCGCGCCGACCATGGCGGTTGTACACGCGCAGGACCGCTTCGACATACGACAGCAGATGCTGCCAGGGCAAGCCATCGCGAATCTGCAAGCCGAGGATCGGCGTGCGCCCGAGGCCACCGCCCACCAGCACGCGCAACAGCATCTGGCCGTCGGCGTCCTGATATAGATAAAGGCCGATGTCATGCATCATGATCGCCGCCCGGTCCTGGCGGGCCGAGCAGATGGCGATCTTGAACTTGCGCGGCAAAAACAGGAATTCGGGGTTGATGGTCGACCATTGCCGCAGGATCTCTGCGAGCGGGCGCGGGTCCAGCAGTTCGTCGGCGGCCACCCCGGCAAAGGCTTCGGTGGTGATGTTGCGCACGCAGTTGCCCGAGGTCTGGATCGCATGCATGTCGACTTCGGCCAGGCGCTGGAGGATGTCGGGGACCTGCTGCAACTCGATCCAGTTGAACTGCATGTTCTGGCGCGTGGTGAAGTGGCCGTAGCCGCGGTCGTAATCCCGGGCAATGCTCGCCAGGGTGCGTAGCTGCTGCGCACCGAGGGTGCCGTAGGGAATCGCCACCCGCAGCATATAGGCATGCTTTTGCAGGTACAGGCCGTTTTGCAGGCGCAGCGGCAGGAATTCCTCTTCGCTCAAGTCGCCAGCGACAAACCGTTCGACCTGATCACGAAACTGCGCCACACGCTCGAAGACCAGAGCCCGGTCGTACTCATCGTACCGATACATCTCGCTACCTCATCATGGCTGACCGCGCTCGACGGCAGCGGTTTCAATGGGGGCGACTATGCACCTACAGCTCAAGACGTCACAGATTCAGCTAAAAACTAAAAAACCATATCAGCCACGGAATACCCCATGTTTTAAGGGATAGATTCTGATCCGTATTAATGTAGTTTTTCTGAGCCTGTTTTGTTTTTCATGGATTTCCTACAGTGCCCGGGACTTGAAACCGTGGAAGACTGACCATGAGCACAGCATCAACCGGGCAGGCCTATAACTATAAGGTTGTCCGTCAATTCGTCATCGCCACCGTGGTTTGGGGCGTTATCGGCATGGCCATGGGCGTTTGGATCGCCTCGCAACTGGTATGGCCGGACATGAACCTGGACCTGCCCTGGACCACGTTCGGCCGGTTAAGGCCGCTGCACACCAGCCTGGTGATTTTCGGCTTTGCCGGCAGCGCGCAATTTGCCGCCAGCTACTACGCGGTCCAACGTACCTGCCAGGTGCGCCTGTACAGCGACTGGCTCGCCGCCTTTACGTTCTGGGGTTGGCAGTCGGTGATCGTGATCATGCTGATCACCCTGCCCCTGGGCTACACCACCACCAAGGAATACGCCGAGATCGAATTCTCCGGCGCGGTGTGGATGACTGTGGTGTGGGTGGCCTACGCCATCGTGTTCTTCACCACCGTGGTACAACGCAAGACCCAGCACATCTACGTCGGCAACTGGTTTTTCGGCGCGTTTATCGTGGTGATCGCTATGCTGCACGTGGTCAACCACCTTTCCATCCCGGTGGACTGGTTCAAGTCCTACCCGGTGTATTCCGGCGCCACCGACGCCATGGTGCAGTGGTGGTACGGGCATAACGCAGTAGGGTTCTTCCTGACCACCGGGTTCCTGGGGATGATGTATTACTTCGTGCCCAAGCAAGTCGGGCGGCCGGTGTATTCCTATCGCCTGTCCATCGTGCACTTCTGGGCGCTGATCACCCTGTACATTTGGGCCGGCCCCCACCACCTGCACTACACCGCGCTGCCAGACTGGGCGCAGTCGTTGGGCATGGCCATGTCACTGATCCTGCTGGCGCCCAGCTGGGGCGGGATGATCAACGGCATGATGACCCTGTCGGGTGCCTGGCATAAGCTGCGCACCGACCCGATCCTGCGGTTTCTGGTGTTGTCGTTGGCGTTCTACGGCATGTCGACCTTTGAGGGGCCGATGATGGCGATCAAGACGGTCAACGCCCTGTCCCACTACACCGACTGGACCATCGGCCACGTCCACGCGGGTGCCTTGGGCTGGGTGGCGATGATCACCTTTGGCTCGCTGTACCACATGATCCCGAAAGTCTTCGGCCGCGAGCAGATGTACAGCGTGCCGCTGATCAACCTGCACTTCTGGCTGGCAACCATCGGCACCGTGCTGTACATCGCCTCGATGTGGGTCAATGGCATCACCCAGGGCCTGATGTGGCGGGCGGTCAACGACGACGGCACCCTCACCTACTCGTTCGTCGAGGCCTTGCAGGCCAGCCACCCGGGGTTTGTGGTGCGGTTTGCCGGTGGGGTGTTCTTCCTGGGCGGCATGCTGCTGATGGCCTACAACACCTGGCGTACCGTACGGGTGGCTGACTTGAAGGTGGCGCACAGTGATGCGCAGATCGCCTGATGTGGGAGGTTATTTTCAACCTGGCGGCGGTGATCTGCCTGTATGGCGCCGTGGAGTACTGCCTGCGCGGGCAATCGGGAACCGAGCTGGATGAGGCGAGCCTGATACCGTTTGCCGACGACCCGGAAGTGGCGCGGCGGGTGGAGCTGGCGACGGGCAAGCAGGTCAAGGCGGTGGCGCCTGAAGAGGCCAGGCCGGGCTGGGGTAATGTAGAGCTCTAAAGCTCGGTGTTGGGCTTTTTGTGGGAGCGGGCTTGTGTGGGAGCGGGCTTGCCCGCGATGGCCATAGGTGTCTACACAACTCGCTCTTTTTTGGTTATTGGGAATGAGTACATATCCGTTGCTGCGGTTACGGCTACTTAGGGTTCCGCCCTTACGGCGGCTCACTTTGGAAGAGCCCCAAAGTAAGCAAAGGGCTCTTGCCCCACCACTCGGTACCTCGCCTAGGCTCGGCATGCCCGCAGTCAGGCATTGCTCCGTGGGCCCGCCGCGATCGGCCATCCATGGCCGTGTCGCGGCTACCCCGGCATCCATGCCGGGGTGCCCACTGCGCAATACCTGCCTGCGGCCATCGTGGTTTAACGGGGCGCCTGAGATCAAGATCAAAAGCCAGATCAAAAGCAGAGCAACAGCAA
>NZ_JAARMB010000022.1:0-101554 GCF_012985615.1 Pseudomonas sp. WS 5412
CAAGCCAGCTCCCACAGGTATATGCGCACGCTTCGACGATCAGGTCGGCTGTCAGGCCGCCTCGCTTTGCTTTTGATCTGAGGCGCCCCGTTAAACCACGCTGGCCGTCATCCGATATTGATTTGGGGGGTAACCCGGCAGGACGCCGGGTTAGCCGCGCTGGGCCATGGATGGCCCATCGCGGCGGCCCCCCAAATCAATGTCGGATGACGGGCACACAGAGCCAAGGCGAGGTGCCGAGTGGTGGGGCAAGAGCCCTTTTGGTTACTTTTGGGGCTCTTTTCCAAAAGTGACCCGCCGTAAGGGCGGAACCAATAGCCGCCGTTACCGCAGCAACGGATATGTACACAAACCCAGAAAAGAGTGGTGTAGAGACTCACGCCGCGATGGCGGTATCTCAGGTTAGGAACACTTGCCTGACACACCGCTATCGCGGGCAAGCCCGCTCCCACACAAGCCCACAAAAGCCCGCTACCACATTTGCCCGGGGATCAGCCCCGTTCGCGCGGAATCAGGCTCTGCAACTGCAAGGCCAGAAAATTGGCATCAAAGGTGAACGTGTCCGGGTCTTTCAGGCCATTGGTTTTCTTCCACAGCCAATCATCATTCCCCGGCAACAACACCAGCGAAATACTGCCGTAGCGAGCAGCAGTCAGCCCCATGACCGACAACGAAATCAACCCACCCGCCCCCATCACATCCGGCACAAACTCCACCGGTTTGCCTGCAATATGAATGGTCAGTTTCTCGGTCTTGAAGGTCGACGTCTCCACCGGCACGCTTGGGCCAGACGCCACATAAGCCTCACGCTGCACCTCCAGCAAACCATCACGCTTGACCGGCGCCAACCACTGCTCGATCTCGCCGTACAGCTCAGTGATTTTCTGGGTCCAGCGGGCTGACTGCACCTCGAACTGCTGGCGCTTGTGCGCTTCGCTGTCGGCGTAGTGACGAAGCATCTCGCCCAATTGCTGTACATCGTCCATTGCGGTGTTCCTCGGGGACTGCAAACAACGATCATGGCAGATGCAGCAGCGCCGCGTATGACTAACGCTCACTGGTTGGGTAAGGTGTGGCTTTCGCCTATCCGCTTGAGGAGCTTTGCATGCGCACCATCGGCCTAATCGGCGGCATGAGCTGGGAGTCCAGCGCCGAGTATTACCGGATCATCAACCAGCAGGTACGCGACCGGTTGGGGCCGCTGCGCTCGGCACAAATCCTGCTGTACAGCGTCGACTTCGGTCCGGTGGAACAGGCCCAGCACGCCGGGCGCTGGGATGACGCTGCGCTGATCCTGCAAGACGCCGCGCGCCGCCTGCAAGCCGGTGGCGCCGACTGCATCGTGCTGTGTACCAACACCATGCATCTGCTGGCGCCACAGATCGAAGCCGCCGTATCGCTGCCGTTTCTGCATATTGCCGATGCGGCCGGCGCGGCGGCAGTCAAGGCCGATACCCTGACCGTCGGCCTGCTGGGTACCGCGTTTACCATGGAACAGGATTTTCTCAAGGCACGCCTGGCAACCCAGGGCTTGAACGTGCTGGTGCCCGACGCAGCAGAACGCCACGCCGTGCACCGGATCATTTATGAAGAGTTGTGCGTCGGGGTGATCAGCGAAGCCTCACGCCAGGTTTACCAGCAGGCCATTGCCAACCTCGCAGCCCGTGGTGCCCAGGCGATTATCCTGGGGTGTACCGAAATTGGCCTGCTGATCAAACCCGAGCACAGCCACCTGCCGTTGCTCGACACCACCGAGCTGCATGCACAGGCTGCGGTGGCGTTTGCCCTGAGGGATCAGGCGGTCTGACGCAGGCGGGCCATGCTCAGGGCGTCGACAAATACGCCGTCGCGCACAGCGTAATCGCGCAGCCGGCCTTCAGTCTCGAAACCGAATTTGCGGTACAACGCCTGGGCCGGCTCGTTGTCGACATACACCGTCAGTTCCACCCGGTGCAGGTTCATCCAGTTGTCGGCCACCTCCAGCGCCGCGCCCAGCAACTGGGTGCCCACGCCCTTGCCCTGCCAGGCCACGGCCACCCCCATGCCGATACTGCCGACATGGCTTTGCCGACTGCGCGCATATTGCTCCAAGGTGCAGTTACCAATGACCTCGCCCGCCTGCACCGCCACCAGCCTGAGCAGTCGCTCATTGGTATCGGCCAGGCGCTTGCGCCACACCTCCAGCGACTGGAATGGCATCTGCAGCACCTGACGGCACACGGCCGGGTCGTTGTAGAGCGCACGCATTCCTTCGAGATGGCTTTCGGCAAAGCGCTGGATCACGATCGTGGAATCAGGTGTAGGCATTGTGTTTCATCCTTTGAAAGACAAGTGGCCGAGCAGTGTAGGCGGCGACAGCAAGCGCTGTCATCCGCGGCTACGTTGCGCGCCCAAGCGCCACACCCGCGCAATATCCGCCGCCCGCTCACGCAGCAACCGCGGTGCTTCGCTACAGGCCTGCTCCAGGCTCATCGGCCCGCCAGGCAAAGCAAACGCGGCGTCGACGCCATGGGCGTACATCTGCTCGTAGCCCTCGCCCAGCGTGCCAGCGATCACGATCACCGGAACACCGTGCAGCTTGGCCACCCGCGCCACGCCAAACGGGGTTTTGCCGCGCAGGGTCTGGGCGTCGAAGCGGCCTTCGCCGGTGATCACCAGGTCGGCGCCGCGCACGGCGTGTTCCAGGCCCACCAGTTCGGCGACCACCTCCACACCCGGGCGAAACTGCGCGCCGAGGAAGGCCTTGGCGGCAAAGCCCAGACCACCGGCCGCGCCGCTGCCCGGCTCGTCGCGCACGTCTCGGGGCAGCACCTCGGCGCAGTGGTCGGCAAAATGTCCGAGGGCCTGGTCCAGTTGCTCGACTTGGTGTGGGTTGGCGCCTTTTTGCGGGCCGAAAATCGCTGAGGCACCGTGGGGGCCGCACAGGGGGTTGTTGACGTCGGCGGCGATGTCGAAACGCACCTGGGCCAGGCGCGGGTCCAACTGCTCAAGCTTGATCCGCGCCAGCTGCGCCAGGGCCAGGCCGCCGCGCGCAAGGGGTATGCCTTGGGCGTCGAGCAGTTGCACGCCCAGGGCCTGCATGGCTCCGGCGCCGCCGTCATTGGTGGCGCTGCCGCCAATCGCCAGGATGATCCGCTGTGCCCCGGCGTCCAGGGCGGCGCGGACCAGCTCACCCGTACCGAAGGTGCTGCTGGAGCAGGCATCACGCTGCCCCGGCGGGACCCGTTGCAGGCCGCTGGCTTCGGCCATTTCGATGATTGCCGTGGCACTTTCAGCCAACCAGCCCCAGTGCGCCTCAACGGTGCCGCCCAACGGGCCTTGCACGGTGCAACTGCGCAATTGCCCGTGGCAGGCCGCGAGCACCGACTCCACCGTGCCTTCACCACCGTCCGCCATCGGGCACTGGATCAGTTCGGCATCCGGCCAGACCTGGGCCAACCCTTGGGCAATGGCCTGGGCCACGCCTTCGGCACTCAGGCTGTCCTTGAATGAGTCGGGGGCGATGATGACTTTCATGGGCTTTCTCCGGTTTTTATGACGCCCATGCTGCCAGTTGGCACCGGCAATGACGCCTGTCCAATGCACAAGCGTGGCTGGGGTTTGTTGTTCATTTCTACAAAAGCGCCTCCTACAGGGTTTGCGGCAGCAGTTGCACCCCCAGGTACAGCGCGAGCATGCCATCCAAGGTCAGGGGATCGACACCGCTCAATTCGGCAATGCGCTCCATGCGGTAGCGCAGGCTGTTGCGGTGGATGCCCAGGGCGTCGGCGCACGCTTGGCTTTGCCCGTCGTGTTCGCACCAACTGCGCAGCGTCGCCTGCAGTTGGCCGTTGGCGTCCTTGGCCAGGACCTTGCGTAACGGGTTGAGCAGTTCATCGAGGGCGTCGTCGTTGCGATGGCGCCAGAGCATCACCGGCAATCGATAGCGGTTGAGGGTCAGCAGGCGTGACTGGGGCAGTACGTCGCGGCCATAGGCGAGCAAGTCCGCAACCCGCCGATAACAGCGGCGCAAGCCGGCCAACCCATCGGCCTGGCCACCCACGGCGACCCGCAGGATGCTCCAGCCCGAGGCCTCGAGTTTTTCCAGCAGGCGCGGGTTGTCCATCGGCACCGCCGCCGGGCGGCACCACAGCAACGAAAACTCTGCGGAGCTGACGCACCAACTGTCCGGGTATCGGGAGGCCAGCCAGGCTGCCAGGGCTTCGGCGGTCTGCCCCGGGCCCAGTTCAAACAGATAGGGGGTGCGCGGCAACTGCGGCTTGAGCCCCAGTTGCTGGGCCTCATCCACCAGGCGCGGCGATTCGCCGCTGTCGGCCAGCAGCAACGCCAGCAGATCATCACAACGTTGGCGTCGCCATTGCTGCTCCGCCTCTTGATGGCGCTGGCTGACCAGCATCTCGGCGGTCATGCGCACCAGTTCGGCATAGGTGCGCAGCAACTGCGGTTCACCACTGATGCCCAGCACGCCGATCAGGCGCCGATCATGCAGCAGCGGCAGGTTGATCCCCGGCGCGACACCCTTGAGGTGCTTGGCGGTCTGGCTGTCGATTTCCACCACGCGACCGTTGGCCAGGACCAACTGCGCGCCTTCATGGCGGGTGTTGATGCGCTCCGGTTCGCCGCTGCCGAGGATCAGGCCCTGGCTGTCCATGACGTTGACGTTATAGGGCAAAATGGCCATCGTGCGATTGACGATATCCTGCGCCAAGTCATGATCGAGTTCGAACATGGGGCTAAATTCCTTGAAAGCGCTGCATTACGCGATTGTTCAAAGGCACAGCGCAATGGATGGATCGCTGTGCGGGGGCACAAAGACATGGCACCGTCCCGTGACCGAGACTCTTGGGGCGATCAACGTTACCCGCGCATCGCGAAAAATCATAATAAAGAGAGAACGCCATGTCACAGAGCGCCGCCGCTACCCTGGCCAACGATGACGACAAAAACGCCGTCTACAAGCGCATCACCCTGCGCTTGATCCCCTTCATTTTCATCTGCTACCTGTTCAACTACCTGGACCGCGTCAACGTCGGCTTCGCCAAGTTGCAGATGCTCGACGCCTTGAAGTTCAGCGAGACCGTGTACGGCCTCGGGGCCGGGATCTTCTTTATCGGCTACGTGCTGTGCGGCGTACCGAGCAACCTGGCGTTGACCAAGTTCGGTCCACGGCGCTGGATTGCGCTGATGATGATCACCTGGGGCACCCTGTCCACCTGCCTGCTGTTTGTGACCACGCCGACGCACTTCTACACCTTGCGCCTGTTTACCGGTGCCGCTGAAGCGGGCTTTTTCCCGGGCGTAGTGCTGTACCTCTCGCAGTGGTTCCCAACCTTCCGCCGTGGGCGGATCATGGCCCTGTTCATGTCGGCAATCCCGGTGTCCGGCCTGCTCGGCAGCCCATTCTCCGGCTGGATCCTCAACCACTTCGCGGCGGGCCAGGGTGGCCTCGCGGGCTGGCAGTGGATGTTCCTGCTGCAAGGTGTGCCAACGGTCATCCTCGGCGCCCTCGCCTACTTCCTGCTCAGCGACAGCTTCGCCAACGCCAAATGGCTGACCGCCCATGAGCGCGCAGTGCTCGAGGCCGACCAGGCCACCGACCTGGCCAACAAGCCCAAGACCACCACTGATTCGCTGCTGGAAGTATTCAAGAACCCGGCGATCTGGGCGTTCGGCCTGATCTACTTCTGCATCCAGAGCGGCGTGTACGCCATCAACTTCTGGCTGCCGTCGATCATCAAGAACATGGGCTTTAGCGATAACCTGGTGATCGGCTGGCTGAGTGCGATCCCTTATCTGCTGGCGGCGGTGTTCATGTTGCTGGTGGGCCGCTCCGCCGACCTGCGCAAAGAGCGCCGCTGGCACCTGGTGGTGCCGATGCTGATGGGCGCTGTGGGCCTGATCATCGCGGTGAACTTCGCCACCACCCCAGCCATTGCGATCCTTGGCCTGACCATCGCCACCATGGGCGCCCTCACCGGCCTGCCGATGTTTTGGCCGGTGCCCACCGCCATGCTCAGCGCCGGCGCGGCCGCGGGCGGCCTGGCCTTGATCAACTCCATGGGCCAGATGGCGGGCTTCTTGAGCCCGTATGTGGTGGGGTTTGTGAAAGACGCCACCGGGTCCACCGACCTGGCGCTGTACCTGCTGGCGGCCGTGATCGTCGCGGGTAGTGTGCTGGCGTTGCGCATGACCCGGACCCTGAAGGCCTGACACGGCACAAAAAAGTGGGAGCGGGCTTGCCCGCGATAGCGGTGGATCAGTCCTATATATTGACTGACACGCCGCCATCGCGGGCAAGCCCGCTCCCACATTGGGTTCGGTGTTTACAGCAAACCGCCGCCGTCGATGTCGATCACGCTGCCGGTCATAAAGCCATTTTCCATGGCCATCAAATAACCCGCCGCCACCTCCTCCGCCTGCCCCACACGCCCTACCGGCAACGCCCCACCCGCCTTGGCGAACATGCCCTGACGCTGTTCCTCAGGCATCCCCGCGTATGCCGGCGTGTCGATCACCCCAGGGCTGACCACGTTGACCCGCCGTGGCGCCAGTTCCTTGGCCAACTGCTTGCCCAACGCTTCGGTCGCGGCATTGATGCCGACCTTGATAAATTGCCCCGGCACCAGCTTGCGTCCCAGTTGCCCCGAGGTGAGGACGATGCTGCCGCGCTCGTCGAGAAATGGCAGCGCCTGCTGGATTGCGCGCAAGGCGCCCCAGAGCTTCACATTGAAGTTGTCCTGGGCCAGTTGCAGGTCGGTGTCCTGCAGGTGTTTGGCCTGGACCGCAGGGCCCGAGGTGAACACCAGGTGATCAAAACGCCCCACCGCTTCGAACAGGCGCTGCAGGGCGGCGCTGTCGGTGACGTCCACCGGCTCGCTGCGCACGCCGTTGTCGACCGTCGACGACAGGCGTCGCCCGGCCAGTACCACGTGCGCGCCACGGGATGCCGCCTGTCGGGCGACTTCGGCACCAATGCCGCTGCTACCGCCAATCACCACCACGGTTTGGCCCTTGAGGGGAGATGTCATGGGAACTGCCTCGTCCTGAAAAAATGAGCGTTCATCTTCCCAGCTTGGCAATCATGGAAAAATCCCGGTAAAACGACAGGATCTTTAAAGGATTTTTACAAATGAGCTCAATCCTTGACCTGGAAGTGTTTGTGCGCACCGCCGACAGTGGCAGCCTCTCGGCGGCCGCCCGCAGCCTTAGCCTGACCCCGGCCGCCGCCAGCATTGCCCTCAAACGCTTGGAGACCCGCCTGGGCATGCGCCTGCTGGCCCGCTCCACCCGCAGCATGCGCCTCACCGAAGAAGGCCGGCGCTACCTGGACAGCGTGCGGGTGGCCCTGGAAGCCCTGGCGGAAGGCGAACAGGCGATCAAGCAACACGGCCAGAGCCTCAGCGGCTTGCTGCAACTGTCCGCGCCCTCGGATTTCGGACGCAATGTACTGCTCGGTTGGCTGGACCAGTTCAAGCGCGAACACCCGAATATCCGCCTGCAATTGCTGCTTAACGACAGCAACGCCGACCTGTTCCGCGAAACCGTGGACATCGCCCTGCGCTTTGGCGTGCCAAGGGATTCCAGCCTGGTGGCGCTGCCGGTGGTCGCCGATCACCGCCGTATCGCCTGCGCCAGCCCGGCGTACCTGGCACGCCACGGCACACCCCAGGTACCGGCCGAGCTGACGCAGCACAGCACCCTGCGCTACATGCGCCAGGGCCGGGCCAACAGCACCTGGTATTTTCGCCAGGGCACGTTGCTGGAAGAGGTCGAAGTGGGCGGCGACTACCTCAGTGATGACGGGGAAATCGTGCGGCGCTGGGCCCTGGCCGGCCACGGTATTGCCTACAAGGCCAACCTGGATGTAGCCGGCGATATCAAGGCCGGGCGCCTGGTGCCGTTGTTCGGCGAATGGCAAGGCGAGCCCACGCCCTTCAACCTGATGTGCCCCCATCGCCTGCAAGTGTCGGAGCGGGTCAAAGTCCTGCATCGCTTCTTGCAGGCGCGCGCTGGCGAACTGCTCGCCGAATAAGCGCAACACAGCGCAAAAACGCTGTGGCCAACGCGGTTGTAGGCACCGAGCCAGCGACGTCGGGCTTGTTCTAGAGCCTTGCTCTCTGGTATTGCATAGCAACTGTCTGCGCTTTTGAGGAGTCCTCCATGATTTACCGCACACTGGGCCAGTCCGGGCTCAAGGTCAGCGCCTTGACCCTGGGCACCATGATGTTTGGCGAACAGACCAACACCGAAGATTCGCTGCGTATCATCGACAAGGCCTGGGATCAGGGCATCAACTTTATCGACAGCGCCGACGTCTACACCGGCGGGCGTTCGGAAGAAATCGTCGGTGAAGCCATCAGCCGCCATCGCGCCGATTGGGTCGTCGCCTCCAAAGTCGGCTTCGGCCCGCCGGATGGCCTGCCCAACCGCAGCGGCCTGAACCGCAAGCGCATTTTCAACGCGCTGGAAGCCAGCCTCACCCGGCTCGACACCGACTACCTGGACATCTACTACCTGCACCGCGAAGACCACGACACCCCACTGGACGTCACGATTTCGGCGATCGGCGACCTGATCCGCCAGGGCAAGGTCCGTTACTGGGGGCTGTCCAACTACCGCGGCTGGCGCATCGCCGAAGTGGTGCGCGTGGCCGAACGCCTGGGGGTCGACCGGCCGATCATCAGCCAGCCGCTGTACAACATCGTCAACCGCCAGGCCGAGGTGGAGCAGATCACCGCGGCGGCGGCCTATGGCCTGGGCGTGGTGCCCTACAGCCCGCTGGCACGCGGGGTGCTCAGTGGCAAGTACGCGCCGGATATCAGCCCCGAAGCCGGCAGCCGCGCTGCGCGCCAGGACAAACGCATCCTGGAAACCGAATGGCGCGTGGAATCGCTGCGCATTGCCCAGCAGATCCAGCAATACACCCAAGGCCGTGGCGTGGGGATTGTCGAGTTTGCGATTGCCTGGGTTTTGAACAACCAGGCCGTCAGCTCGGCGATTGTCGGGCCGCGCACCGAGGCACAGTGGGATGCCTATACCGGGGCGCTCGATGTGAAGATCAGTGCCGAGGATGAGGCGTTTATTGACTCACTGGTGACGCCGGGGCATGCGTCGACACCGGGGTTCAATGATGTGGGGCACTTTGTTTCCGGGCGCATCCACCGCCCCTGAGCCCCTGTGGGAGCTGGCTTGCCTGCTCCCACATCAGCCCAGCGGCACATCCAGGCTGACCTTGACCCGGTCCATCACCACAATGCTGCGAAACCATTTGATATTGCGGTTCTCGTAGAACAGCGTGCGGGCCAGGGTTTCGTAGGCCTTCATAGTCTCCACCACGATCACCAGCATAAAGTCCGCATCGCCGGTGACGTAATAGCACTGCTGCACCTCGGGGATCGACATCTGCACCTTGAGCACATCGAGGTCCTCGATGTGGGTGCGTTCGGCGTGCACCTCCACCAGGATCGTGATCGGCTTGCCCACTGCATCCTGATTGACCACCGCCGTATTCGCGCTGATCGCCCCGCTCTGCTCCATGCGCTTGATGCGCCGCTGCACGGCGGCGGTCGACAGGTTGACCTGTTCGCCAATCACACGCAGCGCGGTGGTGTTGTCGCGTTGCAGGTGCTTGAGAATCGCGCGGTCGAAATCATCCAGAGGCAGCTGGGGGCTGACGGGCATGCTGGCGAACCTTGGAGGTGAGAAAATTTCCCATAAGATGCCGTAAAACAGAGCAAACGTCTCACCTCAAAAGCAATATATTCCCACCTGAAATTCCCCCCCTCTTTTGTTTGAATCGGTTTGGCGAGGACTGCGTGTCTAAAGGCGTTGTTTTATCGGTAGCGGCCTCGGTGTTGTTTGCCGTGATGTATTACTTCACATCACTGCTTGCGCCCTTGAGTGGCCTGGAAATTTTCGGCTGGCGCATGCTGCTGACCGTGCCGTGCATGACGGTATTTATGGTGGTCAGCGGCGAGTGGCGTCAGGTGTGGCAATTGCTGCGATTGCTTGCGGGCAAGCCACGGCTGATCGGTGGGATTGTGCTGTCGTCGGTGCTGCTGGGGGTGCAACTGTGGCTGTTTATGTGGGCGCCGCTCAATGGCCGCAGCCTAGATGTGTCCCTGGGCTACTTCCTGCTACCGCTGACCATGGTCCTGACCGGGCGCCTGGTGTATGGCGAAAAACTCTCGCGACTGCAGCTGATCGCAGTGGTGTTTGCGGCGATTGGCGTGCTTAACGAGTTGTACCAGGTGGGTGGTTTTTCCTGGGCGACGCTGCTGGTGATCATCGGTTACCCGATCTACTTCGTGCTGCGCAAACGCCTGGGCACCGATCAGTTGGGCGGCCTGTGGCTGGATATGGCGCTGATGCTGCCGGTGGCCTTGTGGTTTGTCCAAAGTGGCGAACAGGGCTTCGCCGTGCTGGATGCACACAAAGGGCTGTATGGATTGATCCCGATGCTCGGGCTGATCAGTGCATCGGCGCTGGTGTGCTACATCATCGCCAGCCGCCTGTTGGCGTTCAGCCTGTTCGGCCTGCTCAGCTATGTGGAACCGGTGCTGTTGCTGGGGGTGGCGTTGCTGCTGGGGGAAAGCATCGGGCCGGGTGAATGGCTGACCTATATCCCGATCTGGCTGGCGGTAATGGTGCTGGTGTTCGAAGGGTTCAAGCATCTGGTGCGTCAGCGCCGGGCTTGAACGGGAAAGGTGTAGGAGCCGGCAAGCCGGCTCCTACAGGGGGCTAGGATCAGTCGGTGGTCAACACACCACGACGAACCTGGTCACGCTCGATCGACTCGAACAGGGCCTTGAAGTTGCCTTCGCCGAAACCGTCATCACCCTTGCGCTGGATGAATTCGAAGAACACCGGGCCCATCAGGGTTTCCGAGAAGATCTGCAACAGCAGGCGCTTGTCGCCGGCCACGGACGAACCGTCCAGCAAGATACCCCGCGACTGCAACTGCTCCACCGGTTCGCCGTGGTTTGGCAGGCGGCCTTCGAGCATCTCGTAGTAGGTGTCCGGCGGCGCGGTCATGAAGCGCATGCCGATCTTCTTCAACGCGTCCCAGGTCTTGATCAGGTCGTCGGTGAGGAACGCCACGTGCTGGATGCCCTCGCCGTTGAACTGCATCAGGAACTCTTCGATCTGGCCGGCGCCTTTGGACGACTCTTCGTTCAACGGGATGCGGATCATGCCATCCGGGGCGCTCATGGCCTTGGAGGTCAGGCCGGTGTATTCGCCCTTGATGTCGAAGTAGCGCGCTTCGCGGAAGTTGAACAGCTTCTCGTAGAAGTTGGCCCAGTAGACCATGCGCCCGCGATAGACGTTGTGGGTCAGGTGGTCGATGACCTTCAGGCCGGCGCCCACTGGGTTGCGGTCCACGCCTTCGATAAACACGAAGTCGATATCGTAGATCGAGTTGCCTTCACCGAAACGGTCGATCAGGTACAGCGGCGAGCCGCCGATGCCCTTGATGGCCGGCAGGTTCAGTTCCATCGGGCCGGTTTCGATATGGATCGGCTGGGCACCCAGCTCCAGGGCACGGGTATAGGCCTGTTGCGAATCCTTGACGCGGAACGCCATGCCACACACCGACGGACCGTGCTCGGCGGCAAAGTACGAAGCGATGCTGTGGGGTTCGTTGTTGAGGATCAGGTTGATCGCGCCCTGGCGGTACAGGTGCACGTTTTTCGAGCGGTGGGTTGCCACCTTGGTGAAGCCCATGATCTCGAAGATCGGCTCCAGGGTGCCCGGGGTCGGCGATGCGAATTCGATAAATTCAAAGCCCATCAGGCCCATTGGGTTTTCGTATAGATCTGCCATGATTTGGCGCCTCATCATCTTTTTTAGAATTAAGTAAATTAATTGCCAGCAAGGATGAGGTGAGCAGGTGGCGCACAGGAAATGCCCCGCACGCTGCGGGCGAGGAAGTCACCGTAGATGAGTTGGAACCCGAGTAGCTTCATGGTTGAGTCATTCTCTTACGGGCGTCTCTGACGGACGAGGCCTGCATGGAAACAGGCGCTTATTCTTGTATGCGTAAACCGATTCTACACAGCGTAAACAGCTTTGTCCGTATTCCTTATCAAATCCCTATGCCCAGGCGGGCGCAAGGGGTTTATTGCCCAGATAGATGCCCGGCAGGATCAACGGGCGCGGGTTGCATCAGGGGTGGCAGGGCAAGATCCAGGCTGGCGTGGGGGGCAACCATGCCCTGCTGATCGCTGGGGACCACCTGCCCGCCCACGACCAACGCGACGTCATGGAACGTCACACGGAAAGGCGACGGGTTGAAGACACGCAGGACCGCCGGTTTGCCGGTGTGCAGCGTCCAGATCAGTTGCCCCGGCGCATCCTGGGGGCTACCCGACAAGCCCTGGGGCCGGAAAAACACCTTGGTGCGAATGCGAAAGGCGAAACGCAACTGGTTCTGGCGCTCTGCAGCCGCGAATGCTTCCGGCTGGCGGGTCGCGGGCGGCACCTCCAGCACGTTGAGCCAGAACAGCGATTCCCTGTCCCTGGGCAGCGGTTCCTGGGTATACGCCAGGCGTATGGCCTGGCTCTTGCCCGGATCCAGGCGAAACACCGGCGGGCTGAGGGTGAACGGCACCTCACTGTGCTCGGCAGTCAGCCGTGCATCACCGCCATCCAGCCACACCTGCACCAGGCGCGCGGCATGTGCGTCATCGTTGCTCACCTGCACGGTGATTTCCCTGCGCGGCTCAGGGTAAATCTGCCGGGTGCCACTGATGATCACCCCGGCCTGTGCCTGCCCGAAGACCAGGCACAGGCAGAGCGCTGGCTTGCACTTTGTCCAGGACCACCGGAAAGTTCGCACCGGAGCCCGCGACACCACCGGTCCCGCCACTGATCGTGCAGGTGGTGCCGGTGATTTCTCCGGTCAGGGTGATGGTGCCATCGGCGGCAGTGGCCAACGGTACGGCAAGCCCGCAAGCAAGCAGCAAGGCAATCGCCAGGACATGGTTTTTCATACACGTGTTCCTAAGGGTTAAGGCGAGCCCCGGTCAGACGACGCGCAGGCACAAGCCCGCCCGCCGAGTTCGAGCTCAATGCAGCAAAACTGTTGGTTCTTGAATGGCAGCCTCTTCACGAGACTGAAGTTTTTTCTGGCATGCACTGATCCAAGCAACAACGCAATAGACCAAACAATTTTTTCTCGTCAAAATATGTTGCAAAGTTTGGCAAGATTAAAAAACACGCACAACTAGCCAAGTCGTTAGGTCTACGCTTTGCTAATGCCATAGACCAACTATCATTGTTACTTCAGACGTACTGCCTGTAGCCGCTACCAGGCCCTTCCCTCACTTTGCTACAGGCTGCGTAAATGCCACTTACCCTCAAAGGTCCGCGCAAGCGCGCCGCCCGCTCCTTGATCACGGTCCTGTGCGGCCTGCTGCCGATTCTGCTGGGAGTGGCCATCCTGCACCTGCAGGCCAAACGCACCCTGGAGCACAGCACGTCGCAGACGGCGACCGAGGCCGTGCGCCAATTCGACCTGATGCTCGACAACACCGCCCGTGCCGCCCAGGAACTGCTGCCGCTGGCGGGCAAGGCCTGTGACAACGCGGTGCAACTGGCGCTGCGCGAGCAAGTCACACGGCGCCCCTTTGTACGCGCAACCACCTTGTCGTGGAAAAAGTCCATTTATTGCACCTCGCTGTTTGGTGACACCCACGTGTCTGCGGTCAATCCTGACGACTACGTCGAGGGTCGCCTGTGGCTGATGAATGGCAACCCGGTCACCCCCGATACCGCCCTGTTGGTGTACCGGCTGGTGGAGGGCGACCAGGCTGCGTTTGCTTCGATTGACGGTTACCACCTGACCAATGCCCTGCGCCTGATCAGCCGCTACGCAGACCTGGTGTTGCAGGTCGGCCCCAATTGGTTGGGCAGCGACGGAAAAGTCAAAAACAGTGCGCCGCCGGAGTTTCCCGTGGCCCACCAGCACCTCGCCTCCCAGCGCTACGCGTACAGCGTGGAAGCCGGCATGCCCGAAGGGGAAGTCTGGCGGTATATGGAAGCCCGCTACCCGGCGCTGTTCAGCCTGCTGGTGTTTTTCGGCGTGCTGGCCGGCGTGCTGGCGCACTGGGTGCAAAAACGCTCCTCCGCCCCCACCCACGAACTGCAGCGGGCGTTGGGCGCCAATGAGTTCGTGCCGTATTACCAACCGGTGGTTCGTGGCGATAACCTTCAATGGGCCGGCTGTGAAGTCCTGATGCGCTGGCAGCACCCCAAGGAAGGCCTGGTGCGCCCCGACCTGTTTATCCCTCTGGCCGAGCACTCCGGGCTGATCGTGCCCATGACCCGCGCCTTGATGCGCCAGGTCGCCACACAACTGGCGCCCCATGCCGATCGCCTGGGCAGCAATTTCCATGTGGGGATCAATATCACCGCCCGGCATTGCCAGGACCTGGTGCTGGTGCAGGACTGCCGGGAGTTCCTCGCCGCCTTCAAGCCGGGCCAGGTACTGTTGACGCTGGAGTTGACCGAGCGCGAACTGATCGAACCCACCGAGGTCACCCGCCAGCTGTTCCAGGCCCTGCACGAACTGGGCGTGATGATCGCCATTGATGACTTCGGCACCGGCCACTCCAGCTTGGGTTATTTGCGTAACTTCAATGTTGACTACTTGAAGATTGATCAAAGCTTTGTGGCCATGATCGGAGCCGATGCGTTATCGCGGCATATACTCGACAGCATCATTGAGTTATCCGGCAAGCTTGATTTGGGCATCGTCGCCGAAGGCGTGGAAACCCAAGAGCAATGTGACTATCTGGCCGCGCAAGGTGTGGACTTCTTGCAGGGCTACCTGTTTGGTCGCCCGGAGCCTTTTGACGCATTCATTAAATCTTTGCGGCGCGATTGAATATCCATCTAGCATCAGATGAAAAATTGTTATTTATACAAAAGACGTGATTTACTCGTGGCGCATTAACTACTACAATTTTTCCTGCCTGCGCCGAATCGGCAGGAGAACCACTTTTACCGAGTCATGCTGAGGCTCTTGGCTTATAGCTTTGTTTGCAGTGGGTATCAGCCAAATACACTATTGGAGTAAATATTTTGTCCAGACTCGCCGAATTTCGTGCCGCAGAAAAAGCCCTTCAAGAACAGCTCGCCCAGCTGGAATCCCTGAAGAACGACGCTGGCCTGAAGAAAGAAATCGAATTTGAAGAAAAGCTTCAAGGGCTGATGAAAACCTACGGCAAGAGCCTGCGCGACATCATCTCCATCCTTGATCCAAACCCAGGCAAGTCGGGGATCCAAGTGGCAGCCGCCCCCAAAACTCGCCGCGCACGCGTGGTCAAGGTGTATCACAACCCGCACACGGGTGAACTGATTGAAACCAAGGGCGGCAACCACCGCGGCTTGAAAGCCTGGAAAGAACAGTATGGCGCTGCCACTGTAGATTCCTGGCTGCGCGGCTAATACAGGCGCACTAATAAAAAGCCCCGCTGATGCGGGGCTTTTTTTGTTTTTGCGCCTCGATTTCAAACGCTGCCGCGTGCGAAAGTGAACTTTGAAATACACTCCACTTCGAAGACATTCGCCGAACAGCCGCTGTACACCGCAGTCCTGTAGTTATGGATTTTTCTGTCAATGTGCCATGTCAGGCATCTAGCCATCGCCGATCAAAGTTTCAGGCTTGCACGTACCGAGCTGACTTCTTCCTTGCTCGACTCATAGGCAGCGGCTTGCCCGGCATATGAAAAAACATAGGCCTTATTCGTATCGACAGCACCCACCAGTGTTTGCGAGAGCACGTGCCGACCGTTCTCGGTAATCACGCAGGTAGTTTCCAGCGCCTCAAGATGACTTAAGGTGCTTGAGTGAATCTTGTTGCAGACACTTTGATAACCACTGCGGGCAAAGTCCTTCTGGATGGACTTGCGCATCTCCAGCAACACCCCTTGCAGATTGACCACATGCCCAGGCTCGATCGGCGTACCCGTCAACTCCATGACCATCAGCGTCTCGCCGTTCTCATCGTTCTTGATCGCGCGCTGGCGCGACACCGGTGACGGCGTAGCTGGCGCATCGGCATCCGCCACCACCTCCTCCACCTGCCAGCCGCTGGGCCAATGAATCTCGGGGTCTGCCGCCAGTGCAACGGTGCTACCCAAGACAAGCCACAAGGCGGCCAACAATGGTTTGTTCAATCGGCTCATTGCAAAAAACACTCGAAGTTCAAGCCGCAAAGTTTGAGCCCGCCGAGGGGATGGCCGCAAGGCCCGGGTGCGTTTTTCATTTGGCGCGGCCGGTGCAGCTTGCGTATCATGATCCGGCTACACGGATCTGCCGCACGCCAAGGGACCGCTCAAATCACGAGCTGCGTCTGCCCCATTTTTTCTGGAGGGCCCATGAGCCTGCACGAATTGAACACCTTCCCGGGCGTCACCGCCCAACCCGACACCGCCACTTCGAACTTCGTGTTCAACCACACCATGCTGCGGGTCAAGGACATCACTAAGTCCCTGGACTTCTATACCCGCGTCCTGGGCTTTTCCCTGGTTGAAAAACGCGACTTCCCGGAAGCCGAATTCAGCCTGTACTTCCTCGCCCTGGTCGACAAGGCGCAGATTCCGGCCGATGCCGCCGCGCGCACCCAGTGGATGAAGTCGATCCCGGGCATCCTGGAACTGACCCACAACCACGGCACCGAAAACGATGCCGACTTCGCCTACCACAATGGCAACACCGACCCGCGCGGTTTTGGCCATATCTGCATTTCGGTGCCGGATATCGTCGCGGCCTGCGAGCGCTTTGAAGCCCTGGGCTGTGATTTCCAGAAGCGCCTGACCGATGGGCGGATGAAAAGCCTGGCGTTTATCAAGGATCCGGATGCGTACTGGGTTGAGATCATTCAGCCAGCGCCGCTGTAAACCGGTTTGTTGCCCCTGTAGGAGCGTATCACCGTGGTGTAACGGTCACGCCGAGTCGCCTGCCTCGCAGGCCAGCTCCCACAAAAGCAACACCCACAAAAAACCCATGATCACTCATGGGTTTTTTAGTATCGGGCCTTACGCTCGGATCAGGTAATCAAAAGCACTCAGGGAAGCCTTGGCGCCCTCGCCCACCGCAATCACGATCTGTTTGTAGGGCACGGTGGTGACGTCACCGGCGGCAAACACGCCGGGCAGTGAGGTCTCGCCACGGGCATCGACAATGATCTCGCCACGGGGCGACAGCTCCACGGTGCCCTTGAGCCAATCGGTGTTAGGCAACAGGCCGATCTGTACAAAGATACCTTCCAGGTCGACGGTCTTGAACTCGCCGGTATCGCGGTCTTTGTACGCCAGGCCAGTAACCTTCTGGCCATCACCTTTGACTTCACTGGTCAGCGCACTGGTGATCACGTCAACGTTCGCCAGGCTGTAGAGCTTGCGCTGCAATACGGCGTCGGCGCGCAACTTGCTGTCGAACTCCAGCAAGGTCACGTGGCTGACAATACCGGCCAGGTCGATGGCTGCTTCAACGCCGGAGTTACCGCCACCGATCACCGCCACGCGCTTGCCCTTGAACAGCGGACCATCGCAGTGCGGGCAGAAGCACACACCCTTGGCCTTGTATTCCTGCTCGCCCGGCACCCCCATTTCGCGCCAGCGGGCACCGGTGGCCAGGATCACCGTCTTGGACTTGAGGGTCGCACCGCTTTCAAAGCGAATTTCATGCAACTCACCGGGATTTTTCGCCGGGATCAGGCTGCTGGCGCGCTGCAGGCTCATGATGTCCACGTCGTACTGACGCACGTGGGCTTCCAGGGCGCTGGCGAGTTTCGGGCCTTCGGTTTCCTGCACCGAGATAAAGTTCTCGATGGACATGGTGTCCAGTACTTGCCCACCAAAACGTTCGGCGGCCACACCGGTACGAATACCTTTACGCGCGGCGTAGATCGCGGCGGCAGAACCGGCCGGGCCACCACCGACGACCAGCACATCGAACGCGTCCTTGGCGCTGATTTTCTCGGCGGCCTTTTCGATACCGCTGGTGTCGAGCTTGGCGAGGATTTCTTCCAGCCCCATGCGGCCCTGGCCGAAGTTCACGCCGTTGAGGTAGACGCTGGGCACCGCCATGACCTGGCGCTCGTCGACTTCCGCCTGGAACAGTGCGCCATCAATGGCCACGTGGCGGATATTGGGGTTGAGCACGGCCATCAGGTTCAGCGCCTGGACCACGTCCGGGCAGTTCTGGCAGGACAGCGAGAAGTAAGTCTCGAAGTTGAACTCACCTTTAAGGCTGCGAATCTGTTCAATCACTTCGACACTGGCCTTCGACGGGTGGCCACCGACTTGCAGCAGGGCCAGCACCAACGAAGTGAATTCATGACCCATGGGGATGCCGGCAAAACGCAGGCTGATATCGGCACCCGGGCGGTTGATGGAGAACGACGGCTTGCGCCCATCATTGCCATCGGTTTTCAGGGTAATCAGCGTGGTGAGGCTGGTTACGTCCTGCAAAAGAGCAAGCATTTCCTGGGATTTCGCACCGTCGTCGAGGGAGGCAACGATCTCGATCGGCTGGGTGACCCGCTCCAGGTATGACTTCAACTGAGCTTTAAGATTGGCGTCCAACATACGGGCGATTTCCTATTTCAAATCAATTCGGTAAAAAAAACGCCCGAGCGAATCTCGCCCGGGCGTTTTTGAGGGCGGTGCGGCTTACTTAAGGTGCGGCAATCCGCCCTTGATACTTCACAGACTTAGATCTTGCCGACCAGGTCCAGGGACGGAGCCAGGGTAGCCTCGCCTTCTTTCCACTTGGCTGGGCACACTTCGCCTGGGTGGGCAGCGACGTACTGGGCGGCCTTGATTTTGCGCAGCAGCTCGGAAGCGTCACGGCCAACACCGCCGTCGTTCAGTTCAACGATCTTGATCTGGCCTTCAGGGTTGATCACGAAGGTGCCACGGTCTGCCAGGCCAGCTTCTTCGATCAGCACGTCGAAGTTGCGGGAGATGGTCAGGGTTGGGTCGCCGATCATGGTGTACTGGATTTTGCCGATGGCTGGCGAAGTGTTGTGCCAGGCAGCGTGGGCAAAGTGGGTGTCGGTGGACACGCTGTAGATCTCGACGCCCAGCTTCTGGAATTCGGCGTAGTTGTCAGCCAGGTCTTCCAGTTCGGTTGGGCAGACGAAGGTGAAGTCGGCTGGGTAGAAGAACACGACAGACCACTTGCCTTTCAGGTCAGCGTCCGACACGTCTACGAAGTTGCCGTTTTTGTAAGCGGTGGCTTTGAACGGTTTTACTTGGCTGTTGATGATAGGCATCGTTGACTCTCCGTCAGGGGTTAGTAAGTTGATGGGTGAATCCTACCCAGTCTCATCGCCGATGGCTCATTGCCAAACCTGATGCCGCCGATTGGTTTTGGCTATCAACCAGCTGTATTAATAGAAGAAATCTTAAAGCAGCGGATCGCGGGCCTGAGTCATGCCAAGAAAGGGCGTCGCTTCAACATAGCGCATGGCGGACTTCATGTCCTTCCAGCCGACGTAACTCATCAACGACTTCAAATCCCAACCGCTGCGATGGGCCCAGGTGGCGAAGCCCCGGCGCAAGGAGTGGCTGGTGTACTGCTCGGCAGCAATGCCCGCGCGCCCGAGGGCCTGGCGCAGCAGCGGGATCACGCTATTGGCGTGCAACCCCTCCTCGCCCAGGTTGCCCCAACGATCGATCCCGCGAAACACCGGGCCGCGCACCAGGGCCGAGGCACTCAGCCATTCGGTATAGGCCTGCACCGGGCACAAGCGCAGCAGTGCCGGGGTTTGATAGGTCTGGCCGAGGTTCTCGCGGTCACTCTTGCTGCGCGGCAAGTACAGGGTGATGCCCGCGCCTGGTACCGCCTGCACATGCTCGATCTGCAGCCGACACAGCTCATCACTGCGAAAACCACGCCAGAAGCCCAGCAGGATCAAGGCCGCGTCGCGCTTGGCGCGCAGCCAGCGCGGCCGATCGCCCTCTGTCCGCGCCTGCTCAGCTTCGCGCTCAAGCCAATTGACCACCTGCTCCAGGTGCTGGAGCTGCAAGGGCTCGGCCTGTTTTTCCTGGGCCGGGTGCACCGCGCGGATGCCCTTGAGCACCTTGCGCACCACCGGCGCTTTGGTCGGGTCCGGGAAACCCTGGCTGGAATGCCATTGCGCCAGCGCCGACAAGCGCAATTTCAGGGTATTGACCGACAACACCCCGGCGTAAGCCACCAGATAACGGGCCACGCTGTCGCTGGTGGCGGGCAGGAAGCCACCCCAACTCACTTCAAAGTGCTCGATGGCGGCGCGATAGCTGCGTCGGGTGTTATCGCGGGTGGCGGCGTTCAGGTAACGATCAAGTTCACTCATAGCGCTATCGCCAAGGGGTTGGTGTACGGGCATAGGGGGTGAATCTGCGTCAAATGGGTCATCACACGGGATAATACGCCAATATCCCATCTGTAAAATCATCAATTTAAAGGCATTTTTATTCGTGATACAGTATGTATTTACATAATACATACCACAGTACTAAATCGACGGAGACCCCATGGCTCGCGGCGGCATCAATAAAGCAGTAGTTCAAACGGCACGCCTGGCAATCCTCGCCCGCGGCGAAAACCCCAGCATTGATGCGGTACGCATCGAAATGGGCAATACCGGCTCGAAAACCACCATCCACCGCTATTTAAAGGAGCTGGACGAGAGCGAAACCCGCCTCGCCATTACCGAGGCGCCCATCGACGATGAGCTTGGCGAGCTGGTCGCACGCCTGGCCCAGCGCTTGAAAGAGAAGGCTCAGGAACCCATCGACCAGGCCCTGGCGCAGTTCGAGCAGCAGAAAACCGCCCTGCTCACCCAGGCAGAGGCACTGACCGCAGCCCACAACCAGCTCCAGCAGCAATTTGATATTCAGGCCGCCGCCCTGGCGGAAGAAAGCGCAGCCCTGCAGACCGCCAGCACCAGCCTGCAAACCGAGCAAACCCGTAACGCCGGACTCAGCCAGGCGTGCAGCGACTACGAGCTACGACTCGCGGACAAGGACGAACAGATTCGCTCGCTGGAAGACAAACACCTGCACGCCCGCGACGCCCTTGAGCACTACCGCACTGCGATCAAAGACCAACGCGAACAGGAACAACGCCGCCACGAAGGCCAACTGCAGCAACTGCAGGCCGAACTGCGTCAGGCCCAGCAGAGCGCCATGGTGCGCCAGGACGAAATCACCCAGTTGCACCGTGACAATGAACGGCTATTGATTGAGCACCGGGTCACGGCGAAGGAGTTGGCGACTCTGCAAGAGCAAAGCCGCAAGGATCAGGCCCAGCAACTCAAGCTGAGCGAACAGGTAAGCCTGATTGATAGCGAGCGCACCCTGCTCCAGGAGCGTCTGCGGGTTGCCGTGCTGGACAACCAGGCACGGCAGGAGGCCCTGGCCGAGCAGCAGCACAGCCGCAAAACCCTGGAACTGGAGCTGCTCAAGGCCCAGGCCACCATTGAGGCGCTGCGCCTGGCCGCCGTCGTTGCAACGGCGCCAGAGGCAACAGGGAATACCTGATCAGCCAGCGACAGGCGTGCGCATGGTGACAAACTCTTCCGCCGCCGTCGGGTGCACGCCGATGGTCTCGTCGAAATGCTGCTTGGTCGCCCCCGCCTTGAGGGCGATCGCCAGGCCCTGGACAATCTCGCCCGCATCCGGCCCGACCATGTGGCAACCCAGCACCTTGTCGGTATCGGCATCGACCACCAGCTTCATCAGCGTGCGCTCCTGGCACTCCGTCAGGGTCAGTTTCATCGGCCGGAAGCGGCTTTCGAAAACCTGCACGTTATGCCCATCGGCCCGCGCCTGCTCTTCGCTCAGGCCCACGGTACCGATATTCGGCAGGCTGAACACTGCCGTGGGGATCATCGCGTAATCCACCGGGCGGTACTGCTCAGGCTTGAATAGACGCCGCGCCACCGCCATGCCTTCGGCCAATGCCACGGGTGTCAGTTGCACGCGACCAATCACGTCGCCAATGGCCAGGATCGACGACTCGGCGGTCTGGTACAGATCGTCAACCTCGACAAAGCCCCGCTTGTCCAGCTTGACCCCGGTGTGCTCCAGGCCCAGGTTATCCAGCATCGGGCGCCGGCCCGTGGCGTAGAACACGCAATCGGCTTCCAATACACGACCGTCTTTCAGGGTGGCCTTGAGGCTGCCATCGGCCTGCTTGTCGATACGTGCGATATCAGCGTTGAACTGCAGGTCCAGGCCACGCTTGGTCAGCTCTTCCTGCAAGTGCTTGCGCACCGCGCCATCGAAGCCACGCAGGAACAGATCGCCGCGATACAGCAACGACGTCTGCGCGCCCAGACCATGGAAAATCCCGGCAAATTCCACCGCGATATAACCACCACCCACCACCAGTACGCGCTTGGGCAGTTGCTTCAGGAAGAACGCCTCATTGGAACCAATGGCATGCTCATGCCCCGGAATCTCGGGGATCTGCGGCCAGCCGCCCGTGGCGATCAAGATGTGCTTGGCCGTGAAGCGCTCGCCGTTGATCTCGACCTCGTGGGGGCCGGTCAGACGCGCATGGCCTTCGTGCAGGGTCACCCCGCTGTTCACCAGCAAGTTACGGTAAATACCGTTGAGGCGATTGATCTCGCGATCCTTGTTGGCGATCAATGTCGCCCAATCAAAGTTCGCCTCGCCCAAGGACCAGCCAAAGCCGCTGGCTTGTTCGAAGTCTTCGGCAAAGTGCGCGCCATACACCAACAGTTTTTTCGGCACGCAGCCAACGTTGACACAGGTACCGCCCAGGTAGCGGCTTTCCGCCACGGCCACCTTCGCGCCAAAACCTGCGGCGAAACGCGCCGCCCGTACACCACCGGAACCGGCGCCAATCACATAAAGATCAAAATCGTAGGCCATTTCACTCTCCTCGGCAGGGCATCAGGATACCCGCTTGCGCCCAAAAAACCAGAAAGCCACCCGAAGGTGGCTTTCTTGAGACTCAACAGGCAATGCTTAATCAGTAAGCCTTGCCAGTCTTGTAGAAGTGCTCGTAGCAGAAGTTGGTCGCCTCGATGTAGCCTTCAGCGCCACCGCAGTCAAAACGACGGCCCTTGAACTTGTAGGCAATCACGCAACCGTCTTTGGCCTGTTTCAGCAAAGCATCGGTAATCTGGATTTCGCCGCCCTTGCCTGGCTCGGTTTCTTCGATCAGCTTGAAGATATCCGGGGTCAGGATGTAGCGACCAATGATTGCCAGGTTCGACGGAGCATCTTCCGGCGCCGGCTTCTCGACCATGTCGCGAACGCGGATCAGGCCATCACCGATGTCATCACCGGCGATCACCCCGTACTTGTTGGTTTCCGCAGGGTCGACTTCCTGCACCGCAACGATGGTGCAGCGGTACTTCTGATAGAGCTTGACCATCTGGGTCAAGACGCCGTCGCCTTCCAGGTTGACGCACAGGTCGTCCGCCAGGACCACGGCAAACGGTTCGTCACCGATCAGTGGGCGACCGGTAAGGATCGCGTGGCCAAGGCCTTTCATCTGGGTTTGACGGGTGTAGGAGAACGAGCACTCGTCGAGCAGCTTGCGGATACCGACCAGGTATTTTTCCTTGTCAGTGCCCTTGATCTGGTTTTCCAGCTCGTAGCTGATATCGAAGTGGTCTTCCAGTGCGCGCTTGCCACGGCCGGTGACGATGGAGATTTCGTTGAGGCCGGCATCCAGTGCCTCTTCGACGCCGTACTGGATCAGTGGCTTGTTTACCACCGGCAGCATTTCTTTAGGCATGGCCTTGGTCGCTGGCAGGAAGCGAGTACCGTAACCGGCTGCTGGGAACAAGCATTTCTTGATCATAAAAGTCCTTAATAAGGGCTGTGCGTACGAAATTCGGCGCAGTCTAATCAGGCCGCAGCCACCTTACAATGGGCGCTGCTGGCGTTGCGATGTCAACATAGAGAAAAAATGTCGGCGTTAGTTCCACCGATCCTGCAATTGGCCCTACCAACGGCAAGCTCAAACCAACCGTGCCCCGCTACTTAAAAGGCCTTCGGTTGTTTTAGCACGCTTTTGGGTGCAGAGCACTGACCTGCAACAACTTGCGCTTGCCCTGCGCGTTTGGCGTTATCATAGCCCGCTTGAACCAGACCACGAGATTGTTAATCGATGTCAGAACCCAAAGGCGTAAACGGCTACCTGATCACTAAGCGAGCAGACGGCTGGCACCTGATCAATTTTCACGGAGACAGCGTCGCCGGGGCATTCGCCACCGAAAGCCAGGCTATTGCAGTAGCCGAAGTGTTTGTGGACGAAGCCGGTCACGCATCGAGCAAAAGACCAAAGGGGAAATAAGCCCCTACGATTGCACATAAAAAGCCCCGATGATCGGGGCTTTTTTGTTTGACAACAGCCATCCCATTGCATTGCCTGTATCTGCGCCCTGGCAGAGCCGACGCACTCACTCAGGAGAGGGAAAATTAGTTCGCTCTCCTCAACATACACTATTGCCTCCAAACACTTGCCAACCTATTTTTATAGCAACTCGCCCCCTCGCCAAACCAAATGTAGTCCAAGTCTTACGGTCATTTCTCGATTATTGAAAAACGGCCATAACTTTCCTATATGCCCCACCACTAAAAGACTACGCAAGCAAGGGAACCGGACGACTTCCTTACTAAAACTAGTAGCCTAATAATTGCCCCGCCTCGAATGTTCTCCCGAAGCGCAATACAAATAGTTGGAAAATCAGGACTTCGCTGAACACCAACTCAACCGCACCCGGGCTGAGTTTTCTGCGAGCCTCCGCTGAGGCAAAGAGCCGACTGGCCGGACCGTTCCGGCTTGCCGCACGACCCTGGACTGCGCCTATAAAGCGGCGAACTCAATCGCAAGCTTTCGATACCTCAAGAGAAGAGGAGAAATCCAAAGCACTGAAACCTGGACACTTAACTGCACACTTCATAACCGCTTTTTAATAGGTCCTACGCACAGTTGCGGCCGGACTTCTCAACAACACTTACTCTGTAGGTATCTGCAAATGAAAAATAATTTTAAAACTGCACTGCTAACTATCGGACTATTTGCTGGCGCGATCTCTGCCGCTCATGCGGCAGATGGGACAGTTACGTTCGAAGGGTCGGTCCACTCGGGTGCTTGTTCTATTAAGCCTGACTCCGTAGATCAAACTGTTCATCTTGGCGCGATCGCCAAACATCAATTGCAGACAGGGGGGAAATCTGAAGCCCGGCGCGTTCTGATTGAACTTGAAGGCTGCGACCTGGCAGGCCTGACTGATAATACGGTGACGACTACATTCACGGGCGCGCCCTCAAGCGTTGTCCCGGGCGGGTTGGGCACAGTGGGTAGCGCGGGCGGTATCGGCATCATGATGACCCATGGCAGCCAGCCCATTGAGCTGGGTGTCGCAACGACCCCGCAAGCCATTGCCGTCGGTAACAACACCCTGGAGTTTGGTGCCTATGTACAAGGTGCGGCCACCGGCACGATCGTGCCTGGTGATTTCAGCGCGGTGACCAATTTCACCCTGGCCTATCAGTAAGTACGGCCCCCGCCACTTCGGGTGGCGGGGGACTCTGACGGGAGATACAGGTGAAAACATTCCTGAGTTTCGCCATTGCCTCTTCATTGACGGTGTTGATCAGCCCCTGCGTTTTCGCGAATGCGGCGGCGCAAGGTGAGGGGTTAGTCACCCTGGGAGGAGAAGTCATTGACTCCGCTTGCGGGCTGGAACTGGTCAGTGCCGATCAAACCATCGAGATGCCACCCGAGCCCATAGGCCGGCTGCTGCGCAGTGCGATAGGTGAACCTCACCCCTTCCAGTTGCGCCTGGTCAATTGCTCCTTGACCCGCCCTGACCCGTCACGCCCGGATGTGAACCTGCCGGATTGGCAGCACCTGCAAGTGACCTTTGACGGTGCCCGCGATAGAGACGGTCGCTCCTTTGCTGCCTTTGGTGGTTCACAGGGGGTCGCCCTGCATATTTGGGATGCGGCCGGCCAGGAGAGCATTCCGGGTGAGCCGATGCCGTTGCTGCCGTTGGCAGAAGGCGACATGACACTGCACTACACGCTTCGCCTGGTCGGCAACGGGCTGCCGCTGATGCCTGGCGCTCACGGTGCCGCCGTGCAGTTCAAGCTGGAATATTTTTGAACATTGATGAGTCGCTTTTTCATGTTGAATACGTCGAAGGTCAAATATTCGCTGCGTCCAGGCCTATTTAGCGGGTTGATGTCACTGGCTGGAACTGCAATGGCCAGCGGGGATATCGAGTTCAATACGGATGTTCTTGATCTGAATGATCGCACCAATATTGACTTGTCCCGATTTGCGCGCAGCGGGTTTATTCTGCCCGGCACCTACTCAATGGTGGTGCAGGTCAATGCCCAGCCTATTGCTGAGCAGTCGGTGGTGTTCTATCCCCCCGATAATGATCCCAAGGGCAGCCAGGCCTGTTTGTCCCCCGATCTCGTCGAACAGCTTGGCCTCAAGGCGTCCGGCGCGGCAAAACTCACCTGGTGGAATAACGGGCAGTGCCTGGAGATCCAAGGGCTGCCAGGCATGGAAGTGAGTGGGGATCTGGCCACCTCGACGCTGACTATCAACCTCCCCCAGGCTTATCTCGAATACAGCGACATCAATTGGGATCCGCCCTCGCGCTGGGATGAAGGTGTGCCGGGGCTGTTGGCGGACTACAGCATCACCGCGCAGTCCAACTATCAAAACAATCGCGGCAACCGCAACAACCTGAGTGGGAACGGAACGCTCGGCGCGAACGCCGGGGCCTGGCGCTTCAGGGCAGACTGGCAGGGGCGTTTCGAGAGACGCCGTGAGGGCGAAGCCAAGGACCAGAAACTGGACTGGACGCGCTACTACGCCTATCGCGCAATTCCTGCGCTGAAGTCGCGCCTCGTGGTTGGAGAGAACTACCTGTATTCGGACCTGTTCGACAGTTTCCGCTTTACCGGCGCCGCACTCAGTTCGGATGAAAACCAACTGCCCCCCAACTTGCGTGGCTACGCTCCGGAAGTCGTCGGAGTGGCGAAAACCAATGCAAAAGTCGTCGTCAGCCAGCAAGGCCGTGTGCTGTATGAAACCCTGGTCGCGGCAGGCCCCTTTCGCATTCAGGACCTTAACGATGCCGTGTCCGGTTCGCTGGATGTGCGGGTGGAAGAACAGGACGGCTCGGTCCACAGCTTCCAGCTAGATACGGCGGGTGTTCCCTACCTGACACGCCCCGGCCAGGTTCGCTACAAGCTGGCAACGGGACGACCGTCCAACCTCCAGTACAACGGTGACGGTGATTTTTTCGGGACCGGCGAGTTCTCCTGGGGGGTCAGCAACGGCTGGTCGCTGTTTGGCGGCGGGATCACGGATAACAACTACCATGCGCTGTCCGTCGGCGCTGGGCGTGACCTGCTCGCGTTCGGGGCCCTGTCGCTGGATGTCACCCAGTCCCAGGCAACCGTCTGGAATGAGCGGCTCGCGGGTAAATCCTACCGCCTCCAATACTCCAAGCACTTTGAGCAGTACGACAGCCAGATAACCTTCGCCGGCTACCGGTTTTCCGAGAAGGGCTTCCTGAGCATGAGTGAATACCTCAACGCTCGGCATTACGGCTTGAACGGCGAACTCGGCGGGCGCGGGGGGTACAACGAGGACGGTGAACGCATTGATGACTGGAAGCCTATCGGCGGGAGCAAGGCCCTTTATACGGCCACGGTGAATAAGCAGTTTCGCGACCTTGGGGCCACGGTCTACGCCAGTTACAACAAACAAACCTATTGGGACCGGCCACACACGCAGCGCTGGAACCTGTCCGTGTCACGTTATTTCAATGTGGGCACCGTGAGAAACATGAGCCTGTCCCTGAACATCTATCGCACCCTGGAATACAGCTACAAGGATAACGGTGCGGCGCTGACGGTCAGCCTGCCGCTGGGGCGCACCGGCACGCTATCGCTGGATGCCTACCGGGCCGCGGGCGATAACAGTTTTTCGTCGCGCTTCAGTGATCGCCTTGATGCGCGCAATAGCTACCAACTCCGTGCAAGCGATAGCTCTGCCAGCGGCTACCTGACCCACATGGGCGATCAGGCCGATATCGACCTCAGCGCCAGCCAACAATCCGGTAACAGCAGCCTCGGTGTGTCTGCGCGCGGCGGTGGCACGCTTACGTCTCACGGCGCTGCGCTGCACCGGACCAACAGCACGGGCGGAACCCGCCTGATGGTCGACACCGGCGGCGTACCTGATGTGCCTGTGCGGGGTTACGGCAGCCCGAGCCGCAGCAATGCCTTTGGCAAGGCGGTTATCTCGGATATCAGCAGCTATCAGCGTACGGCGGCCAGCGTCGACCTGGAGAGCCTGCCGAACAATGTCGAAGCCACTCAATCGGTGACGCAACTGACACTGACCGAAGGGGCTATCGGCTACCGCTCACTGGACGTGATTGCCGGCGAGAAAGCCATGGCGGTTCTTCGCCTGGAAGATGGCAACTCACCGCCGTTCGGCGCGCAGGTCAAGAACATGAAACAGCAGGATACCGGGATTGTGAATGACGACGGCCATGTCTATCTGAGCGGTATACAGGCCGGCGGGCAGATGGCCGTCAGTTGGGGAGGTGCCGAGCAGTGCATCCTCACGCTCCCTGTCGTTTTGCCTGCTGATGGCTTGACCGATGCCCTGCAATTGAGCTGCCGCAAGACCGCCACTGATCAATCCTTGCCCGTGCCGCCGGTACTGAGCGGGCAGCCTACCGATAAGGAGAACACATCCTCATGACGCTCAAGACGCGCCTCCCTCTTCCGGCCTTCGCCCTGCTGGCAATGGGCTTGAGCCCGAGTGTAAATGCCGCGATCGGCCTGGACCGCACCCGAGTGATTTTTGATGGCGGCAAACAGGCCACCAGCGTGAACATCACCAATAACAACACCCAATTGCCGTATTTGGCCCAGGGCTGGATCGAGGATGAAGCGGGCACGAAAATCACCACTCCCCTGATCGTGTTACCGCCGGTTCAGCGCTTGGAGCCGGGGAAACAGAGCCAGGTGAAAGTTCAGGCATTGCCGGCGGCAAAAATGCTGCCGCAGGATCGCGAGACGGTCTACTACTTCAATTTGAGGGAGATCCCGCCGCGCAGTGATAAATCCAATACCCTGCAAATCGCCCTGCAGACCCGAATCAAACTGTTCTACCGGCCGCAGGCCATTGCGCCGAGCCAGCAAGACCTATCCACCCCCTGGCAGGAAAAGCTGACCCTGACCCGCATAGGCGCCAGTTATCAGGTGAATAACCCAACGCCTTACTACGTGACCCTGGTGGATGCGCGCAGCAGCAGGGACGGCAAAACCGTACCGGGCTTCGAGCCGGTGATGGTACCGCCCAAAGGCGCGCTGACGCTGGGGCCATCGGCCGACACACTCGGTACTACGCCCTACTTCTCCTACGTCAACGACTACGGTGGTCGCCCACTGCTGGCTTTCACTTGCAGTGGTGAAACCTGCAAGGTCAGCTCACAAACCCCACCGCCCAAATGAGTAGCGCCTGCCGCGGGAGAACATCATGAAGTCGCACAATGGGAAGGTCTTGGGCGGCCTGTTGCTGGCCTTTGCCTTGGTGGGGGGCGCACACGCCGAGGATGATATCGAGGGCATGAATGGGCTGCTGAACATTAACGGGGCCATGCATGAGACCCCTTGCAGCCTGGAGATGACGTCACTGCACCAGACGATTGACCTGGGCGCCGTGTCCACCAGCCAATTGCAGCGGCCGGGCGACCAGGCAACAGCTGTGGCATTCCAGCTGCATTTTACCGATTGCCAACGCACCGCCGGCAGCATCCGTAGCGAACGTACGGGGAACCTGGCGTGGAGTGCCTTTCAACCGGTGCTGTCGGTGACGTTTGTCGCCCCTGCCGATGACGATGATCCGCGGCTGGTCAAAGTACAAGGCATCACCGGGATGGGCCTGCGCCTGACCGATGACGTGGGGCGGGATGTACGGCTGGGCTCCAGGGGCGAACCACTGTTTCTGGCATTGGGCAGCAGCACCCGGACCTGGAATGTTCAGCCTACGCGCACCTCTGCACCACTGACCAGCGGGGCATTTCGCGCCGTAGTGGATTTCAGGCTCAATTATGACTAAGGGCAAAACAATGGCTAAGTCAATCGGCGCGCAGGCCGTTCTTACCGGCGCCCTGGTGTGGGCGGCAGGCCAAGCAGTGTCGGCCGATACCAATCTGATCATCCGGGCACAAATCATCGCCCCGCCGCCGTGTGTCATCAACAGTGGGAGCACGCTCGATGTGCCGTTTGGCAATAACCTCCTGACATCACGGGTTGACGGGGTCAATTATCGTCGAAGCGTGCCTTACACCGTGATATGCGACTCGCCCTTCAGCAACGCGATGACCCTGGAACTCAAGGGCACCGGAGCGGCGTTTGACAGTCGCGTGCTCGGCACCCGCAAGGCCGACCTTGGGGTAAAGCTGTTCGTGAATGACGCCGACTGGCCGCTGAATACGGCTGTGAGGTTTACCTATCCAAACTTTCCGATCGTGCAGGCCGTGCCTGTCAAACGCGCGGGCAGCAGTCTGACAGGAGGGGTGTTTGATGCCGCCGCCACCCTTGTCATCGAGTACCAATGAAAAGGAGCGATCAATGACCCGTTGCCAGCAGCGAGCATTGCTCGCCTTGTGTTCCATCGGCCTTTGCAGCAATGCGCTGGCCAACCTGACATTCAGCGGCACGCTGAACGAGCCGCCGCCCTGCACGATCAACGCAGGCAATAGCATTGAAGTCGATTTTGGGGATGTCGGGGTCAAGCGGGTCGACGGAGTGAAGTACCGTCGCGGGCTCGGCTACACCATCAATTGTGCCCCCGCCACGCTGCCGTGGGAGCTTAAGTTGAGTATCAGGGGCACGGCGACAGGGTTTGACGGCGCCGCATTGCAAACCAATGTGCCTGCACTGGGGATCCGGATTTTCCAGAATGACCAGCCGTTTCCACTCAACACACCGCTGGACATCAGCCTGTCGTCACCGCCGGCATTGGAGGTTGTTCCCGTCAAACAGCCAGGCACCACGCTGTCCCCTGCACAGTTTACGGCGGTGGCTACGTTGCTGGCCGAATACGAGTAGGAGATCCGTCCATGGGACACGAAACGATTTACAAGGGCTGGCCAAGTGCAGGGTTGGCCTTACTGCTGACCACCGGCCTGACCCCCGAGGGGCAAGCGGCGGACAACCTGCGCTTGAAGGGCAACCTGGTGGAAGAGGCCTGCACTATCCGTCCAGGCGACGAGGCCATCACATTGGAGCTCTGGGACCTGACCAGCAAGCATCTCTACATCAACACCCGCTCCCAGGGTCGGGGTTTCAAGCTGCACCTGGAAGATTGCAACACCTCGATCAGCAACACGGTCACCATCACGTTCGGCGGCAGGGAAAACCCGGCGCTGCCCGGATTGCTCGCGCTGGACGCAGGGAGTGGTGCCTCAGGCATTGGCATCGGTATCGAGACACCGAGCCAAAAGCCATTGCCTCTGAATACAGTCAGCGACGAACAGGTGTTGCGTAATGGCAGCAACGTTATTGAGCTCAAAGCCTATGTCCAGGGTGAGCCGAATGCCATCAGGGACCAGAGCATTGGCCATGGCGCCTACACCGCGACCTCTACTTTTACCCTGGACTACCCGTAGTTCGTAGACTCAAAAAACCGATTGATACCCATAGGCTTTCAGGCCAAGCAGGTTTACAGCGACTGATTGTTCGCTGGACAGCGCCTGCGTAGAGAAGCAACGAGAGATCAAGATGAAACGACTATATAAAGCCATGGTGCTTCTCCTGCTGATTAGCGTTAGTTCGGCCGCGCTGGCTGTCGATTGTCGGATCAATGGTGGGGAGTGGGCGCGGGTGACCCACCTGACCGTCCCAGTAGACGTACGGCTCGATACAGATCGCGTGAGGATTCTGATGGAGGGCGCCCGGCTCGAATGTCGGTTTACCGCCGGCGCAGGCCCCGTTTGGGGGGAGGATTACTGGGCAACCGGGAATGCCTCGGGAACACCCTGGACGTCCGGCCCCAAATTCACCCGGGAAAGGAGCGGTTTGCGCATCAATGGCAGCTTCCTCGATACGCCGGTTCCGGCGGGTATCCGCGTGGCCACCATGCCCAACAACGGGATCGGCTACCCGATCAATATCACCCCCTATATTCTGGTGCGTAACGATCCCTCCAATCCGATTGATGTGCGCACAGGAGACACCCTCGGCCTGTTGCGCCTCACCAGCTCGAACAATTTCGACGGCACCCGACCGCAACTCACGGTCACTTATACCGCCGCCAACGACTTCACCATTTCCCCGTCAACCTGCACGATCAACAATAACAACCCGATCGAGATCGACTTCGGCGATGTACACCAAAGGGCAATCGGCACCGACCCGCTGACAACCACCGTTCGCCGTGACCGCCGACTCACCTACGCGTGCCCGGACCCGGGGATCACCACGCCGATCACCATTACCTACAAAGGTACGCCGTCATCGTTCGACTCCAGGCTACTGCTGATGAGCAACCCGGATGTCGGCACGGCACTCGTAAGGAGCGCAACGGCCGTCCAGGTCGGCGGCGCCTTCCTGTCCAGTATTACCAATAGCGTGGGCGGCGACGATGTGACGTTTACCCTCGTCCGGCGAGCCGGATCCCTGCCCACCCCAGGCCCCGTCAGCGGCAGCGGTGTACTCGTGATGGGTGTGCCATGACACACGCAGAAGGCCAGGGCCGGACACATCGCGGGGGCGCAGTCGCAGACTTTGTTTCTGAGACTGCGCATTAAGTGGCAGTTCGCTATACTCTCGCGCCAACGCCCCACGACAGTGTCAGCGCCCCTCCAACACCCTCGACGACGACCCAACTCATGAACAAAATCCTGGCACTGATCTCGGTACTGGCGCTTGCCGGCTGCACCACCACATCTGATATCTATCTGAAAAATGGCGAACAAGGCCTGACCATCGACTGCTCGGGCGAGGCCAACTCTTGGGCCAGTTGCTATGAAAAAGCCGATGCATCCTGCGCAGGCACCGGTTACCGCATCGTCGGTACCGAAGGCACGCCGGCCTTGCAGGACAGCGACAAGACCCTGGGCGTGGACGTGGGCAATTTCAAGGGCCGCAGTGTGGTGGTGGTCTGCAAGTAACCCCGGGCGGTTACATGTGAATCTCGGCGAACTTGATGCCCAGGCTACGAATGGTATCGATCAGGTCATCCAGTTTCGCAAAGGATTCGACCTCGTCCTGGTCATCCACCAGGAAAAAGCTGCGCCCGCCGCTTTTCTTGAAAAATACAATCCACTCCCCCGAATTGGCCGGATTTTGAATCACATGGGTCGCAGAGATGTGACCCTCTGCATGCCGCTCTCTGACGCGTTCACGTTTCATAATTGCTTTCCAGAATGACAATGCCGCTCAAACCCCGGGGTTTGAGCGGCATTTTTTGTGGTCGGCGGATAGTTTAACGGATGCCTTGGCCAATCAGTACGCCATCAACCGTTTGCCCGTACAGATTCACGCCATCATTGGCGTGGAACTTGACGCGGGTCTTCTCCACCGAGCCGTCCACCAGGCGCGGATCCTGGGGGCGCTCATGGCGGTTGACGTAGGCCGCCACGTCCCAGGCCTGCTGGTCGCTCAAGCTACCGCCCTTGCCCAGCGGCATGTTGTGCTTGATAAAGGAGGCCGCCGTGTTGATCCGGTGCATACCGGCGCCCCAGTTATAGGAGTCCTTGCCCCACAACGGTGGCATCACGTAGCTATCACCGACCTTCTGCCCCTGCCCCTCGCCGCCATGGCACACCGCACACTGTGCCTTGTACACCTCGGCCCCTTGCGCCAGGTTGTAGCCTTTGGCCGGTTGTGGCACATCAGGGTAACCACGCCCAGGCAACTCCACGCCCAGCGGCGCCTTGCTCGCCAGCCAGTAAGCGTAGGTCGACAGCGCGGCAATCTCAGGGCTGTCGGCTGCCGGTGGCGTGCCGCCGTCCATGCTGAACTGGAAGCAACCCTGCAAGCGTTCGGCGAAGGAGTTGACCTTGTCATTCTTTTTTCGATAGGCCGGGTACATCGGGTAAGCCCCCCACAGCGGCGAGGAGTTGGCCAGGCGCCCCTGATCCAGGTGGCAGTTGCTGCAATTGAGACCGTTGCCGACAAACTGCGGCGCCAGGCGCTTGGTATCGACGAACAACGCATAACCCTGCATCACCAACTTGCCGTAGGCATTGTCGGGCAACTCGCTTGCCTGAGGTGGCTGGAACGCCGTGGTGGCAGGCACCGCAGCCGGCACCTGCAGTTGCGACTGATCTTCCATGGCTATCGGTGCGGCCAACGCCGGCACACTGATCAACGCGACCAGCACGGGTGCAAATGACAGGTTGTTCATGGCTTGACCTCCTGGCCAGGCAAGGAGGCGAAATAACCGGCAATCCCCTGCACTTCGTCATCCGTGAGGGATTTGGCCACATGGCCCATCAGGTCATTGGGATCATTGTGCCGGGTGCCACTGCGCCAGGCATTGAGCTGGGCGGCCAGGTAGGCGGCAGATTGCCCGGACAGCGGCGGGAACGCCTCGCCCACGCCGACACCTGCAGGGCCATGGCAACTGACGCACGCAGGAATCTGCCGCTCCCAGGCACCCTGCAGTGCCAGTTTTTCGGTGGGATTGGTCGGGGCCATGCTGCGATGGCCGGTTTGCACGGCCGGCGCCGGCATCGCCGCCAGCGTCTGGGTCACTGCGGCGATTTCTTCATCGGTAAGCGCCTTGGCCAGCGACGTCATCACCGGGTTGCTGCGCGCACCACTCTGAAAGTCATGCAGTTGTTTGCTCAGGTAAGCCGCCGGCAACCCCGCCAGCCGTGGAAACCCCGCAGCCGCCAGCCCCAGGCCATCGGCGCCATGGCACGCCATGCAAGCCGCCGCGCCAGGCTGCGCGCCACCTTCATTGAACACCTTTTTGCCCTCCAGCGCCTGCGCGCTGCCGAGCATGAGCAGCAGGGCGCCACCCATCAACACTCTCTCCACAGACATCATCACGACTCCATTTTTATAGTTATATGCTTAGACCTACAATGCATAAGCCTACAAATGGTAGGGTAATGGGCTGACAGTCACAACCGCTGGGTAAGAAATTTCAGGCAATAAAAAGCCCGGCACTGCAAGCGCAGGCCAGGCTTCTTGATCGGAGTTGATCGCGTATGAGCGGTGAGGTGGACTCAGCCGGAAATGCAGTCTTCCGCAGCTTTCTTCACATCACCCGGACGAATCGGCACATTGGACATGCTCTCGTAGAGCTTGATGCTGCTACCGCTGGAGCGGTCTTCAATCTCGAAAATGGCCGACGGGTCAGCCGAAAATTTCTGCGGCACAATTACCCGCACACCTTCCTTGAGCGGCTCGATCTGCGACGGGCGACGGGTCGCCGACAGTTTCTGCACCACACACGCCGCGTATTCCTGCGGTTTTTTCCCGGAGATAACCGCCAGGGTTGGCGGTGTCTGCTTGATGTCTGAAACCGAAGCACATCCACCTATTGCCAGGGCCAGAACCAATACACTCCACTTCATACAAAACCTCCGATAAAGACCCTACGACAGCGAAGATGGTATTTTTCTCCCGCCAACGTAGGATTTATCCCTGATATATCGGTAAATAACTGTTTTAAATTGTCGAAGACGCCGACGACGACCCGATAATAAACGTGCTGGGGCTGATAAACTCCATCTTAACCCACGTATCGTTCTGATTTTTCAGAAAAAGCCCTTCTGGAGACACCCCCCATGAAATTCATCCACCAGCGCGAACACTTGAACGAAGGGGACATTGTCGTCATTGAATGCTCGCAGACCTGCAATATCCGCCTGATGAGCGATGCGAATTTCCGCAGCTTCAAAAATGGTGGTCGCCACACGTATCACGGTGGCGCGTTCGACAAATTCCCGGCCAAGATCACCGCGCCAAGCACCGGGTTCTGGAACATCACCCTGGATGTGGTGACACGCCGTGCCATCAGCGTTACCCGCAAGCCGGCCTTGTCCCATAAAATCCGCATTGTTCGCCGCACCAGCACCAAACTCAGCTGATTGCGCAGCCTTACACCACAGGAATGCCCGTGAACCAGACCACCAAATACGTCATCAAGTACAAGCTCAACGGCGAACGCCGTTTTGAATTTGCCCAACTGCAGTCGGCCAGCACCGAAGAAGCCCAGGCGGCCTTGGCGAAAATCCACGATGCCAGTGACGAAATCACTGAGATCACCGTGAGCAAGGCCCTGTAAACCATCACCAGCAGCGGAGTGATTGTGCAACATGGACCCTCATTCCACCGGCGACCTGTTCAGCGACGAGGCCTTGCAGCAACCGGCCCGTCGCGAGCAAATCGGCGAACAATCCTACGTCCTCAGGGGCTATGCCCTACCCTGGCTTGAACGTGTCTTGCCCGAGCTGCGTGCTGTCCTGGTCCAGTCCCCGTTCCGGCATATGGTCACCCCCGGTGGCTATACCATGTCGGCGGCCCTGAGCAGTTGCGGCGCACTGGGCTGGACCACCAGCCCCCAGGGCTATCGCTACAGCCCCCTCGACCCCGAGCGCCAGCAGCCCTGGCCGAGCATGCCGGCGGTGTTGCGCGAACTGGCGATCAACGCGGCCAGCGCTGCGGGCTTCGACGGTTTTGCGCCGGACGCCTGCCTGATCAACCGCTATGTGCCGGGTGCGAGGATGTCCCTGCACCAGGACAAGAACGAGCGCGACTACAACGCGCCAGTGGTCTCGCTGTCCCTGGGCCTGCCGGCGGTGTTTCTGTTTGGTGGCCATCAACGCAGCGACAAGACGCAAAAGATCTCGCTGTTCCATGGCGACGTGGCGGTCTGGGGCGGCGTTGACCGCCTGCGTTTTCATGGGGTGCTGCCGATCAAGGAAGGCGCGCACCCGCGCATGGGGCCACAACGGATCAACCTGACGTTTCGCACGGCCGGCTGACCCCGGTGAATTCAACCGCAAGCAACGGAGTGTGCGGCCCCTCCCCGGTGATTATCCTGGCCACTGATCCATTGCCGAGCTATTGCCATGAGCACTGAAGATGATCTGCGCTGGGCGGCCATTGTTGCCCGTGACGCTACGGCCGATCTGACCTTCGTCTATGGGGTCAAGACCACCGGGGTGTATTGCCGTCCCAGCAGCAGCGCACGCCAGCCGCTGCGCAAGAACGTCGAGTTCTTCGACACCCCGCAGCAAGCCGAAGCCGCCGGGTACCGCCCAAATAAACGCACCTCGGCCGATCAGACCCAGGTCGCGCAACGCCATGCGCACCTAGTCGCCGCCGCCTGCCGCCATATCGAACAGGCCGAGACCCTGCCCGCCCTGGAAGACCTGGCCAACGGCGCCGGCCTGAGCCCCTTCCATTTCCACCGGGTATTCAAGACCCTGACCGGGCTGACGCCGCGGGGCTATGCGCGGGCCCATCGTTCACGCAAGGTCAGGGCTCACCTGCAGGACAACCAGTCGGTGACCGACGCGCTGTACGACGCAGGCTTCAACTCCAACAGCCGCTTCTATGCGTCTGCCGACCAGTTGCTCGGCATGACACCCAGCGACTACAAGGCCGGCGGCATCCATAACGATATCCACTTTGCCATCGGCGAGTGCTCCCTGGGGGCGATTCTGGTGGCGCAAAGCAATCGCGGGGTCTGCGCGATCCTCCTGGGCGACAACCCGGACCAACTGGCGCGCGACCTGCAGGACCAGTTCCCGCAGGCCAATCTAATCGGCGCCGACCCCGGTTTTGAACAGTTGATTGCCCAGGTGGTGGGTTTTATCGAAGCGCCCGCCCTGGGCCTGAACCTGCCCCTGGACCTGCGCGGCACCGCGTTCCAGGAGCGTGTCTGGCAGGCGCTGCGCGACATTCCGTTAGGCAGCACTGCCAGCTATGCCGAGATTGCCCAACGCATCGGCGCGCCCAGCGCCTTTCGCGCCGTGGCCCAGGCGTGCGGCGCCAATCGCCTGGCCGTGGCGATTCCCTGTCACCGCGTGGTACGCAGCGATGGTCATCTTTCGGGCTACCGCTGGGGGGTGGAGCGCAAGCAGCAATTGCTCCAGCGCGAACGCCGCACCGTGCATGAACCGGCGCCTGCGTCCAGTGAATAATACAGACTGGCCTTGCCCTGGCCGCCCCTGTTAAAAATGCCGGGCAGCCCTCCCCGGGCGTTCCACCACTGGAGAAGCGAACCATGAGCACCTGGCCAGATACGCGGATTATTGACCTCTTGGGCATTGACCTGCCGATCATCCAGGCCCCCATGGCCGGCAGCACCAGCCCGCAGATGGTGATTGCCGCAAGCCAGGCCGGCGCCCTCGGCTCAATGCCGGCGGCCACCTTGAGTCTCGAGCAACTGCGCCAGGCGCTGAGCACCATTCGCCAGGCCAGTGCCCGACCGTTGAACGTGAATTTCTTCTGCCATCAGCCACCAGTCCCTGCCCCCGAACGTGACCGCCAGTGGAAGGCGATGCTGGAGCCCTACTACCGTGAACTGGGGGCCGATTTTGACGCACCGACCCCGGTCTCCAACCGCGCTCCGTTCGACACTGCCAGTTGCGAAGTGGTGGAAGAGTTCCGCCCCGAGGTAGTCAGTTTCCACTTCGGCCTGCCGGAAAAAGCCCTGCTGGACCGGGTCAAGGCCACCGGGGCAAAAGTGCTGTCATCGGCCACCACTGTCGAAGAAGCGATCTGGCTGGAGCGGCACGGTTGCGATGCAATCATTGCCATGGGCTATGAAGCCGGTGGGCATCGCGGGATGTTTCTCAGCGATCGCCTCACCAGCCAAATTGGCACAATGGCCCTGGTACCGCAGATCGTCGATGCGGTCAGTGTGCCGGTGATCGCGGCCGGTGGGATTGGCGATGCACGGGGCATGGTTGCCGCGTTCGCCCTCGGCGCCTCGGCGGTGCAGATCGGCACGGCCTATCTGTTCACGCCCGAAGCCACTATCACCCCCGCCCACCATCAGGCATTGCACAGCGCCCAGGCCAGCGAAACGGCCCTGACCAACCTGTTCACCGGGCGCCCGGCGCGGGGGATCGTCAATCGGGTGATGCGCGAACTGGGGCCGATCAACCCAGCGGCGCCGGCGTTTCCATTGGCCGGCGGTGCCTTGATGCCTTTGCGCGCCCTGGATGAAGCCGACTTCAGTAGCCTGTGGGCCGGCCAGGCGCTGCGCCTGGGGCAGGACCTGTCCACCCGCGAGCTGACGCTGAACCTGGCCCGGCAGGCCCTGGCGCAACTTAATAAGCGCTGAGCCCCTGAGACAACTTTGCACTGTACCGACGATGGCGAAGCGCTATATATTCCCATACATAGCGATTACCTATAACAAGCCGCCACGTCGGCACCCCAAGGAGCTGCTGCATGATGATTCGCGCCCCAGGCCTGGCCACCCTGCTTGCCCTCTTCACCCTGGGCTCGGCCCACGCCGATGAAGTCCAGGTAGCCGTCGCCGCCAACTTCACCGCCCCTATACAGGCCATCGCCGCCGACTTCAAACAAGACACCGGGCACACCCTGGTCGCCGCCTACGGGGCTACCGGGCAGTTCTACGCCCAGATCAAGAACGGCGCGCCGTTTGAAGTATTTCTCAGTGCCGACGACAGCACCCCGCAAAAGCTCGAGAGCGAAGGCGACACCGTCAAGGGCTCGCGCTTCACCTATGCCGTCGGCACCCTGGCGCTGTGGTCGGCCAAGGAAGGTTATGTGGATGCCAAGGGCGATGTGCTGCAGAAAAACCAATACCAGCACCTGTCCATCGCCAACCCGAAAGCCGCCCCCTACGGCCTCGCAGCCACCCAGGTGCTGGCCAAGCTGGGCCTGACCGACCAGGTCAAGAGCAAGCTGGTCGAAGGCCAGAACATCACCCAGGCCTATCAGTTTGTGTCCACCGGCAATGCCGAGTTGGGCTTTGTCGCCTTGTCGCAGATCTATAAAGACGGCAAAGTCAGCAGCGGCTCGGCGTGGATCGTTCCTGGCCAGATGCATGACCCGATCAAACAGGACGCGGTGATCCTCAATAAAGGCAAGGACAACCCGGCCGCCAAGGCGCTGGTTGACTACCTCAAGGGGCCAAAAGCTGCCGCGATTATCAAATCCTACGGTTATCAACTGTAAATGCCCCTATCGAGTGCCGATTTTTCTGCGATCTGGTTGACCCTGAAACTGGCGTCGCTGACCACCGTGATTCTGCTGGTCATCGGCACTCCGATTGCCCTGTGGCTATCGCGCACCCGCTCCTGGTGGCGCGGCCCCATCGGCGCGATCGTGGCCCTGCCGCTGGTGCTGCCGCCCACGGTGATTGGCTTCTACCTGCTGCTGACCATGGGCCCCCATGGCTACCTCGGGCAGTTCACCCAATGGCTGGGCCTGGGCACCCTGACCTTCAGCTTCGCCGGCCTGGTGATTGGCTCGGTGATCTATTCCATGCCGTTTGTGGTGCAACCGTTGCAGAACGCGTTCTCGGCCATCGGCAGTCGCCCCCTGGAAGTCGCCGCCACCTTGCGGGCCAACCCCTGGGATACCTTTTTCACGGTGATCCTGCCCCTGGCCCGGCCCGGTTTTATCACCGCGTCAATCCTCGGTTTTGCCCATACCGTGGGTGAGTTTGGCGTGGTGCTGATGATCGGCGGCAATATTCCCGACAAGACCCGGGTGGTCTCGGTGCAGATCTACGATCACGTCGAAGCCATGGAATACGCCCAAGCCCACTGGCTGGCCGGGGCCATGGTGGTGTTTTCTTTCCTGGTGTTGCTGGCGCTCTACTCCAGCCGTAAAACCAAAGCGGGCTGGAGCTGATGTCGATGATCGAAGTGCGCCTGCAACTGCGGTATTCCGGGTTTGCCCTGGACGTGGACCTGAAGCTGCCGGGGCGTGGCGTCACCGCGCTCTACGGGCACTCCGGCTCGGGCAAGACCACCTGCCTGCGCTGCATTGCCGGGTTGGAGCGGGCCGGTGATGGGTTTGTGCAAATCAACGAGCAGGTCTGGCAAGACAGCCGTAACGGGGTGTTTGTACCGCCGCACAAACGTGCCCTCGGTTATGTATTCCAGGAGGCCAGCCTGTTTCCCCACCTGTCGGTGCTGGCCAACCTGGAGTTCGGCCTCAAGCGTATCCCCAAGGCCCAACGCCGTGTGGACATGGCCCAGGCCACGCAACTGCTGGGCATTGGCCACCTGCTGGATCGCCATCCCGAGCATTTGTCCGGCGGTGAGCGCCAACGTGTCGGCATCGCCCGCGCCCTGCTCACCAGCCCGCAATTGCTGCTGATGGACGAACCCCTGGCTGCCCTCGACAGCCAGCGCAAAGGCGAGATCCTGCCCTATCTGGAGCGCCTGCACGACCAACTGGAAATCCCGGTGCTGTACGTCAGCCATGCCCAGGATGAGGTGGCGCGCCTGGCCGATCACATTGTCCTGCTCAGCGAGGGCAAGGCCCTGGCCAGCGGCCCGATTGGCGAAACCCTGGCGCGGCTCGACCTGCCGCTGGCCCTGGGCGACGATGCCGGCGTGGTGATCAACGGCACGGTCAGCAGCCACGACGCCCACTACCAGTTGCTGACCCTGCAATTGCCCGACAGCCCATTGCAAATGCGCGTGGCCCATACACCGCTGGCGCCGGGCAAACACTTGCGGTTCAAGGTTCGCGCCCGGGATGTCAGCCTCAGCCTGCAACCCGGGGAGCACAGCAGTATTCTCAACTGCTTGCCCGTGACCGTGATCCAGGAGATCCCTGCCGATAACAGTGCCCATGTGCTGGTGCGGCTGGATGCTGCGGGCACGCCGTTGCTGGCGCGGATCACCCGTTACTCGCGGGACCAGTTGCACGTGCATCCAGGGCAGGCACTGTGGGCACAGATCAAGGCGGTCGCGGTACTGGCTTGAACGGACGGCGCAACGCTGCGGTCAATCAGCCATACCGGCCTGATTTATTGCCAAGGACTTTGCCCCATGCCCGACTCCACCGTGCCTGCCGACCTGCCCCGTGACCTGCACTACGTTGATGACAGCCAACCGGGCCTGAGCCGCCGCAAACTGCGGGGCAAGTTCCAGTATTTCGACAGCCACGGCCAACGCCTGACCGACGCCGACGAAATCCAGCGGATCAACGCCCTCGCCATCCCGCCGGCCTATACCGACGTGTGGATCTGCGCCGACCCCAAGGGCCATCTGCAGGCTACCGGGCGCGATGCGCGCGGCCGCAAGCAATACCGTTATCACCCACGCTGGCGCGAGGTGCGCGACAGTGACAAGTATTCGCGCCTGCAGCAGTTCGGCAATGCGCTGCCCAAATTGCGCAAGCAACTGCAAGCGCAAGTCGACGCACCGGGCTTCAATCGGGAGAAGGTCCTGGCCACCGTGGTGTTATTGCTCGATGCCACGCTGATCCGCGTCGGCAACAGCCAATACGCCCGCGATAACCGCTCCTATGGCCTGACCACCCTGCGCACCCGCCACGTGGATATCAAGGGCAGCGAAATCCAGTTCCAGTTCCGTGGCAAGAGCGGTGTCGAGCATCAGGTCAGCATCAAGGACCGGCGCCTGGCCACCGTGCTCAAGCGCTGCCTGGAGTTGCCGGGGCAGAACCTGTTCCAGTACCTGGACGAAAACGGCGAGCGGCGTACCGTCAGCTCCACCGACGTCAACGCCTACCTGCACAGCCTCACCGGCGCCGACTTTACCGCCAAGGACTATCGCACCTGGGCCGGCAGCGCCCTGGCCCTGGCGGTGTTGCGGGAGCTGGCGTGGCAGCCGGAGTCGGATGCCAAAAGGCACGTGGTGGAGATGGTCAAGAACGTCGCCCGGCAACTGGGCAACACCCCGGCGGTGTGCCGCAAGTGCTACATCCACCCGGCGGTGCTGGAGCACTTCAGCCAGGGCGGGCTGGCGAAACTGCCCAGGCCCAGGGTGCGCAAGGGCTTGAAAGCCGAAGAGGTGGGGCTGGCGATGTTTCTTGAGCAACTGCAGACGGCGGCATCACCGATGTAGGAAAAATGACGCAACTGCGCTAGGCTACCGGTCCTTTCCGACCGCAGGACGACCGCCGACGTGAACAACTAAGCCTTCCAACATGTAAACGCAACGAGCCGCCTGGCGCGCTTGTTGGCTTGTGCCACATTGTTCTGGAGGTGCTGATGACTGACGTCAACCGGCTGCCTGTACTTGTTTCCTTGCATCACGTGGGTTTTCAGTTCGCCAATGGCGAGATTCTGCTGGAAGACCTCAACCTGTCTATTGATTACACCCCTACCGGGATTGTCGGCCGTAATGGCATGGGCAAGAGCGTATTGGCGCGCCTGCTGGCAGGCGTGCTTGTTCCGTCCTGTGGCGTGATCAAATCATCGGCCCGTATCGCCTATGTCCCACAGACCATTGAGCTGTTACCGGGACAGACCGTGGCCCAGGCCAGCGGTTGCGCACAAACCCTGGCCGCCCTTGAACGCCTGGCCCGGGGTCAAGCGCAGGCTGCCGACCTGGAACTGATTGATGACCGCTGGGACCTGGCCGAACGCCTGCGCCAGGCACTGGACGCCGCTGGCCTGGCCGAGATCAGCCCCGACCAGCCCGCCGAACAACTCAGTGGCGGCCAACTGGCCAGGGTCGCGCTGATAGGTGCCTTACTTCGCGCCCCGCAATTGCTGATTCTCGACGAGCCCACCAACCACCTCGACAGCGCCGGTCGCGACTGGCTGCTGGCGACTCTCAACGCCTGGCGCGGCGCCCTGGTGGTGGTCAGTCATGACCGGCGCCTGCTCAACACCCTGGGGCGAATCATCGAGCTGTCGCCCCTCGGGGCCCGGCTCTACGGCGGCAACTACGACGACTACCGGGCGCAGCGCGATGCCCAGCAGCACGCCGCCCAGGCCGCCCTGGAACATGCCCGCCTGGATCGGCGCCGCGAGCGCCAGCGCCTGAAAAAAGACCTCGACAGCTTCCAGCGCCACGCCGCGAGCGCCCGTAAACATGCCGAGACCGCCAACGTCGATGCCTTCACCAAATCCCGCTGGAAAGGCGCCGCCAACGAAATCGTCAGCAACGTGCGCAGCGCCCATGTGCAACACAAACAGGTGTTGAACGAACGCGTGCGCTCGGCCCATGAACGGGTGGTGGACGAAACACCGACCTTCCTCGCCTTGCCCGGCACCCTCCTGCCTGCTGGCCGCCAAGTGCTAACCCTGACCGACTGCCAACTGCCCTGGCTCGCTCCCCACGCGCCGAGCACCTTTATCAACGCAAGCCTGTGTGGGCCAATACGGGTCGCAGTCCACGGGCCCAATGGTTGCGGCAAGTCCACCCTGCTCAAGCTGCTGGCCGGCCAATGGCAACCGGTCAGCGGCACCTGCACGGTGCACGTACCCTGTGCCTATCTCGATCAACAGTTGACGCTGCTCGATGACCGGCAGTCGATCGTCGAACAACTCAAACTGATGGACACGCCCCTGGCCGAAGCCGAGCTGCGCACCCGCCTGGCCCTGTTGCAACTGGACGCATTGCGCGTAACCCAACCCATCAGCCAGCTCAGTGGCGGCGAGCGGTTGAAGGCCGCCATGGCGATTGCCTTATGGCGCAAGACCCCGGCGCAATTGCTGCTGCTGGACGAGCCCACCAACCATTTGGACCTGGAGTCGGTAATGGCCTTCGAACAGGCTTTGCAAGGGTTTAGCGGCGCGCTGATTGCGGTCTCCCATGACGCGGCATTTCTGCAGGCACTCAAGCCGACTCACGTCCTGACCTGGGACGCCATGGGCTGGCGCTTGGAGGTGAACTGAAGATGTTCCAAGTCATTGCAGTTCAGAGGAAAGCGTCCTACGGTAGTGGCCGGATAATCTCATTGAGGAACCTCTCGCCGTGCTGCCCTCCTCCCCGAAACCCTTGGTCAATACCGTCCTGCAGCACCAGCACAAATGGCGCGGGCGCATTGGCCTGGCGCTGGTGGCCAGCCTCTCGGTACTGGCCGGCATGACTGACGCCATTGGCTTTATGGCCAGTGGCGATTTTGTCTCGTTCATGAGCGGCAACACCACGCGGCTGGCGGTGGCGATCAGTGAAGGCGACCTGGGGCTGACCGGACGTCTGACGCTGCTGGTGGCGACGTTTATTCTGGGGAACGCCCTGGGTGTGATCATCAGCCGGATCAGCAAGCGCCACGCGTTACCGCTGTTGCTGTGTATTGCCACGCTGTTGTGCGGGGCAGCAGCGTGGCCGCTGGCCGAACAACTGCCCGCCGTGCTGGCCGCGATCATTGCCATGGGCATGCTCAATGCGGCGGTGGAACAGGTCAATGGCCTGCCTGTGGGGCTGACTTACGTGACCGGCGCGCTGTCGCGGTTCGGTCGGGGGCTGGGGCGCTGGATGCTGGGGGAGCGTCGCGATGGCTGGCGCGTACAGTTGATTCCCTGGGCCGGGATGTTTGTCGGCGCGGTGATCGGCGCTTTGCTGGAGCATCAGATGGGCATTCGCGCCCTGCTGGTCAGCGGCCTGCTGTCGGCGCTACTGGGCCTGCTGTCGCTGAAGATTCCACGGCGTTGGCACTTGGGTTATATGCCACGCTGAAAAGGTGCCCGCCCAACACAAGGCCTCGACGTCCATGTACTGGTAAAGAGCCATGATGTTGGGCGAGCGCGAGAATATTAAGGCAAAGCCGGCGGTGTGTCCGCCGGGCATTTCTGAAGAAATCTAAGGAAACAAACTACAGACAGGTCGCCAAGGCCGCCAGGCGACGCTTGGCAGCGAAATTATCTTCGGCTGCGTAGTAACTGACGGTGGTGCTGGCGCCGGCACTGCGCACATCGACAAAGTAGTCACCGCCCGTGGTGTAGACCGTATGACCACCGCCTTGCGCCGGCTCCATAAAGCCTCCGGCATCAACGCCGAACACCGCTTCGTCCTGCCAACCGAACTGGATGCACTGGGCAACGACCAGCGCGGCCTTGTCAGAGGCCAGGGTTTTATAGGGCGCGCCTGCGCGTGCGTCTTTCATCTTCGAACCTGCGCAACCGGCCAGCGCCGCCAGGACCAACGCACCTATCACCACCTTCCGCATGCCATCGCTTCCTTGAAAAAAACGCGACTGTACCACTGCCTACAACAACCAGCGAAACAGATAGAACAGCGCCATGCTTGATAGCACCGTGGTCAAGACGCTGCGCGTCCAGAACATCAAGGCCACCGCGCAGATACCGGCCAGCAGGTAGGGGTTGGTGGGGCTCAGGTTGAGCTTGTGCTCGGCCAGGAAAATGATCGGCCCGCAGATCGCCGTCAACATGCCGGGCACCGCAAAACCGAGAAACTCCCGGGCGCCGCGATTCAGGCGAACCGGCAAGCGCGGCTCAAGAAACAGATAACGGTTGAAAAACACCGCCAGGCCCATGCCGATAATCATCACAAAAATCATCGCTGCCCCACTCCCAAGCGCTTGCAGGCATAGCCTGCACTCATGCCCAACAACCCCGAGACCACCACCGCCGACTCCCAGTGCCAGTAGCTGAGCAGTACCGAAAACAGCAGGGCCACCGCCACACACACCACCGTCGGCACATCACGCACCACCGGGGTGATCAAGGCGATAAAGGTCGCGGCGATGGAGAACTCCAGGCCCAGTTGATCGAGGTTGGGGATGCTCTTGCCGAGCACGATGCCGGCCAGGGTGAACAGGTTCCAGGCCACGTAGAACGTCAGGCCCACGCCCAGGGCATACCAGCGGTTGAAGGTCTGGCGGTCGTATTGGCTGACCAGGGCAAAGAACTCGTCGGTCAGCAAAAAGCCCAGGCTCATGCGCCACCGCGCCGGCAAGGGCGACAGGGTGCTGCGCATATGCATGCCATACAGCAGATGCTGAGAGGTCAGCAGCAAGGTGGTGAGCAAAATGGCGATCAGGCTCGCGCCGCTCTTGACCATGCCAATCGCCACCAACTGCGCCGCACCGGCAAACACAATGGCCGACAGGCCCTGGCTTTCCAACGGGGTGAACTGGGCGTCAATCGCCAGGGAACCGGCCAACAGGCCCCATGGGGCACAGGCCAGCGACAGGGGAATAATCGCAATCGCGCCACGGGCGAAAGCGTAATGCGGTAAGGCAGTAGGCATGGACAACAGGCTCATCGGCAAACAGCCCGTAAGCATGCCTGCCAGCGCAGCGATTGTCTTGAATGATCTTGCGCGCGGCTAAGCCGCCGAATCAGGCCAGCTTGACCGACACCCGCTCCACCGCATCCCTGGCCTCACGCAGTTCGTGGGCATCCTGGTTGAGCCGGTGGATGGTGTTGAGCAGGCGCTGGCGCAGCACTTCATCGCTGAGTTTTTCGACAGCGCGCATCAAATCGAAGGCCGCGGTTTCGTTGTTGTCCGCGACGGAATCGAGGGTCTTGCGCAGGTTGCGAGTGGCACGGGTCACACGGTTACTTCCTTTTTCATCAATGGCGGGCACTTTAGGACAGTTGTGTTTCATTTTAATTTCAGTCACTTGCCGGCAATCCCCAGACCCTTGACCTGGATCAACGGGATATTCGTTGCACACTACATATGGATATCCGTATATTCGAATCCTCATATGTTTAGTGGCGCCGATCATGAGCGATCCGTTCTCCCCCCCAGACGTTTTTAAATGCCTGGCCGATGCGACACGCATCAGGCTGATCTTGTTGATCCTGCGCGAAGGCGAGCTGTGCGTCTGCGAGCTGATCCATGCCCTGGATGACAGCCAGCCAAAAATTTCCCGTCACCTGGCACAACTGCGCAGTTGCGCGCTGCTGGTAGACCGTCGCCAGGGCCAGTGGATTTACTACCGCCTCAACCCCCAGTTGCCGCAATGGGTGAACACGGTGCTGGAGACCACCTTGCAAGCCAATCAAGCCTGGCTGCAAAGCGACGCACAGCGCCTGGCTGCAATGGGTGACCGACCGCAACGCGCCAGCACCTGCTGCTGACCCCTGGAGAACACGTTTATGCTGATCGCCTTCGCGATATTTCTCGTCACCATTGTCTTGGTCATCTGGCAACCCAAAGGCCTGGGGGTTGGCTGGAGCGCATCCATAGGCGCGATCCTGGCCCTGGCTTGCGGTGTCATCAGCCTGGCGGATATCCCCGTGGTGTGGCAGATCATCTGGAATGCCACCGGCACCTTCGTCGCCCTGATCATCATCAGCCTGATCCTCGACGAGGCCGGCTTCTTCGCCTGGGCCGCGCTGCATGTCGCGCGCTGGGGGCGCGGCCGTGGCCGCCGGCTGTTCGCCTATATGGTGCTGCTGGGGGCGCTGGTCTCGGCACTGTTCGCCAATGACGGTGCGGCCCTGATCCTGACACCGATTGTCATGTCGATGCTTCTGGCCCTGCGCTTCTCACCCGCCGCCACCCTGGCCTTCGTGATGGGCGCAGGGTTTATCGCCGACACCGCCAGCCTGCCGCTGGTGGTCTCCAACCTGGTGAATATCGTTTCGGCGGACTACTTCAACATCGGCTTCAACCAGTACGCGGCAGTGATGGTGCCAGTCAACCTGGTCAGCGTCGCCGCTACCCTGGCCGTGCTGCTGTGGTTCTTCCGTCGTGACATCCCGCACAGTTATGACCCCGCCGACCTGCCTGAACCGGCCAGTGCCATTCATGACCCGGCAACTTTCCACGCGGCCTGGTGGGTGCTGGGCATCCTGCTGGTCGGCTGCTTTGCCCTCGAACCCCTGGGTATTCCCATCAGCGCCATCTCGGCCGCCTGCGCCCTGCTCCTGCTGGTGATCGCCGCCAAAGGCCACAAGATTTCCACACGCAAGGTGCTCAAGGAAGCGCCCTGGCAGATCGTGATTTTCTCCCTGGGCATGTACCTGGTGGTCTACGGCCTGCGCAACGCCGGACTGACCACCTACCTCGCCACCTGGCTCAACACCTTCGCCGATTACGGCGTGTGGGGCGCGGCCCTGGGCACCGGGCTGCTGACGGCGCTGCTGTCTTCGGTGATGAACAACCTGCCGACGGTGCTGATCGGCGCGCTGTCCATCGAGGCCAGCCATGCCGTGGGCGTGGTCAAGGAGGCGATGATCTACGCCAACGTGATCGGCAGCGACCTGGGCCCGAAGATCACCCCGATCGGCAGCCTGGCGACGTTGCTCTGGCTGCATATCCTGGCGCGCAAGGGCATCCATATTACGTGGGGGTACTACTTCAAGGTCGGCATCGTCCTGACCTTGCCGGTGCTATTGCTTACCCTGGCGGCGCTGGCCCTGCGCCTGAGTGTTTAACGGAGAATTGTCATGAAAGTCCTGTTCATCTGCACCGCCAACAGCTGCCGCAGTATCCTCAGCGAAGCCCTGTTCAACCACCTGGCCCCGCCAGGGTTCCATGCCATCAGCGCCGGGAGCTTTCCCAAGGGCCAGGTCCTGCCACGCAGCCTGAGTACATTGCAGGCCGCGGGCATCAGCACCGACGGTTTGTACAGCAAGGGCAACGAGGCCTTTGCAGACAGCCCACCCGACATTGTGATCAGCGTGTGCGACAAAGCCGCCCAGGAAGCCTGCCCGGTGTACTTTGGCCCGGCAATCAAGGCGCATTGGGGGCTTGAGGACCCGTCGGACCTACACGGCGACGAGGCGCAGATTGACGCCGCCTTCCAGGCCACCTTGCAGATCATCGAAACCCGTTGCCGGGCGCTGTTCGACCTCCCGTTCAGCCGCCTCGATGCGGCACAGATCAAGGCTGAGCTGGATCGTATTGGCTTGTTATAAGCGGAGAATGTCATGACCACCCTGCCCAACCTCGACCTCACATTGAGCACCCCACTTCACGCTGACACCGAACAACGGCCACGGATTCTCCTGCTCTATGGTTCCAACCGTACGCGCTCTTTCAGCCGACTCCTGGTGGAAGAAGCGGCGCGAGTGCTTCAGCATCTAGGCGCCGAGACACGGATCTTCAACCCCGCCGGCCTGCCAATGCCGGACGATGCTCCAAACGACCACCCCAAGGTCCAGGAACTACTGGCCTTGATGCAATGGTCCGAAGGCCAGGTGTGGTGCTCACCGGAACGGCACGGCTCGATGTCAGCAGTGTTCAAGGCGCAAATCGACTGGGTACCCCTGGCACTGGGTGCCATCCGCCCAACCCAGGGCAAGACCCTGGCGGTGATGCAAGTCTGCGGCGGCTCGCAGTCTTTCAACACTGTCAACCAACTGCGCGTCCTGGGGCGCTGGATGCGTATGCTGACCATCCCCAACCAGTCATCTGTGCCCAAGGCCTTCATGGAGTTCGACGATCAGGACCGGATGAAACCTTCAGCCCTTTATGATCGCGTGGTGGATGTCATGGAAGAGTTGGTCAAGTTCACCCTGCTGGTGCGTGAGCATCCGGAACTGGTGCAGCGCTATTCTGAGCGCAAGGAAGATGCTCAAGCGCTGTCTGACCGGGTCAATCAACGGTCGATCTGAACGCAGGTAAACGCGTATGCTTTGCTGCACCCGATGCCACTGAGCCCACCCCATGAGTTCCCTGCACCACGCCTGGCTGGGCCCTTACGAAATCAGCAGCACCACCTGCACCGGCCTGACCTTTGCCCGGCATAGTCACGACGAGTGCGTGATTGGCGTCAACCTGGTCGGCGCCGAGCAGGTGTGGCTGGACCGGCGCACCTTTGAGGCCGGGCCGGGCAGTATCACCCTGTACAACCCCGGCCAGATTCAGGGCGGCGGCGCGGCCGAGGGGGCACCCTGGCACTTTGTCAGCCTGTACGCCGGGGCCGATCGCCTGGCCGCCGACATTGGGCTGGCGCACCTGGAGTTCGATCGTGCGCTGTGCTTTGCCCCGGAACTGGCGGCGCAACTGGCCCAGGCCGCCAAGGGCGCATTAAGCGCCGACCCACTGGTTTGCGGGCTGAGTGAAGACGCCCTGGTGTTGCTGCTGGGCGAAGTGGTCAGGCTCAGTGGTGTGCGCTTGCCCAGTAGCGCCAGCGGCGGGTCGTGGATGGTGGCCCAGGCTCAGGAACTACTCGCTGCGCAGTTACATCAAGGCGTGGCACTGGATACCCTGGGCGACGAGTTGGGCCTGTCGAAATTCCACGTCCTGCGCACCTTCCAGAAAGAAACCGGCCTGAGCCCCCGGCAGTGGGCCATGCAGTTGCGTACCCGCCGAGCAAAAGGCCTGCTGCGCAGCGGCCTGAGCGCCGCTGAAGTCGCCCATGAAGTGGGTTTTGCCGACCAGAGCCACCTCAACCGGCACTTCCGTGCGGCGTATGGCATTACCCCTGGCCGTTATCAGAGCGCAATCCGGTCCAATACAACTCAGCGCCCGCAGCAGCAAACTGACCTGTAGCAGCCGACGTGTCGGCGAAGGTGCGTGATTGATTTTGGGGGGGTGATGCTGACAATCTTTTTTTCCGCGCTGGTCTTCGGCTTTGTATTTTGCCTGTCCCCTGGCGCAGTGCTGGCAGAGACCCTGCGTCGCGGCCTGCTGCATGGGTTCACCCCGGCATTGCTGGTGCAGGTCGGGTCGCTGGTGGGCGATGCGACCTGGGCGGTGATCGGCCTGATCGGCATGGCCCTGCTGATCCAGCACGACGCGGTACGCGTGCCCCTGACCGCCGTTTGCGCGCTGTACCTGGCCTGGCTCGGTCTGCGCAGCCTGCTGGATGCCTGGCACCTGCCACAACCCGACAGCGCCCCGGCCAGCACCGGGCGCAACGCGCTGATGGTCGGCGCAACCCTCTCCTTGGCCAACCCGAAGAACATTGTGTACTGGGGCGCCCTGGGCAGTGCCCTGGCAGGCATCGTCGGCACCACCCCGAGTCACGGTCAGACCCTGATGTTTTTCGCCGGTTTTATGCTGGCGTCGATCCTGTCGTGTTTTCTGATTGCGGGCTTGGTGAATGTCTTGCGAAAGAACGCCTCGCCAACTTGGCAGCGAATCAGCCATGGCGCCTGCGGCCTGGTATTGATGTATCTGGCGTTATTGGCCGCCTACAGTGTATGAACTTATATATAACGCCAATCTGAATGAAGTCTGAACAAGCGCCCAAACAAGTTCATTATTGATTGACATCCCCTACCTGCCTGAGTAGATTGCCCGTGCCTGCAACTCGGGCCTTATTTCAACCTCACAAAAGAAGCCAATGGACACAGTATCTAGTCGCTGTCCGCTCCCCGTGAATACAGGGGGCGGACGCCAAACCCAGAGTAAAGACGGGACTCGCCTTCCAGGCCGGGTAAGCTGCGCTAGAGCTTGATGCTCCAACGTAACTGCCTTGAGCCGGCGCCAGTCCGGTCCCGAGGTGTGTTATGAATTTCCAGACCCTTGTTCTACCTGATGTACGCACGCTGGCTTCAGCCCTGCGTGCCGCGCCGTGCCGTGTTTCCCGGGGCGTTGCCCCCGCGCGCATGGCCCTCGCCTGCCCCTCCCCGCGTATCAGCCCGGTGCACCTGCGTGCTCACTGGCGCCTGTGCCCCACCACCGGCCACCTGGTCCAGCAATGGGACCATGCCGACCCTCAAGATCCACAGAGACGGAACGTTTCCAGCCTGCCTGTTCACGTGCGCCTGTTGTTGAGCGCGCACGCGGCATAAGCCGACTGGAAACAGCAACTTCCTGATAGTTGGTCAATTAATTAACTGGCGTTCTTTGCGAACTAAGCCAGCGGCAGTTTTCTGCGCGCCCGTTAATTAACTCACCTCTTTAAAGTTATTAGAACTGATCGCAAAAATTGCGACTCGGCATGCTCGTGCTCGCCTGCCCGCCAGGCAAGTAATGAGTATGTCGACAGGAGTACACACTATGAGCGCCGTAAAAACCACGCAACTGCCCAACAAGCACCGCGCCACCCATGACAGCAAACTGTCGATGCGTGCCGCCCGCGAAGCGCAAAACGGCCTGGCAGCCACCCTGGCCAACGTCCGGGCGACCAAGGACGGCCTGACCGAACTGGATGCCAGCGCCCGCCTGCAACGCGAAGGCTATAACGAAGTAGCCCACGACAAGCCGCCCCACGCTGTCGTGCAATTCCTCCAGGCCCTGAACAACCCTTTTATCTATGTGCTGCTGACCCTGGCGGTGATCAGCTTTGTCACCGACTACTGGCTGCCGCTGCGCGCCGGTGAGGAAGTCGACCTGACCAAGGTCATTATCATCATGACCATGGTCGCCCTGAGCAGCCTGCTGCGCTTCTGGCAGGAGCATCGCTCGGCCAAATCCGCCGAGGCGCTGAAGGCCATGGTGCGCACTACCGCCACGGTGCTGCGCCGCGAGCAGGTCGGCGCCCAACCCATCCTGCGCGAAGTGCCGATGCGTGAACTGGTGGCCGGCGATATCGTGCAGTTGTCGGCCGGCGACATGATCCCGGCCGATATCCGCCTGATCGAGTCCCGCGACCTGTTTATCAGCCAGGCCGTGCTGACCGGCGAAGCCTTGCCCGTGGAAAAATACGACACCCTGGGCGACGTCACGCAAAAATCCGCCACCCTCAGCGCTGCCGACCAGAGCAACCTGCTGGATCTGCCCAACATCTGCTTCATGGGCACCAACGTGGTCAGCGGCCGCGCCCAGGCGGTGGTGGTGGCGACCGGGCCACGCACCTATTTCGGCTCGCTGGCCAAGGCCATCGTCGGCTCCCGGGTGCAGACCGCCTTTGACCGTGGGGTGAACAGCGTCAGTTGGCTGCTGATCCGCTTTATGCTGGTGATGGTGCCCATCGTGTTTTTCCTCAATGGCTTTTCCAAGGGCGACTGGGGCGACGCATTCCTGTTTGCCCTGGCGGTGGCCGTGGGCCTGACCCCGGAAATGCTGCCGATGATCGTCAGCGCCAACCTGGCCAAGGGCGCGAATGCCATGGCCAAGCGCAAAGTGGTGGTCAAGCGCCTCAACGCGATCCAGAACTTCGGTTCGATGGACGTGCTGTGCACCGACAAGACCGGCACCCTGACCCAGGACAAAATCATCCTCGAGCACCACGTCAACGCCTTCGGCCAGCGGGACGACCAGGTGCTGTCCCTGGCCTGGCTCAACAGCCATCACCAAAGCGGCATGAAGAACCTGATGGACCAGGCGGTGCTCGCGTTTTCCCAGCACAACCCCAAGTTCCAGGTGCCGTTTGCCTACAGCAAGGTCGATGAACTGCCCTTCGACTTTGTCCGTCGGCGCCTGTCGATTGTGGTCAAGGACAGCCACGGCGACCACCTGCTGGTGTGCAAGGGTGCTGTGGAGGAAATGCTCGCTATCGCCACCCATGTGATGGAAGGCGCGAGCGCCGTGGCCCTGGACGAGCGTCGTCGCCAGGAACTGCTGAACACCGCCAACGAGTTCAACGAGGACGGCTTACGCGTGCTGGTGGTGGCCACCCGCAACATTCCCAAGGCCCTGGCGCGCCAGCAATACACTCCCACCGATGAACGCAACCTGGTGATCCACGGGTTCCTGACTTTCCTCGATCCACCGAAGGAAACCGCCGGCCCGGCGATTGCTGCGCTGCAAGAGATCGGAGTCGCGGTCAAAGTGTTGACCGGCGATAACGCCGTGGTCACCCGCACCATCTGCCGCCAGGTTGGCCTGGAGCCTGGCGAGCCGCTGCTCGGCGCGGATATCGAAGCCATGGACGATGCGACCCTCAAGCAGGAGGTTGAGCAACGCACGGTGTTCGCCAAGCTGACGCCGCTGCAAAAATCCCGGGTGCTCAAGGCTTTGCAGGCCAATGGTCACACCGTGGGTTTCCTCGGCGACGGCATCAACGATGCACCAGCCCTGCGCGATGCCGACGTCGGCATCTCGGTGGACAGCGCGACTGATATTGCCAAGGAATCGGCCGACATCATCCTCCTGGAAAAGAGCCTGATGGTGCTCGAAGAAGGTGTGCTTAAAGGGCGCGAGACCTTCGGCAATATCATGAAGTACCTGAACATGACGGCCAGTTCCAACTTCGGCAACGTGTTCTCGGTGCTGGTGGCCAGTGCGTTCATCCCTTTCATGCCGATGCTGGCGATCCACTTGCTGCTGCAGAACCTGATGTATGACATCTCCCAACTGGCCCTGCCGTGGGACAAGATGGACAAGGAGTACCTGGCCAAGCCCCGCAAGTGGGACGCGCAGAACATCGGGCGCTTTATGATCTGGATCGGGCCGACCTCGTCGATCTTCGACATCACCACCTTTGCCCTGATGTGGTACGTGTTTGCGGCCAATAGTGTGGAAATGCAGACCCTGTTCCAGTCCGGCTGGTTCGTCGAAGGGCTGCTCTCCCAGACCCTGGTGGTGCATATGTTGCGCACCCGCAAGATCCCGTTCTTCCAGAGCACCGCCGCCTGGCCGGTGTTGATGATGACCAGCCTGGTCATCGCCCTGGGGATCTATGTGCCCTTCTCGCCCCTGGGCACGATCGTGGGCCTGCAACCCTTGCCTTGGGCCTACTTCCCTTGGCTGGTCGGCACCTTGCTCGCCTACTGCTGCGTGGCACAACTGATGAAGACGATCTACATCCGCCGCTTCAAGCAGTGGTACTGAGTTTGCTGTTGTGACCGGGCTGGGTGTGGCAGACAGGTTTGCCACACCCAGCCCACTCTAACAGCACCATCGCTACAGATAATTCTGTTCATTTGGAGCATGACCCCATGCACAAACACACCTTCCTTGCTGCCTTTGACTGGCTACCGGCATCGCGGCAACGGGCGCTGCGGCGCAACCTGATTTTTATCGGCGCCCTCCTGGTGCTCGGCCTGCTGTCCAAGGCCTTCGCCGCCGGTGGCTCCTATGTGGTGGACGATGGCGCCATCAACGCCCCCGGCGAATGCAATATCGACGGCGGCTACACCCGCTCGACATCGCACACCACCCTCTCCGCCGCCTGCACATCCCGCGCAATGCCCAACCTGCAATGGGGCGCCGCCCTCGAGGATGACCCTGAGCAGACCCAGCTCAGCCCGCAGCTCAAGGGCTCATTGTGGGCCTGGCAGGATGCCGGCGTGGAGATCGCCTGGGCGGCGGCAGCGCATATCGCGGTGGATCGCCGGCACCCATTCGACGGCGCAGACCTGGGCCTGCCGCTGACCTGGCAAGCGTCTCAGACGCTACGCTTGAACCTCAATGCCGGCTGGGCCCATACCTATGACAATGGCGAACAAAATCACCGACTGACCTGGGGCACAGGCCTGGAATACCGCTTGGCGGACTCGTTGACGCTATTGGCAGAACGCTATGGCCAGCAAGGCGGCGACCAGGCCTGGCAAGCTGGGCCGCGGGTGCATCTGGGTCAGCAAGTCGATGTGGACCTGGTGGTCGGACGCAACCTGACCGGGGATCGCGACCGCTGGCTGACCACCGGGGCTACCCTACGGTTCTGAAACACTGGAGGGAGATCAATGTGGGAGCTGTCGAGCCCCGGCGAGGCTGCGATGGCAGTGGTACGGCTGGCATGGATGTTGGCTGAGCCACCGCTTTCGCAGCCTCGCTGGGGCTCGACAGCTCCCACAGGGTTTGTCGGAGTTTGCGGGATCTGTGTTCTCGAACGCGGGCGTCCCACAGCGAACACGTTATGCCAGCGGGCACAAAATAATGTGGGAGCTGTCGAGCCCCGGCGAGGCTGCGATGGCGGCGGTACGGCTGGCATTGATGCTGGCTGAGCCACCGCTTTCGCAGCCTCGCCGGGGCTCGACAGCTCCCACAGGGTTTATCGGGGTTCGCGGGATCTGTGTTCTCGAACGCGGGCGCCCTACAGCGAACACGTTATGCCATCTGGCCCAAAATAATGTGGGGGCTGTCGAGCCCCGGCGAGGCTGCGATGGCGGCGGTACGGCTGGCATTGATTTTGGCTGAGCCACCGCTTTCGCAGCCTCGCTGAAGCTCGACAGCTCCCACAGGGTTTATCGGTGTTTGCCGGGACTGCGGACCTTAACGCTGGCGCCCTATAGCGAACACGTTATGCCAACTGGCACAAAACAATGTGGGAGCTGTCGAGCCCCGGCGAGGCTGCGATGGCGGCGGTACGGCTGGCATTGATGTTGCCTGAGCCACCGCTTTCGCAGCCTCGCTGAAGCTCGACAGCTCCCACAGGGTTTATCGGGGTTTGCGGGATCTGTGTTCTCGAACGCGGGCGCCCTGCAGCGAACATGTTATGCCAGCTGGCACAAAATAATGTGGGAGCTGTCGAGCCCCAGCGAGGCTGCGATGGCGGCGGTACTGCTGGCATTGATGTTGGCTGAGCCACCGCTTTCGCAGCCTCGCTGAAGCTCGACAGCTCCCACAGGGTTTGTCGGTGTTTGCCGGGACTACGGACTTTAACGCGGGCGTCCTACAGCGAACACGTTCTGCCATCTGGCACAAAATAATGTGGGAGCTGTCGAGCCCCGGCGAGGCTGCGATGGCGGCGGTACGGCTGGCATTGATGTTGGCTGAGCCACCGCTTTCGCAGCCTCGCTGAAGCTCGACAGCTCCCACAGGGTTCGTCGGTGTTTGCCGGGACTGCGGACCTTACCGCGGGCGCCCTGCAGCGAACACGTTATGCCAGCTGGCACAAAATAATGTGGGAGCTGTCGAGCCCCAGCGAGGCTGCGATGGCGGCGGTATGGCTGGCCTTGATGCTGGCTGAGCCACCACTATCGCAGCCTCACTAGGGCTCTGCAGCAAGCACACGCTTCAAGTTGCCTCGGTATCAGGCCGGCTTGGCTTGCTGCTCAAGGTGCAGTTGCAGCTCCGGCTCGATGCCCAGCGCACCTGCCAACTCGTCCAGGTAGTTTCGCTCGGCGTCCTGTTGGTCATCCACCAACATGACGCTGGCCAGGTAGACCTCGGCAGCCACCGCCGGGTCATTGGCATATTCGGCAAAGTCGGTTGCATCCAGGGGCTTGGCGACTTGAGCGTCGAGCCATTGCTGCAAGTCCGGATCGTCGGTGTGGCGCCCGATCTCCTGGGAGATCAAGGCCTTTTCTTTCTCATCAATCCGCCCATCCGCCTTGGCCGCCGCGATCAATGCACGCAGTACCGCATGGCTATGGGCCTCGACATCGGCGCCAGACAACTGGTCAACCGTCTGCAGCGTCTGTTGCGGCGCCGAGGCCTGTTGCCGTTGCCAAGCCTGATACGCCTGGAACGCCATCATCCCCAGTGACGCCAGGGCCGCGTAGTTGGTACCGCCAGTGCGCGCGCGGGTCGATCCGCCCGCCTGGGTCCCGCCCAACATGCCACCCAGACCACCCAGCAGATCGCCAAGGCCGCCACCGCCCGACGCCGTTGCGGAGCCGCCGCCGCGCAGCAACCCACCGAGCAGGCCGCCCAAGCCACCGAGCCCTCCCGCGCCACCCTGGGGTGCCGCCGAGCCGCCTTGCTGCGCCAGCGAGGCTTGGCCTGCACGGAGCAGTTGTTCTAGTAGAGCACTGGTGTTCATGGTATCGCCCTCCTTTGGGCTGTGCGCCAGACAATCAACAATAGTCCCTGGAACCGGTAACGCCAAGGCCGCCCAGCAGGCACGGAGTTGGCGACCTGAACGCGCCCCAGCAAACCCGGCGCAGGCCTTTAGCCACCGTGAGAATTCTTCAGATTCGGCACACCAAGACGGGTGGTGAACGTCAGCGCGCGCGTGGGGTCGGAAATATAAGGGCTCGGCCTCAATCGGCCTGGCCTTGAGCGCGAGCATCAACAGATTAGCGGTGCCGCGTACCCTCACAGAAGGAGACGCTGACATGGTCACTCACTTCAAGGTCGCGGGGCACCTCGCTTGCGGCCATCACGGCAATAACCTGACGTCCACGGTGGAACTGAACCGGGTTAAATGCCGCACCTGCCGCAACACCGATGCCTACAAGGAAGCCCGCCGTAACCAGCGCAACGCATCGCGCCGCGCGGCACGCAGAGCCCGCTCCGGTAGCCCCCACAATGACTGGCGCAGCGCCTGGACCCAACGCCTGACCGAGCTGCCCGGCCTGCAGCGCCTACCACGCGGCTTCAGCGGCCAGCCCTTCGTCTGACCCGGTGCGGGGGCCGCAAAACCGGCCCCCTCCAAGGTTATGGGGTCGGCCGTGGCCGGGCCTTGTAGCCCGGCAAGGTCGCGGCATAGGCCAGCGCCTGTTCGCGGGAGCTGAATGAAGCCAGTCGATCATCCTTGGTGCAGACGCGCCATGGGCCGCTATTGACCCGGACAATTTCATAGCCATTGAGCTGCATCTTGTTCAACAGGGGAACGCTCATAGTCACCTCTCCTCTTCCAGAGATAATCCACGGGTTGCCCGGTCCACCATACTCCCGATCCCGGCCCTGCGGCCTACCGAACGTCGCTGACTGCCGTTCGCGCTCACCATGATCCCGCCAAGGGTCCACAGACAACCGGGCTGAGTTTCAACCAGGCATTTATGGTAAAAAACAGCGGCATCAAGTCAACGCACAAACCCTTCCCCTTGATAGCAATGGAGGCTTCATGAAACTGGTTGGCATGCTGGACTCGCCCTACGTGCGCCGCGTGGCGATTGCCCTGGATCTGTATGGGGTGGACTTTGAGCAGCAATCCCTCTCGGTGTTCAGCACCTTCGACGAATTCGCCAGGATCAACCCGGTGGTCAAGGCCCCAACCCTGGTGCTCGACGACGGGACGGTGCTGATGGACTCCAGCCTGATCCTGGATTACTTCGAAACCTTGGCGCCGGCCGATAAAAAACTCTTGCCCCAAACTGCTGCGGCCCGCGCACGGGACCTGCAAGTGATCGGCCTGGCATTGGCCGCCTGCGACAAGAGCGTGCAGATTTACTACGAGCACAACCTGCGGCCCGCAGAGAAGCTGCATGCGCCATGGCTCGATCGGGTAACCGGGCAACTGCTGGCGGCCTATTCGGGCCTGGAAAAACTCTTGGCCAACGCTCCAGGCGAGCCCTTGACCCAGGCGTCGCTGAGCGTCGCGGTGGCATGGTCCTTTAGCCAGTACGCCGTGCCCTCGGTGGTCAAGGCCGAGGACTTTCCCAACCTGCAACGCCACGCCCAGTTGGCCGAGCAACACCCGGCATTCGGCAAATACCCTATCGAATAGGCAGCAGCGCCGCGCCGATCAACCCCGCCAACCCCAGCAGGCACGCCAGGCCAACGCCATAGGCCAGGGTGCGCCAGGGTTGGCGGCGACCCAGGTACATCAAGGTATGTAGCACCCGCGCGACGGTGAACAGGGCAAACAGCCAGGCCGTCGCCACCCCATGGGTGCCCAACGCCACGCACAACCCGCCCAGCGCGAAGAACAGCGGAATATTCTCCAGGTCATTGGCCCAGGCCCTGCTTGCCCGGCTGACGGCGGACAGTTCGTGCACCAGGGCATCGCGCTTGAAAAAACCGGCATCCTCGGGGTTGGTGAACGCCCGGTGCCTGAGGCGGAAAAACCCCTGGTAACAGGAAATCGCCAGCATCTTGGCAAATAACACCAGCACGCACAGGGCAAACACATGCAGGCTGCTGCTCATTGCCGGCCCCTGGCAAAGCCATTGACCACGATGTACAGCAGCGGGCCGACTGAGACAAAGACCGCCGTCAGCAGCCAGTAAGGCAACACGCTAGCCAGGGACCGACCCTTGGCGCGGGCGTCGCGGTACATCCACACACACGCCAGGGCCGCCATCAGGTACAGGTCGATCACCACCTGGGCGGTATCGGGCCGGGATAGCAGCTCAAGACCGAACGCCAGCAGCGACTGCTCGGCCCAGAGCAGGGTGCCCAGGGTGTACAGGGAGAACGCCAGTAGGCTGGCAAGGGCGATGTAGGGTCTGTGCATAGGGTCCACCACGCAGGATTGGGCAAGCCGCAGATTAGTGATAACGTCGCCGCCATCTCAATGACCTGCGAGGTCATGGACGCCCCCCGCCCCGCCCTCCCAGAGTCCATCCATGAACCGCCCACCCTTCCCCCGCGCCAACCCCGAGACCGACGCCGGCACCCAACTGCGGCTGTTGCGCCGTCAGGCGAAGTTGAGCCAATTGCAGCTGGCGCTGATCAGTGGCATTTCCCAGCGCCACTTGAGCTGTATCGAAACCGGCCGCGCCAAGGCCAGCCCGGGCACCTTGCATAACCTGCTCAGCGCCCTCGAGGTGCCCCTGGAGCAGTGCAACAGCCTGTTCCTGGCCGCCGGCTACGCCCCGCGCTACGAAGCCACGCCGCTCGCAGCGCCGGCAATGGATGCCATTCGGGATGCCATCAGCCATGTACTGAAGGCCAACAATCCGGCGCCGGCGATCGTGCTGGGCAGTCACTGGGAAGTGCTCGCCGCCAATGCCAGCACCCAGGTGTTGTTCGACCTGGTGGGTTTGGCGCCAGACGCTGCACAAGGCCTGAACCTGCTGACCACCCTGCTGCAACCGGGCGGCCTGGGCGACCATCTGCTCAATGCCGACGAGATCCGCAACCTCGCCTGGCAACGGGCTGCCCGTGAAGCACTGGGCAACCCGACCCTGGCCACGCTGCTGCAAAGCCTGCCCGTGCCGCACGGCTCGACACCCCTGGCCAATCAACTGCCGCCGCTGGTGCTGACCCGCGTGAATTCACGGCATGGCCAGCTGGATTTCATGTCCACCTTCACCACGTTCGGCATGCCCCAGGACATCACCGTCACCTCATTGCGCATCGAGCACCTGATCCCGGCCAATCCCCACACTTGGCAGGTCATGACCGCAGCCTACGAACACTCCCTGGGCCGCTAGGCGCCGCTGATCAGAACTTGGTCACCACGCCCATGCGCAACGTACGCCCCGGCGCCGGCATAAAGCTCTGGGCCAGCGGGTCCAGGTAGTAACGGTTCGTCAGGTTGTCCAGCGACACGTTGAACTGGGTGTGGTCTTGCCATTTGTAGTCGAAGAACAGGTCCACCAGCGCCACTTCGCGATAAACCAGCTGCGGCGTGGTGGCGCCGGTCTGCCAGGATTTGTCGGCGGTGACGGTCGGGCCCGAGGTGTAGGTCAGGCGCCCGCCCACGGTCAGGGTCTGGTCAAAGAAGCGCAGGCCCGAGGTCAGGTTACCGGCGACCCGTGGTGGGTTCTGGGTGTTGGTGTACGAGCCCATGAAGCTGCCCGCGGTGCAGTTGGGGGTGTCGTCAAGCTTCCGCCAACGGTTGGAACTGGCCCGCAGGCGCGCGGCGAAGGCCGAGTCACAGGTTTCGGTCTTCAGGTAGTAGGTCGAGGACAGATCGGCAAAGACCCAACCGGCATCGTATTTCGATTGCAGTTCCAGGCCGCTGGTCTTGAAGCTGTCGGTATTGCTGAAGTTCATCAGGCCCATCAGGCCAGGGCTTGGGTCGTAGTAGCGGGTCACGTAGTTCTTGATGGTGTTATTGAAGTACGCCAGCTTGATCGCCGCCGTGTCGTTGTCCGCCAGCAGGCCTTTTTGCAGGGTGCTCGCACCGATTTCCCAGTTGCTCGAACGCTCCGGTTTCAGGCCCTTGCCAGGCATGGTCTGCAGGGTGCCCTGGCTGGTTTCGAACAACGAGGGCATGCGCAGGCCCTGGGTGTACGAGGCATAGATGAAGGTATCCGGAGCGATCTCGTAGTTGATGCCGATGGCCGGCGAAAAGGCGCCCTTGCTGTCGCTCTGCTTGCCCGAATAGGTGTAGCCGGTGACCACTTCGCCCACCTGCGACGGATAGACGAGTGTGCCAACGCCCCCATAGTCGTTGTAGCGCGGGCCATCAAACGGGTTGTTGGTGTCGCTGAACACAATCCCGTTGTTCAGGCGCGGGTCGGTGGCGTCGGTGTATTGGCCGTTGGCGTCGGGGAACCACAGCATATTGCCGTAGCTGCCCGGCTTGATCACGTTCACGTAGCGCAACTCGCGCTCCTCGCGCTGGGCGGTCGCGTGCGGTACATGGTCCTTGGTGCGGTAGTAGGTATAGCGCCCGCCGCCCCACACCGTCAGCTCATCCACCGGTTTGTACTCCAGCTTGCCGTTGAGGCTGAATTCCTTGCGCGAACCGTCACGCAGGCTGCGGTTGGCGTTGATATCGTTCTGTGTGGTGACCACGCTCTTTTGCGGCTGCAGTTCCTCGAGCTGGAACGAGCCCCCCAGGTCCAGCTTGAAATCGCCATAGCGCGTATCAAAACGCGAGGTATTGGCCAGTTCACCGCCGATGCGTCGGTCATCCTGGCGCGTCCAGTTGCGGTCCGAACGATAGGCCTGGGATTTGGGCGCCAGCACCGAGGTCAACTGGCTGGTCTTGGCATCGGTCATCCACAGGCTGGTCGTCAGGTCCACCAGCATATTGCCCGTGGGCAGGTAGTGATAGCGGGCGGTGTAGGTGTCGATCTTGGTGCTGCCGCGCGGGTACTGGTAGATACCGCCGGTGCCGAAACGGAAGATGTCCGAGGGCATGATCTCGCCTATGCGCCCATCGTAACGGATGTAGCCGAAGTCGAAGGTGTGGTCATCGGCCGGGCGCAGGGTGGTCTTGAGCAGGATCGACTCGGTCTCTGCCGAGGAGTTGAGCACCTCTTCGCCGGCGTTGTAGGTCGTGGCCACCGTCATGTTTTCCTGGCCATAGCGGTCAAAGGTGCGGTAGCGGTCCTGGCCGTGCTTGCCGGAGAAGTAGTTGCCCTGGTTGCGATGGGCGTAGGCGGCCACCACATCAAACAGGTCATGGGTATAGGCAAACGCCGCGCTGCCCGATTCCGAGTCGGAACCGAACAGGCCGCCACGGTTCTGGTGCGGTTCGGAGTACAGGTCCTCGGTGGTCGAATGGCTGTTGCGCGAGGCCGGCTCGACGCCGTTGTTCCACAGATCGCCCTTCAGGCGCAGGCCCACGTTCTTGCCGTCGCGCAGGATGTCATCGACACCCAGGGTGCGGATTGCCACCGTGCCGCCGATGGCGCTGGAGGTCAGGCTGGGGCCTTTGTCGATGGACACGTCGCTGATCAGGTCGGGGTCGATGTAGCTGCGCTGTTGCGTGCCCGCATAGCCGCGATAGACATCCAGCGCCTGCTGCGAACCGTCGACCGTGACCGCGACCCGGCTTTGCCCCTGGATCCCGCGGATATTCACATCCAGGCCACCGCCATTACGGCTGTCACCCACCTGCACCCCCGGCTGGCCCTTGAGCAGGTCGCCGGCGGAGATCACGCCAAAGCGGCGCACTTCTTCGTTGGAGATATACACCAACGAACGTGGCTCGGTGTACACCGCTTTTTTCTCAAGGTCATCGCCAGTGACTTTCTGCGACGGCAGCACCACGGCACTGGTCGCCGGATGCAGTTCAAAGCTGCCATCGACCTGGCGCTGAAAACTCAAGCCCGTGCCCGCTAATAACTTTGCCAGGCCGGCTTCGGTGCTGAAATCGCCGTGCAGGCCGTTGCTGCGCTTGCCCGCCGTCAGCGTCGAACTGCCCGCCATGCTGATACCCGCCTGCACGCCGAAGCGCGAGAGTGCCTGGTCCAGCGGGCCGGCTTCGATGCTGTAGGGCTGGCGCTCGGCCTGGGCGAAAACCGCCGTGCTGTACAGCGGTTGCAGGCTGAGTAACAACAGACCCAATGTGCGGGTGCGCAAGACACTTGCGGGAGAAATCATGCAGGACTCCTAGAGGTGAAGGCCCACCTGTTTCGGTGGGTTATTCCTAGAGGCCAAGCGAGTCGGGAAAAACTACGGGGGGAACGTAAAAAAATATTCAGACCGGCACCACAGTCACCCAATAGCGGGTCCGCCGCTCGATACGCACGGGCAACGCATGGGCGACCAACGCCAACGCCGCATCGGTATCGTCCAACTGGAAGCTGCCGGTCACGCGCAACGCCGCGACCTGCTCGCTGCATCGCAAGACGCCCGGCCGGTAACGGGACAGTTCGGCCAGCAGCACATCCAGGCGCATACGCTCGGCGGGCAAAATCCCGCGCAGCCAGGCTTGGGCCAGAAACCCATCGGTTTGCCGTGGCGTGCCCACACCCTGGCGATCGACCTGGGTCTGCCAGCCTGCCGCCACTGATACCGGTGCCGGATGGCGCGGCGAACTCACCTCGACCAGCCCGCGCACTACGGTAATCCACGTGCCCTGCTGATCATGACGCACCAGCAGATTGGCATCCTGACCACGCAGCAGCGCATCCGGTGTGAGCAGTTGCAGCGGGCGCGATTCAACCCGAGCATCCAGCGCTACTTCGCCCTCGATCAACTGCACGCGACGCAGCTGCGCGCTAAAGTCCAGGCTGACAGCGCTGGCAGTGTTCAACCACAGAGAGCTGCCATCGGCCAGGGTCCAGCGGCGGCGCTCGCCGGTGGCCGTGCGGTACGTGGCAAAGGCTGCGCGCACCAGGGTCGATTCCGCGCCCTGCCAGGACAAACCACCGAGCAGGCCCAGGCCCAACAAGCACTTGAGCACCTGCCGGCGCCGTGCCGGATCGGCCCCGGCCGCCTCCAATGCCCGCCGCGCGGTGACATCGGCCAACAGGTTGGCCCCGGGCTGGAGCATCAGCGGCAGACTGGCGACGCGTTGCCAGGCGTATTCGTGCTCGGCGTTTGCCTGGCGCCAATGCTGCAACGCCTGCTGCTCGGCCGGGCTCATCATTCCGGACTGCACGCGGACGATCCAGTCGATGGCCGTCTCGCGGACTTTCGGTGCAACCGGCTTGCCAGTCATTCAAAACGGCTCGCGTAGCACACGCTGAAAGCCTTGCCCATCGCCCGTTGCACCTGGGCCACGCTCAAGCTCAACTGCGTGGCGATCTGCGGATACGTCAGGCCATCGAGCTGGGACAGGAAGAAGATCTTGCGCACCTGCATCGACAGGCCCACCAGCAGCGAGTCGAGCTGCAGCAGGGTTTCGATCATCAGGTAGCGGGTCTCAGGCGATGGCTCCTCACCTTCCGGCCGGGCGGCGAGTGCTTCCAGGTAAGCCCGCTCTATCGCCTGGCGGCGCCAGCGGTTGATCAGCAAGCCATTGGCAATCGCCGCCAGAAACGCCATGGGCTGGCGCAACTCCCGCACATCCTGCTGCGTGCGCAACACCCGGATAAACGTGTCGTGGGCCAAGTCTTCGGCATCGGCGCAGTGCCCCAGGCGCCGCTGCAACCAGCTGCGCAACCAGGGGTGATGACGGGTATAGAGTTGTTCGACGGGCGAGACGAGACTGTCGTCGTACATGTCAGGTCCAATGAGCAGCGAATGATAATACTTCTCATTTTAGTGTCTAGACCTGATGCTTGTACAGCCTCGACTGCTCCCATAGGGGATCTCTGCCTGGCACAGAACCTTACACACACCACACATCAACTGTGGGAGCTGGCTTGCTTGCGATGGCGGTGTGTCAGATACCAGAAGTAGCGCCTGAACCACCGCCATCGCGGGCAAGCCCGCTCCCACAGGGGGGGGGCGGCTGGGCACGCAATTTCCGCCACATAAAGCACTACCGCCGCCCTTCCCGGCTCCATTATTTTTCCCACGCTGCCTTGGGAATCAGCAAACCATGGTTGCCGTTGTACGCCGCGCGCGCAGGCGATTCCCAGCCGTGCAGCAGGGCCGCGTCGAGCCGATAGATCTCCACGCCTAGCGGGCGGCACACGGTCAGCGGATCCTGGGCATCCGGGCCCCACATCGGCAGCGACAGGTCGCCGCCCGGACAAGTGGACAGTGCGCACAGCAAGTCGATCTCGGCAAAAAATTCCAGATAATCGCCCTGTTTGGCCGGGCATGCCTTCATGAAGTACATGTCGTCGTGGTTCAGGCCGGTGCACTGGAAGATGTTCAACACATCGTGCACATCGAACTCGGTCAGGCCGTGGGGCAAGATGGCGCGGGTCAGGTTGGAGTGGCAATGGTGGTGGAAGTCCTCGCCGGTGAGCATCTTGTTCACGTATGGGTCGCAGCGCGTGCCCAACAGGTCGTGCAGGCGCCCGCCGTGCTCGTCGATGCCGTAGCCGGCCAGGCTGTCATCGGTGATGGTGACCATCGGCCGCAGGAACGGCAGGTTCGACCACAAGCGGTCATAGGTGCTGACGTGGGCGCCTTGCAACTGGCGGGTGCGGGCCGCCCACATGCGCTCGCGCGGATCATTGGCATTCCACACATTGAAGTCGCCAACCTGCGGGCCGACCGGGGTGGTCACGCGGAACACATGGCCTGCCTGCACTTTCCAGGCGCGGCCGGTGCGGATCGGCACTTCAAACTGCTCGACCAGGGTGCGCTCGGCCTCGCGCACGCGATCATAAAATGCCTGGTCGACCTGCAAGGCAGCACCTTTGCTGACTTGGTAGGCGGCGGGATAGTCCTTGTACATGGGGGGTGCTCCGTTGCAGGGTTTTGCAAGACCATACAACGTGGCATGTGGCGTGCGCCATGCACACAACCCGAAGTGGGAGGGCTTTTGTGGGAGCGGGCTTGCCCGCGATGGCGGTGTGTCAGTCAAGTAGTTTTAACCTGACACACTGCTATCGCGGGCAAGCCCGCTCCCACAAGGGGATCTGCGTTGTTAGCTGAACTCGCCAGAAACCTGCGACCACAGGCTGACCTTCTGCCCGCGATTCTTGAAGAATTCAATCTCGCGCTTGATCCCCGAACTCAAGTCCCAGCCTGGCAGATCGAGGATGATCAATTCTTCCATCATGTCCATGAACAACGCATCCACCGGCGCCCACAGCTTGCCGATGGTTGCGCTGTCCTTGCCTTCGAACGCCAGGTTGATCGGGTGCGACATCGACACCTGACTGAACACCCCATGACCCGCCTCGATAATCGTGGCCGCCACCTTGTTGCACTGGATAAAGCGCTCGTGGGTGACGGACGCATCGGCATGGCTGTAGGGGCAGGCCAGAAAGATCTTTCTCATTGTTACCTCAGGGCAATGCAAGGGCTCGCACCCTTGCGATGGTTGAACAGTGGCCGTCAGACCGCCTGGGCAGCGGGCACACCGGGAGCATCGGCCTCTTCGCGCTCGCGTTCCTGCGCTTCATAACGCTGGGCGGCGGGCACCGAGATCTTGATCGCGATCGCCACGGCGAGCAGGCCGCCAAACAGCTTGGCGAGCAGGATCGGCATGATCAGCGTCGGCTGGAAGTTTGCGGTAAAGGCCAGGTGATCGCCAATGGTGGCCTGGGCACAGACACCCAGCGCCACACACAGGACCTTATCCCGGGCATTCATTTTCTTGAACAGGTGGTAAACCGCGATGATGTTGGCAAACACCATGACAAACGCCGCCGCACCATCGGCCGACAGCCCGATGTGCTTGCCCAGCACTTCCATGGGTTTCTTGCAGTAGCGGTTGAACAGGTAGCAGATCGGGAACGTACCGGCGAGCATGATGCCGATATAGCCAGCAATCTCGATGGCACGGAACAACTCCTTCTCGTCGGCGAACATCGGGTCAAAGCCCCACACACCGAAATTCTTCATGAAGAACCCGGTGAAGTGCTCAACGATGGCCAACGCCAGGACGATCTTGATAAAGGCGTCCATCAACTTACCGAACACCAGGAACCCGGCCACCATCCACGCCGCCCGGTAGCGCAGGCCGGCAGCCAGCAGGAAGCAGAACACAAACAATGGCGCGAGCAAGCGCACGCAGTCGACAAAACCCAGGCTCAGGTAATGCAACGCCGGCGACGTGGTGGACACAATGTCCCGCACCGGCAGGTTGAAGGCGGTGATCATCATCAGCGACGCAAGCACCGCGAACGGGATGCTGATCAAGCCCGCCATGGCCCCCAGCGCCAGGTACTTGTGGTCCTTGCGCTCGAGCATCATCAGGCCGACCGGGATCAGGTAGACAATAGTCGCGCCGGAGGTGTAGCCGACGATCATGGCGGTGATCCACATGTCGCGGTTCGCCGCCAGGGCATCGGCCAACTGGTAGCCGCCCATGTCCACGGCAATGATCGACAGCGCCGCAATCGACACGTCAGACCCCATCGCACCAAAGTACGGCCCCAGGGCGACCTCGATGAATTTGGACAAGTACGGGATCGCCACCATGATGCCCGCCTGCGCCAGGAACACCGGGCCGATGGAGTGGATGCCGTTGACAAACTCCTTGCCCAGGCCGCTGTCCGGCTTGATCACGGATGCAAACGCGCCAACCACCGCGCCGATCATGATCAGGTAAATAACGTAGTTGCCAAATTCCGCCATTGCTTTCGCTCCATCTGTACTGAATCAATTATTTTTGTAGGAGTACGCCCCAGTTCGGTCGCTCCATTGGCCAAACGCGTTTACAGCTCCATTTGCGGTGTTTTCACACCCTATTACTAACCACTTCCCATGCCAATCGTGTGTTTTATGTGGTTTTGCGGGTTAAACACACTGGAATCGGTCAATTGTATTGCGTAATCTCTGGTCACACCTTTCAAGGCAGCGGACTTTACGGCCGTGAACGACAAACGCCAATACCACGTTCACCTCCCTGCCGCTGGCGCTCAAACGCCCCAGCGCTAGCGACTGCGGCATCATTTGAGTGCCTCGGTAACAGCGCCGCGCCCCTGTGGCGCATTCACGTAGCATCAAGAGGATGATTACCCATGCGCCCCAATGAAAGACGCCAACATATCCTTGAGTTACTACGCCAACGTGAACGCATTTCGGTCGACGAGTTGGCGCGCACCCTCGGCACTTCGCAAGAAACCATACGCCGCGACCTCACGGCCCTGGCCGAAGACGGCCAGGTCACCAAGTTCCATGGCGGTGCCTCGCTGCCCCCAAGTGGTGAGCACGAGAACGCCTTCCAGACCCGAATGAATGAGTTCTCCCACGAGAAACGTGCGGTGGCGCGCTTCGCCGCCGGGCTCTACGCGCCGGGCGACAGTCTACTGATTGATACTGGCACCACTACCCTGTTCTTCGCCCGTGAACTGGCAAAACTCAACCGCATCACAGTGATCACCAACTCCTTGTTGATCGCCGCCGCCATTGGCGCCAGCGGTAATCGCGTGTTCATGATCGGCGGCGAATACCGCCCCGAATCGGAACAGAATATCGGCGCCCTGGCCATGGAGCAGATCGCCCGTTTCAACGCCGAACATGCCGTGGTCACCATTGGCGCCCTGAACACCGACGGCGCCTTCGATTTCTCCATCGAAGAGGCGGAAATCACCCGCGCGATGATCGCCCGCACACGCTACCTCACGGTGATTGCCGACTCTTCGAAGATGGGCAAGCGTGCGCTGTTCCAGGTGTTCCCCCTGGAGCGCATCGACCGCCTGATCATCGACCGCGCGCCCCTGGGCGAACTGGCCAAGGCCCTGGCAGAGGCCCAGGTTGAAGTGCTGCAAGCCCCTGCCCTGACCCGCCCGGAGTGGTGACTGGTTAACGCCAGTCGCGGCACCGCGTCACCGCGTCACTGAACGTGGCACGCCACTGCTGGGCCTGGGCGGCACTGACTTTCGGGTGGAAGCTGGTGCTGGTATTGCGCGGTGGCTTGAGCGCCACGCCAAGCCCTTTGGCCGCCAGCGCGGCACAGCCGAACGCGGTCAACTCATCGAAACGCTGGGTGACGATGCAACGCTGCAAGGCATCGGCGAGGAACTGCGCAAAATACGGGCTGCGCGCCAGGCCGCCATCAATCGACAGGTGATCGGTGACGCTGAGAAACCCGTCCATGGCCGTGATCACTTCAACACTGCGCAACGCCACGCCCTCCAGCACCGCCTGGCACATATCCTGGCGTGTGGTGCTGCCGTTCATACCGACCCACAGGGCGGCCGCGCTGCGGTCCCAATGGGGGCAAGCCAGCCCGGACAGCGCCGGCACAAACGCCAGTTGGCGGCCAATGGCCGGAGGCTCGTCAAACGCCGCCAGCTCCGAAAAATCCGTGAACAAGCCGAGCCGCCCGGCCCACTCCACCGCCGCGCTGGCATCGTAGACACCACCGTCCATGGCATAGGTGGGCTTGCCGTCGATCTGCCAGGCAATGGTTGCCAGCAGGCCCTTTTCCGGCGCGCGGATGATCTGCTCGCCGGTCAAGGTCAGGGCAAACGCACCGGTACCGTAGGTGATCTTGGCGTCGCCTTCATTGCGGCAACCATGGCCATAGAGCGAGGCCTGCTGGTCGACAATCGAAGCGGTGACCGGGGTGGCGCCAATCTCGCCAAAGTGCCCGACGGTGTCGCGGATCTGCGGCAGGGTTTCCATCGGCACGCCAAACAGCTCGCAGAGCTGGCTGTCCCACTGCCCGGTCGCCAGGTTCATCAGCGAGGTGCGCGAAGCGGTGGTGACATCGGTGGCAAAGACCCCGGTCAGGCGGTCGAGAAAGTACGCATCGGTGGTGCCCAGGCGCAGCCGTCCGGCGCGCAATGCGCTCTGCGCGGCCGGCAGGTTGCGCACGATCCAGGCCAGCTTGCTCGCCGAAAAATACGGGTCGAGCGGCAAACCGGCGCGCTCCAGGGTCAGGGCCTCGCCACCGTCGCCGCGCAACTGGGCGATCTCGGCCGAGGTGCGATTGTCCTGCCAGACGATCACCGGGGATAACGGCTCGCCGGTCTGGGCATCCCACGCCAGGCAACTCTCGCCCTGGTTGGCAAGGCCGATGGCGTCCACCTGGCCGGTGGCCTCCAGGCAACGTTGCAGGTTATTGAGCAATTCCAGTGGATCATGCTCCACCCAACCAGGATGGGGATGGTGTTGCTGATGGCGCAACGAGAGCTGGATATCAGCAGACCCATTGTCACTCACCACCAGCACACGGGTGCTGGTGGTACCTTGATCGAGCGCGGCAATGCGCATGTTAAAGACTCCTCGGCAGGTCTTGTTATGGGCCGACAAAGTCGACTTCGAGTTGCTGTACGCCCTGGGGCAGGTTCAGGCTGGCGATGGGTATCAAGATCCGCCGCTCGGGCAGCGAACTGTCGGCGCGCGACCAGATCTCCTTACCGTCGGCGCGAACCACCAGGCGCCCTTTCACCCCACGACGAACCCGCAGTTGCAGGTGCTGCAGCCCCGCCACGGCAGACGGGCTCAGGCGCTGCGGTACGCAGAGTTTCAAGTCGCCCCTGCAGGCAATTTCGATACTCGACGCAGCAGACGGTAATTGCCCCTGCAGGTCACGGGCAATCATCGTAGCGATCTTATGGCCTTCGCGAAACGACCAACCTGCCGTCTCGACGGGGCGCAGCAGATTGCCGGCGGCAAAGTACGCCGGGTCGGAACAGCGCCCGTACTGATCAATATGCGGGCCGCCGCTGTTGGGGTCCAGGCGCAACTCGCTCAAACGCACCAGGCTCGATTCAGGGGTGAACTGGCCGGTGAGCAGCACGCCGTCACAGTCAAACGTCTGGGTCTGCCCGTTGGCCAGGCGCACCGTCGCGCCCTCGACCCGCCCGGTGCCGTGGATTTGCAGGAGTTGCGCGCCAAAATGCATCGGCACCCCGCACAGCCGCGGGAACAGCGACAACGGCCAGCGCGCCGTGGCCCGTGGGTTGACCTCGATCATGGCCACCGGCTGGATCCCGGCACGCCGGCAACTCATGACTGCCGACAGGCTGACCAGCTCGGTACCGACGATCAATGGGCGTTCAAAGGGCTTGAGGTGCTCCAGGTACAGATAGGATTGGAACGCACCGGTATTGATCACCCCCAGCGGGCGGTCGCCACCCACCAGGCGCGCCGAGCGCGGCGTTTCCCGGGCCCCGGTGGCGATCAGCACCCGACGCGCCTGGATCACCTTGGCGCCCTGCGGGCTGACCACCTCCAGGCGTCCGCCCTGGCCCATCTGCGTCACCGAGTGCTTGACGCGGATATCCACGCCCGCCTTCACCGCCTGCGTGACATTTTTGCGCGCATACGCCGGCCCCGTGTAGACCCGGCCATATTCACGCAGACCAAAGGGTGGATGCCCGCAATGGCGCGGAATACCGCCAGCCTCGGGCTCACGCTCGAGCACCACCACCGTGCCCACGCCCAGCTTGCGCAGGGTGATCGCCGCCGACAGTCCCGACGGCCCGCCACCGATAATCGCGACATCAATGTTTTCGACTTCAATGGGCTGCATGACAAACACCTGTTGCAAGGGGAATGGCCAGATGGCCAGCGCTCAGCTCGGCCACCCGCGCCCCACAATAAAAACCCTGGCAGCGCCCCATGCAGGCCCGCGTGCGCCGCTTCAACCCGCCCAGGTCACCGGGCGGCAGCGCGCTGGCCAAGGCATTCTGGATTTCCCGCAGGGTCACCATTTCACAGTGGCAGACGATTTCGCCGTAGCCCGGCCGGTGGTAGTCGCGTGGCAAATGTTCGGCGAGGTTAGGCAGCGTCGGCCATTGCAGGATGGACGCGGGGACTGGCGTGTGCTCGCGCTGATACAGGCTGAACACGTGCCGGGCGATGCCCAGCGCCGCCGTCAGGCCGGTGGAACGGATGCCGCCGACGCTGATCCAGTTCTTACCTTCGACCCGCTGCACCCGATACTCTTTCTTTTCCGTGGCCGGGCGCAACGCAGCATAGGTGGCAGTGACCGGCATGCCGTCGAGCGCGGGAATGCGCTCGACGGCGGCGTCCACCAGTTGGCGCAATACCTCGCTGTCGAGCCCTGCGTGCAGGCGGTCTTCCTGTTCTTCGGCGGTAGGCCCCACCAACAGGTTGCCGTAGACCGTGCGCGTCAGGACGATGCCCTTGGTGCGCTCATTGGGCACCGGCAGGATGATATTGCCCAGATAGCGCGCGGCCGCCTTGTCGAACACCACGAACTGGCCTTTGCGCGGGTGAATGGAGAAGCTCGATGCGCCCAGCAACTGTTGCTCCAGCACATCGCCGAACAACCCGGCGCAGTTGATGATCGTACGGCCGCGGATAAACCCGTTGGTGGTCTCCAGGGCCCAGAGATCGCCATCAAAATAGCCGCCGTTGACCTCGGTGTTGAGACGCACCTGCGCGCCATGCATCATCGCCTGAAGCAGGTAACCCAAGGGCGCCGACCACGGGTCGATAAGGAATTCGCCAGGCACCTCGACCGCGCCCAGGGCATTGAGCGCCAGGTTCGGTTCCAAGGTGCGCAGCCGCTCGCGGCCGATCAGGCTGACATCGGCAATGCCATTGGCGTGTGCCTGCTCGACGATACCTTGCAGCTTGCCCAGGTCGTCCTCGTTCCAGGCCACCACCATCGCGCCGCTCTTGAGCAGCGGCAGCGACATCTGCTGGTGGATCTCCAGGTATTCCTGGTAGCCGTCCTTCATGCACTGCAGCTCCAGGCTGCCGGTGGGCGCATCGAAGCCGGTGTGCAAGATCGCGCTATTGCCTTTGCTCGCCCCAGACAGGATATCCGGGCTCTTTTCCAGCAACAGCACCCGCGCCCCCTCCAGGGTAAAGCGCCGGACCATCGCGCATCCCACCACGCCACCGCCCACAACGATGACGTCGTAGATACCGCTCTGATTCGGGAAGGGTTTCGTCATGATCAAGCCTATGGGTGAAGTGAACGCATGGAATGCCTTGAAAGGGTGCAGGGCATATGCCACTGACCGAACCGGGGTTGGAATGACCGATTGGCTATGGCGTTTCTCGCAGTGCCCAAGGGCTCTACGCCAAAACAAGCAGTCACAGCCATGCCAGCGCCTAATGTTTATGGGGATCCGGGCTTTAAACACAACGTGGAAAAGGCTGACCGGATCGGTGCGCACAGAGCGGATTCTGTCAAAAAGACGTTACTGTGAATTCGGTCAATACGCACAAAAGCGCTACCTAAATACACATAAACTTTATATATGGTTACTTTTCAACACCTACAAAGCATGACCCAGACCGCTTTTCCACGGCCATATCGCGCTCTACCAGCGCCGATCAGTCAATAAAACCAACAAAAAATGACTGATATCAAAAATTAACCACATGAAATCCGCGCATTAACGACGTGAAGCCATCTTTCTTCGAGTCCTTCTATATAAAGACGTTGAAAGGGGCTGCGCTGAGACCAAGGTGCCCCTCGCCCGAGCAGATTCTGCAGGCGGCACAGGTGCTCAAAGCGATTGACCGGGTGCGCCAACAGGCGAAGGCGACCGCAACAACCAACTGCTGGAACCCTCCGAAGGCAAGAACCGTGATGCTGACTACCCGCTGGGATTTCTGATCCGTAGCTGATGGAAATAAGAGGTAAATCAACAACTGCAGACGCAAGGGAATCATCCGGCGTTAAACCGCTACACAAGGCTAATGCCACGGTCGCTGTTTAACCCCGGACCCATTCCCAAACCTTCAGGCAGTCGCCCTTATGCTCAGTATTCCCAAGCACGTGAACCCGCAACGTCAGCCACCTCTTGCCTCCAACATCCTCCCCGGACCGCCGCCCTCCCGGCAAAAACGTGAAGCCCCCAACCCCGAAGGCCCCAACGAAAACCCGCGTGTCGCAGGTGATCGCGAGCTGGCGATGGAGTATCACTCGGCGCTGTTGCTGGCCGCCAATGGCCAGAGAAACGTCACGATCAACACCCTTGCTCCCGAGTCCACGTTCGGCCAGTGGTGGACGCAACTGTCAAACGCCTTCAAATCGCCCGACATCCGTCAATGGATGCAAGACAAAGGCATCAATCCCCGCTCGATCGAACTGCATCCGCAATCCGGCAAAATCTCCTTCAAGCTCCAGCAGCACCTTGATCCCGAGCAGAAGCGACACACCGTCGGGCAAGACGACGCCCGCTGGGCCGCCATCAGCGGACCCGTGCTCAAGGCCGGCCAAGTCATCGCTGCGGGCGACAGCGATACGGCCTTCTCGCCGCCGGCAAGCGACCTTATCGAGCCCGTCCCCTACTGGTTGGTCGGGCGCTTTTACAATGAGCGGCTGGACCTAACCGCCCCCTCAATGCGCCAGCGTGCTGCGCAAATCGACCAGAACCAAGGCTTCACACCGCTCGATCCAGCCGCCTCGGCCCCCTTGATCAAGTCGCGCAGCGAAGATGAACTGCAAAACCAGGAAGCGCATCTGGGCGACATTGACCACCGGCACCAGGCCATCGCCGAGCTTCGTCACCTGGCAAGGTCGGTCGAGCACGACATCGACTATGTCGGGCAGATCAGGAACCAACTGCACAAAAGCATGATCGAGCTGTCCCCCAACAGCACCTACCAGGCCAACCACACCGAGCAATCGAACAAGGTCAGCCTCCTGCAATTCATCGAAGACCATGGCTGGGACGTGCCCACCACTCATGAGCAGTTGGCAAACCTTGCAACCGTCCTCGCTACGCCAGCCCCCAAGGCACCGGCCAATGGCAACCTGGGTGGAGCGCTGGCCTGGCCCGAACCCCTTGACCGGGCCAGCCAGCAACAACTGCACTCGGACCTACGCGCCGGCAAGTTCGGCGATACCACGCTGAGTCCGTTTAACCATGTGCTGGATTATTTGCTGAACGGTAGGCAAATCTCGGCCGAGGAACAAAAACACCCACGACAGTTGATCGATACCATGCTCCATTCGCCCCGGGGCAAGGCACTGGGTAGCGCCATCCAGGCCACTTTCGAGGCGCGCGGCGTCAAAGGCAGTGCCACGGACTGGCTGTTGGCGGCCTTGAACATCGAGAGCGGCAAACACCTGCATAACCCGTCACCCGGACAGATCGAGGGCTATCGGCTGGTCTCGGAGAACAATACGGGCAAGCCAGCCTCGGCGATCATCAAGGAACTCGCCGCGCACTTGCTCGCCCAAGGCAGCGCTTCGTCCCCTGAGAGCGCGGCAGTCAAAGCCCATCTTTTGCTGGCCAGCCGGGCACCGGAGTTCCTGGTCAAGGGCATTCCGAATCAGGTGACGCCGGGCACCCATAGCTGGGTCAGCCTGGTCACGGCAACCGCGCGCCTCGAAGCAAAAGCGCCAGGCAGCACGGCGACGATGAGCTACGCGCAAATCATGCTCGACGCCGCAACCGCCCCCATCACTGACGAAGAACGTCGTATTGAGTACACGGCGCAGAGCGAGGCGATCAAAGACTGGGGAGCAGCCAACGGCATGGGTTACCCGGCAACACCCGCAGCCATAAATACCGTGCGCGAGGAGTTCAGTGCGCAGATTCGCGAGCTGAAAGAGGCCTCCGAAACCCAACTTGCGCAAATGCCTACCACCAAGGCAATTGCCCTCGAGCAACTGAAGAAAGCCCTGCCGGACATGGACCCGGCACTGTTCGACAAGAAGTGCATTACCTCGCAACCCTCCAGCCGTTATTTCCCGGGCCCCTACTCGATCCTCGACCTGTATATCGATGGTCGCGCGCTCAGCGGGGCTCCCGACTCGGCCGACAATTGGGGGGAGCATGGCCGTGCTTTTGTAAAAGACCTGACGTTTGGGGCGATCACCCTCGAGCCTGATGGCAAACCTGCGGCATGGGTTTCCTCATCTGAGGCGATCAACATCAGTGCTGTCATGCCAAAGCTTAAAAACCTGGCGCGCCCGGTGGAGGCCTTCAACGAGACATTTGCGGGCTACGCCAATACGGTCAAGAAAGCCACGGCCACCCAGATCAAGCTGCTTATTTCAAAACTGCCGCCGCAAGACCGAGAGAACCTCGAGTTCGGCAAAATATCCATCAGCAAGGAGGTTCGCTACACCCGGGCCGATCACCCCATTCTCGTTGAACCGGGTGTGCTGCTGGTCAAGACCGAGCGCAACGGTAAGGTCATGACCTATGCCATTGACCGATTGAAAGGCACGGTGACCAGGCGACCGAACCAGAGTTACCAGGAGTACGCCCCCACCAGCGGCTTTTTACACGCATCAGGCGGCAAGAGATTCGATGCAGTAAAACCGGCGGGCCCGCACCCGCCTGGCATAACCGATGAAAACAAGGGAGCACAAGGCGCGCCCAACAGCTTCAACAGTGCCCGGACCCGCTACATTGCTGACGCAGTGATCGAGGCCATGGACCTGCCTGCTGTAGAACGCTACGCCAAGGGCGCCACCACCTTTGACACTGAACTACCGTTCTATAAGGCGCTTGAAGAAATCGCCCTGAACCTCATTCCATTTCGCTCAGCCATAAAGAACTTTATAGACGGCAACGTTGGCGAGGGCATTACCGACCTGGCGTTTGATATCTTCGGTTTTGCAATTGGCCTGGGCACCGCAGCCAAAGGTGCCAAAGCCCTCGCAGCCGGAGCATCGGCCCTTTCAAAACTGGGGCGTGCCGGCAAGATCATCGGGCGCGCGGCGGTTGGCGCGCTGAATCCCGTGGGGGGGCTTGATGACCTGGCGCGCTCGGTAGCGAAGCTGGGGCGTACCGCCTACAAGGGGGTCAAATACTTGCGTGGCTCCTACCGCAGCGTGAACCTGCTGGAGTTGGCGAAAAAACCTGATATCGCCGAAGGCACCTACAAGACAGCCAATAGCGCACTTGAAAACAAAGCCTTGGCCAAGTTCGATGAGGCGAGCCAAAAATGGTATGCCTTTGACCCGCACACCCAGCGGGCGTACGGCAAAGCCCTGGACAACTTTGTGGCTACCCCCGACAACCCGATTGCTCTCGGCGGCGATACAACCAAGATCGCCAGCCAGCAGCACGGCCTGGCAGCAACCGGCACGTTCAAGGTTGGCCAGGAGACGACCGAAGGTAACGTCGTCATGTTTCAAGGCAATTGGCATCAATACGACCCGCTCAAGAAGCGAGCCTTTGGCCCCCCGATAAAGGAGTTCAAGCCGCACCGGGTAGCGGCCAGTGGAGAGGTGAAATCCCTGAATGCCGATTTATCCGGGTATGAAGTCAAACATATCGCCCTGTCAGAACTAAAGATCAAGGGCCGACAGGGCAACGTGTATGTCGGGGGCAGTAATAAAGAGTATGTAAAGGTTGACGGAGCGCTGTATGAGTCACGCGTGAAAGATGGCCAGCGCGTGATCGTGCGCGCGGGAGGCGCAAGCCCCGATATCCCCGTCAAGGATCTGGGCGTTGCTGGCTGGGAACCCGTGTCCAGGGGTAACCGTCTGCTGGGCGGTGCCGGGAGCCCGCCCACGCCGTGGCGGCTCGACGAACATACTTATGTCGTGCCGATAGACGATGTCAAAACAACCGGGCGCCCACCCTCCCCCTACACGCTCAATTACATGGGCGTGGAACATAGCGTCACGTTCAATAGTTCACTCGGTGCCTGGAAGGCAACGAATACCTCTACCGGTGTTGAAGGGGTTACTGACCAGTATTTCTGGAGAACCGGCAAAGGCAAGTGGCAGCGGGGAACCCTACAACAACTCGGCAAAGCCAAGAAAATCGACGCCCATAGATTCCAGTTCGTGGATGTCAGCCCGCCGATCTCCATACATATCCCGAGAGATGCGAGGCCATTACCCAAACAACTGCACTATTTCTGGGCAGGCCAGGACATCCCCACCAACCTGGTGGAAAACATGGCCAACAATGCCAAGAAAGCCCCAGGCTACCAATCTGTTCTCCACGTAGATGCCGACAACCCAGCCATTTTCCAACAGATAAAAAGCAAGCTGCAGAGCAAGGCTCCCGACCTGACGGTGGTGAATCTCAATGAGGACGAGGTTTTCAAACAGTTGAAAAATGGCGAAATGTACGACTACTTTCGCCAAGGCCAGGGGAAAAACCTGGCCGCCGCATCGGACGTCGCACGCTATCCGATCATGAATAAATACGGCGGCATCTATCTTGATACCGATGATGTGATTCAAGCCGATATCGGCAATGTAGTTTTAAAAGCCGGCGCCAATGACGTTCTTCTTAACAAGCCTGTTGCCCATAGCCTGACCGGCTACAACCCGTTCTATAACACCAGTAACTTTGCTACGCAGCCGGGCAATCCCGTGCTGACGGACATGATCACAGAAATGAACCGACGCTTTTCCGCCAACAAGTCGTACTTCGCCGCCAATCGGCCCACGGTTTCCAGGGGCCCCAATGGACAGGTCCAATTCACCCCCGAGTTCAATGCCTATGAGCGCAAGATCTTTGAGACGGTAGGGCCCAACCTGTTCAATGACATACTTAAAGCGAAACGGCCCGACATGTACGACCTAGGGTTTGACGGCATTGCCAAAGAATCAAAAGTCGTCGGCAACAAAGTTGTTTCATCCGGACCGAGCGTCAATATCGAAGACGGTCTACGCGAGTTTTACGTGAGCAAGGGCATTGTTCCATCCAACCTGCTGGGTGTGAGGATCAAGGAAATGAAGGAACACTACCTCCCGCTGTTTCACAAATTCAACATCAAGGTGGGTGCTGAGCATTCCTGGATCGACGGCTGAGCCCTCACTCGGCGGATGGTCATTCGACCACCCGCCGCACCTTGAGCAATGCCGCGCGCAACGCCCCCTTATCCACCGAGCCCAGCGCCAGCCGGATCGCATGGGGCACCTGCCCCGACACCGAAAACGGCTCGGCGGTGGACACTGAAATCCCCTCCCGCGCCAGGGCCATGGTGACCTGGTCCGCGCGCACCTCCTCCCCCAGAGGCAACCAGAGAAAGTACGAGGCGGGATGGCTGATGTACGCCAGCCCGGCCAGCACCTCGGTCGCCAGCGCCTGGCGGGCCCGGGCGTCCTGGCGTTTTTGCGCCTCCAGCTGTACGACCGTGCCGTCCTCGATCCAGCCTACCGCGATGGCCGTCATCACCCCGGGGGCATTCCACACCGTGGCCATGAGCGTGCGCTCCAACGCCGGCACCCATTCCAGGGGCGCTGCGACGAAGCCCACACGCAGGCCGGTGGCGACGCTCTTCGACAGCCCGCCCACATACACGGTGCGTTCCGGCGCCAGCTGCGCCAGCGGTGGCGGCGCGTGTTCGGCGAGGAAGGCATAGGCGGCGTCTTCGATGAGGATCAGCCCATGTTCGCGGGCGATGCGTACCAGTTCCTCACGCTGCTCGAGCCCCAGTACCCAGCCCAGGGGGTTGTGCAGGGTCGGCATGCAGTACACCGCGCGCACCGGGCGCCGGCGACAGACCTGGCGCAGCGCGGCCAGATCCGGCCCGTGCGGCGTAACCGCGATGGCGACGATCTCCAGGTGCAGGGCCTCGGCCAGCACCTTGAAACCGGAATAGGTCAACGCATCCACCGCCACCACATCGCCCGGCTTGAGCAATGCCATCATGCTCACCGCCAAGCCATGCTGGGCCCCGCCGACCACCAGCACCTGCTCGGCCGCCACGCTCAGACCACGGTGCAGCAGATGCCGCGCCATGGCCGCCCGCTCATGGGGGCGCCCGGCATGGGGCTGGTAACGCAGCAGTGCTTCGAGGTCGCCGGACAACGCCAACTGGCGCAAGGCGGTGCGCAGCAGTTCGGCCTGGCCCGGCAAGGACGGGTAGTTGAAGTTCAAATCGAGCATGCCCGCCGCCACCGCCATCTGACCAATGCCCTGCCCGGGCGCCAGGGCAATTTCCCGCACAAAGGTGCCGCGCCCGGTCTCGCCGCTGACCAGGCCCATGGCCTCCAGCTCGCTATACACCCGGCTGGCCGTGACCAGGGCCAGGCCATGGCTGGCCGCCAGTTGGCGGTGGGTGGGCAGGCGGGTGCCGGGCACCAGGGTTCCAGCGCGAATATCCCGGGCAAAGGCATCCACCAACGACTTGTAACGGGCACGGGGCATAGGTGATGTATCCATGACAATTTTTTGATTGTCACAATCTTCAGCCCTAGGATGCGCCAAACGCAACCCCGCCCCCTACGAGCACACCCTGCATGGAACAGACCTCTCGGATTATCACCCCCGCGCACAGTCGCAGCGGTTGGATCAATGGCTTGATTGGCGTGCTGATTTTCAGCGGTTCGCTGCCCGCCACCCGCGTGGCGGTGCTGGAGTTCGAGCCGGTATTTCTCACCGTGGCCCGGGCGAGCATCGCCGCCGTGCTGGGCCTGTGCCTGTTGTGGCTGTTCCGGGAACAACGCCCCGCACGCCACCAGTGGCGGCCGTTGCTGATTGTTGCCCTCGGTGTGGTGATCGGTTTTCCGCTGCTGACCGCACTGGCCTTGCAGTACGTGACGTCGGCCCATTCCATCGTATTCATCGGCCTGCTACCCCTGGCCACCGCAGTGTTTGGCGTACTGCGCGGCGGCGAGCGACCGCGCCCGGTGTTCTGGCTGTTTTCGATCCTCGGCAGCCTGCTGGTGATGGGCTATGCCCTGACCCAGGGCCTGAGCGCCGCCCCCGCCGGCGACCTGCTGATGCTGTTGGCGGTGCTGGTGTGCGGGCTGGGTTATGCCGAAGGGGCCACGCTGTCACGCACCCTCGGCGGCTGGCAGGTGATCTGCTGGGCGCTGGTGGTGTCGCTGCCGGTGGTGGCGCCCCTGACCTTGCTCCTGGCCCCCCCCACCTTCAGCGGGATCAGCCTGCCGGCGTGGCTGAGCCTGGGTTATGTGGCGCTGTTCAGCATGTTGATCGGCTTTGTGTTCTGGTATCGCGGCTTGGCCCAGGGCGGTATCGCGGCGGTCGGTCAGTTGCAGTTGCTGCAACCTTTTTTCGGCCTGGCGCTGGCGGCCGGCCTGCTGCATGAACAGGTGAGCCTGGGCATGCTGGCGGTGACTGGCGCGGTGATTGCCTGTGTGGCCGGGGCGAAGAAGTTTGCGCGGTAGGGGGCTGCGCCATTAGGCTCATGGATTGGCCAAAAACAATAAGGATCCACGATGCACAGCCCTTCCCTGCAAGACACCACCGCGCCGGACGGCGTCTGTTACGGCTGCGGCCCACGCAATGCCCACGGGCTGCAGATCAAAAGCCGCTGGGATGAAGACGGCGTGCATATCGTCGCCGAGCACCTGCCCGCCGCCCAGTATTGCGGCTGGCCCGACCTGGTCTACGGTGGCCTGATCGCGATGCTGGTGGATTGCCACTCCAACTGGACCGCCATGGCCTATCACTACCGTGCCGAGCAGCGCGAACCTGGGGAGGCGCCGCGTATCGACTGCGTGACCGGCAACCTGGGCATCAAATTTATCAAGCCCACCCCCATGGGCGTGCCACTGACCCTGCGCGCCAGGGTCGAGGGCGAGGTCGGGCGCAAAAGCCGCGTGATCTGTGAGGTGTACGCAGGCGATGTGCTGACGGCGATTGGCGACTCGATCTTCGTACGCGTCGATACCGGGCAGCTGGCGGCGTCGGCCCATGGCCGGCCCGCCTGAGAATGGTCTACATTCAACGCCACGTGCCGAAAAAAGGAACCTGACGATGACGCGCCTGACCGCCAAAGACTTTGCCCCCGAACTGCTGGAACTCTACGACGGCTATGCCCACGGCAAGATCAACCGTCGCGAGTTTCTCGACCGCGCGGCCCTGTTCACCTTTGGCGGCCTGACCGCCTCGGCGCTGCTGGCCTCCCTGAGCCCCAACTACGCCCTGGCCGAACAGGTGAAGTTCACCGACCCGGACATCGTTGCCGACTACGTCACCTACCCTTCGCCCAAGGGCAACGGCCAGGTGCGTGGTTACCTGGTGCGTCCGGCAAAGGCCAGCGGCAAACTCCCGGCGGTGGTGGTGGTCCACGAAAACCGTGGGCTCAACCCCTATATCGAAGATGTCGCGCGGCGCCTGGGCAAGGCCGGGTTTATCGCCCTGGCACCCGATGGCCTGACCTCGGTGGGCGGCTATCCCGGCAATGATGAAAAAGGCGTGGCACTGCAACAGACCGTCGATCCGACCAAGCTGATGAATGACTTCTTTGCCGCCATTGAGTGGCTGATGAACCATGACGCCAGCACCGGCAAGGTGGGCATCACCGGCTTCTGCTATGGCGGAGGCGTGACCAATGCGGCGGCCGTGGCCTACCCGGAACTGGGCGCGGCGGTGTCGTTCTATGGACGCCAACCCGAGGCCAAGGATGTACCGAAGATCAAGGCACCGATCATGTTGCATTTCGGCGAGTTGGACACGCGGATCAACGAAGGCTGGCCGGCCTATGAGGCGGCGTTGAAGGCCGCTGGCACGACCTATGAAGCGTATATCTACAAAGGTGCCAACCACGGCTTCCACAACGACTCGACCCCGCGCTACGACGATGCTGCGGCGAACCTGGCCTGGGAGCGTACCTTGGGCTGGTTCCGTAAATACCTCGTGTAATTGCGGCGGTGGTTTCTCGGACGCCATCGCGGGCAAGCCCGCTCCCACAGGGGACTTTTGCCGGACACACATTTGCGCCGCATCGCAAATCAAATGTGGGAGCTGGCTTGCCTGCGATGGCGGTATACCAGCCACCAAAAATAGCGCCTGAACCACCGCCATCGCGGGCAAGCCCGCTCCCACAGGGGACTTTTGCCGGACACACATTTGCGTCGCATCACAATTCAAATGTGGGAGCTGGCTTGCCTGCGATGGCGGTATACCAGCCACCAAAAATAGCGCCTGAACCACCGCCATCGCGGGCAAGCCCGCTCCCATAGGGGACTTTTGCCGGACACACATTTGCGTCGCATCGCAATTCAAATGTGGGAGCTGGCTTGCCTGCGATGGCGTCCGAGAAGCCACCGACACCAGCAAGCCAGGCGCCTACAGGCCCTTCACCTGCTCCAACAGCCATTGCTTGAATGCCAGCATCGCCGGGGTTTCGGCGCGTGACTGCAGGCGCGTCAGCCAGTAGCTGCCGGTGCTGATGCCTACATCGAAGGGCTGGCGGATCACGTCCTGGGCCAATTGCCGCGAGAACATCATCGCCGGCGCCAGCGCCACGCCACTGCCCTGCAACGCCGCTTCCATCATCGCCAGGGACGAATCGAACACGATACTGCGCGGCACCAGGGTGTCGGCGGGCAAGCCTGCGGCCTGGAACCAGAGGTTCCATTCATCCGCCCGGTAAGAGCGCAGCAATGTGTGCTTCAACACATCGTCCGGGCCTTGCAACTGGCGGGCAATCGCCGGCACGCACAACACCGTCAGCGGCGCCTCCAGCAACTCACAGGCATGGGTGCCATGCCAGGCGCCAGCGCCGAAGCGGATCGCGTAATCCAGGCCCTCGGCCGCCACGTCCACGCGGTTGTTATGGGTCGACAACCGCAGATCGATAAACGGGCAGCGCGCCTGGAAATCCGCCAGGCGCGGTAGCAGCCAGCCCACCGCAAACGTGCCCACCGCCCCCACCGTGAGCACCTCACGGTAATGCCCGGCCTGGAACTGGCCGAGGGTCTGGGCGATACGGTCAAAGGACTCGCGCAGCACCGGCAGCAGCGTCTCGCCCTCGCGGGTGAGCATCAGGCCACGGGGCAGGCGCTTGAACAGGATGACGTTGAGTTGTACCTCCAGGCTCTTGACCTGATGGCTGACCGCCGCCTGGGTCACGCACAGCTCGATGGCCGCCCGGGTAAAGCTCAAATGCCGGGCGGAGGCTTCGAAAGCACGCAATGCATTAAGGGGTAAATGGGAACGCAGCATGGTCTAAGGCCAAATTTTTCTAATGACTGGGGCGAGATATCATCGGTTGTCCGGGGCCGGCAAACTGCCTATCTTGGCGGCGCCTGCGCAGGCAGTGATTAACCCGACCCTCCTCAAGGAAGCGACCACATCATGTACCAACATGTGCGCAACGTCACGATTCTCAGCCTATTGCTCGGTGCCGGCAACTGCATGGCCGCTGCCGACCTGCGTCAGGTGGTAGACGCCACCGTCAAGCCGCTGATGCAGCAGCAGGCAATTCCCGGCCTGGCGGTCGCCATCGTGCAAGATGGCAAGGCCCGATACTTTAACTACGGTATTGCCACCAAAGACAACCAGCAACCCGTCAGCGAGAACACCCTGTTCGAGATCGGCTCGGTGAGCAAGACCTTCACCGCCACCCTGGCCGGCTATGCCCAGGCCACTGGCAAGCTGCAGCTCGCGGAGCCGGCCAGCCACTACCTGCCAGCCTTGCGCGGCAGCCTGTTCGATCACATCAGCGTGCTCAACCTGGGCACCTACACCGCTGGCGGGCTGCCGTTGCAGTTCCCCAGCGGGGCGGACAATGCACAGCAAATGATCGGCTACTTCCAGCACTGGAAAGCCACTTTTCCCCCTGGCACCCACCGCCAGTACTCCAACCCCAGCCTGGGCCTGTTCGGCTACCTGGCGGCGCAGAGCCTTCAGCAACCGTTCGATGTGGCCATGGAAAAGACCCTGTTGCCCAAGCTCGGCCTCCAGCACACCTATCTCACAGTGCCCAAGGCGCAAATGGGTCTGTATGCCCAGGGCTACGACAAGGCCGGCAAGCCGTTGCGTGTCAGCCCGGGGGCGCTGGACAGCGAAGCCTACGGGGTGAAGACCAGCCCGGCGGACCTGGCCCGCTACATGGCGCTGAACATGGACCCGACGCCGTTGGAACAACCGCTGCAACAGGCCATCGCCGCCACCCATACCGGCTATTACACCGTGGGCAACACCACCCAGGGCCTGGGATGGGAGATGTACCCTTACCCGCTGAGTGTTGACGAACTGCTCGCCGGTAATTCGACGCCCATGGCCATGGAGCCGCACCCGGTCACCTGGCTGAAACCCGCCCAGCAGCTGCGCGCCAACACCCTGGTAAATAAAACCGGCTCGACCGGCGGCTTTGGCGCCTATATCGCTTATGTGCCGAGCAGAGGCATCGGCGTAGTGATCCTGGCGAACAAGAACTACCCCAATGCCGAACGGGTGAAAGCGGCCCATGCGATCCTGCAGGCCATGGAGCAATAGCCCAGCTTTTTTGAACCCGGCATGTTCCCAATGTGGGAGTGGGCTTGCCCTAAAGCCGGTCAGTTAAGCGAACGCAATGCTCAAAGCAGTGAAAATCAAATGTGGGAGCGGGCTTGCTCGCGAAAGCAGTGGGTCAGTCAACATCAATGTTTGCTGGGCCGACGTCTTCGCGAGCAAGCCCGCTCCCACAGGGGGTCTGCGCTTAACTGAACGGCATTAGGATTTGCCCACTCCCACAGGGCAGCCTCTGCGCCAGCGCTATCTCACGCCGCCAGGCCTTTACCGGCCCGCTCCAGATTGCGCCACAACCAGGGCGGCAGCACATCCGGGTCGAGGCTGTCGATCAGGTTCTTCAGGCCCAGCCCCAACTCCGTATCCCCTTCGATCACCAACCGCCGACGAAAGAACAAGGTGTCCGGATCTTCCTGACGGCTGGCCAATAACAGGAACTCGCGCCAGTTGCCGCTGATGGTCACCTGCGCCTCGGCCTTTTCGGCAATGCGCAGTCCGTCCCGGCCCAGGGTCAGATACCAGCGCAAGCCCAGGTCGGGAATGCGCAGGCACATCCAGCGCCCACGCAGCAGTTCAAAACCGCCATCGCGCAAAGGTTCGGCCAGGCAGCGATTCAGCGCCTGTTGCAACGCCAGGCGCTGCACCACAAAGGGCACCTTGCGCATCAGCGGCAGTAAGCGGTCGGCGCCCTTGAGCAGCCATTGTTTGCGATTCAGCACAGCCCCACCTCCTCGACCCGCAACATCCCGGCCTGGCCGTGCCAGTAGCCATTGCAACCTTCGACAAACAACGGCGGCGTGGCCCCCTGGCGGACCCGGTCAAAGGCTTCGACGATGCCCACCATGCCCAGGGCCCGTGGGCTCAGGCGCAGCAGGTCGGCGCCGCAACTGACCAGCCCGGGATAGTCGGCCAACAGGTTGGTGACATCCGCCGACATGGTCTGGATGCCATTTAACGTAAACAGCGCCTGCCCTTCCTGGCTGGTCAAGGCCATGCCATCCGGGTAGTTGAGGCAGCAGAACTGGCAGTCATCCTTGGGCCGGTTTTCCGCCCGCGCCGTAAAGCAGCGCGCCGAATAGGCCAGGGGCAGATGCCCATAGGCGAACACTTCGACTTCAGGCAACGGCCGGCCCAGTTCACGCACCTGCTCCAGCACATCGCCAATCAGTGCGGCCGAACATTCTACCGGCGGCACCCAGCGCATCATCCCCGCATCCAGCAATTGCACGAGAGCGTGGCCGTTATACAGATTCAGCGCCGGGCCGCCGACAAAGGGCAGTTTACGTTCGGCGAGCAGCTGCACGGCGCCCATGTCATTGGCCTCCACCAACACCTCGCCGTTGTCACACAGGCGACGCAGGCTCGACAGCTCCGACGCGGCCTCGATCAGGGTCAGGCTCGACAGCACGATTTGCGCGTTGCCCGCCGAGCGCAATTCGCGGCCCAGGCCCAACCATTGATCGAGGTTGAACGCGCGGCGTTTGGAGCACACGGTTTCCCCCAGGTAGATCACATCCAGCGCCAGGCTGGCCATCTCGGAGTAGAACTGCCCCAGTTGTTGCTTATCCCAGTAAAACAGCACCGGTCCCAGGCTGAGTTTCATGTACGGCTCCTCATTGCCACGAACGATGGTAGGCGCCCAGGGTGGTCTGGCTGCCTTCGGATAGACCGGCCAGCACACTGCGCCACTGGTCCTTGACCACAAAGCGTTCCGGCGCGCTGCGGTGGGCGTCCAGCGCGGCGCGCCAGACCCCGGTGACTTGCTCGACATACGCCGGGCTGCGCTGGCGGCCTTCGATTTTTACCGCTGCGACGCCCATGGCGATCAACTCGGGGATCAGGTCCAGGGTGTCGAGGCTGGTGGGTTCTTCGAGGGCATGGAAGCGCTTGCCATCGACCATGAAGCGGCCCTTGCACAGGGTCGGGTAGCCTGCCGGCTCGTCCGGGGTGTAGCGGTCGATCAGCACTTCGCTCAGGCGCGCACTCAGGCCGTCGGCGTCTTCACTCCAGCGCACCGCCTTGGCCGGTGAGCACACGCCACACAGGTTCGGCGATTCGCCAGTGATGTACGAAGACAGGTGGCAACGGCCCTCGGCCATGATGCACAGGCTGCCAAAGCCAAACACCTCAATCGGCACCGAGCTGCTGGCGGCCACATGCTTGACCTGGGCCAGGGACAACACCCGGGGCAATACCGCACGACGGATACCGTAGCGCTCGGCGTAGAACTGCAACGCCGCCGCATGGGTAGCCGAGCCCTGTACGGAAAGGTGCAAGGCCATTTGCGGATGGCGGCTGCTGGCGTACTGCAGCACCCCCGGATCACCTGCGATCAGGGCATCCACGCCATGGTCGGCAGCGCGGTCCACCGCCCGTTGCCAGCGCTCCCAGCCCTTGGGCTGCGGGTAGGTATTGACGGCCACATACAGCTTGCGCTGGTGCTGGCGGATATGGGCGACGGCACCGTCGAACTGCTTGTCGTCCATATTCAGCCCGGCAAAATGCCGGGCGTTGGTGTCATCGCGAAACCCCACGTACACCGCATCGGCACCTTGGCGCACGGCGGCTTTAAGCGCAGGCAGATTGCCTGCCGGGCAGACCAGTTGCATGGTTGATCCTCATCAGAAAATTCATCACCAACACCGCCCCCCACAGTGATTTCCATCAAAGGGGGTTACTGCATCAGTTCGGCAAAAGACACGAACCGCACCAGCCCGCCCTTCTCCACTAGCTGATCACGCTCCACAATCGCCAGGCCATCGGCCCAGCATGCGGCGCTGAGCATCGCCGAGCTTTGCCGGGGGTGCAGCGTGACCCGCGCCTGGCCGTCGAGACCCGGGGTCAGGCGTGCGCGCAGGTATTGGCGACGGCGGTTGCGCTGGGCCCAGATAAAATCGGCCGGCACCAGCAGCGGCACCGACGTGACCTCGGTCACACCCTGGGCGCGCAACAGAAACGGACGCACCACCACCAACGCGGTAATCAGTGCGGCCGAAGGGTTGCCGGGCAAACCGATCCACGGTTTGCCGGCTACATCGCCAAACGCCAGGGGCTTGCCCGGCTGAATCGCCAGGCGCCAGAAATCAACGTGGCCCAGTTCCTTGATGGCTTGCTTGAGGTGATCTTCCTCGCCCACCGACACTCCGCCGGAGGTCAGCAGCAGGTCGCATTCCGAGGACGCCAGGCTCAATGCATCGCGGCTGACGGCCAATTCGTCGGCCATCACCCCATAGTCATGCACCTCCACGCCCCAGCCTTGCAGCAACGCCGCCAGGCAGTGGCGATTGCTGTTGTAGATCTGCCCTGGAGCCAGGTGATCGCCCGGCTCGCGCAGTTCATCACCACTGCTCAACAGGCACACCCGCAACGGTCGATAGACTTTGACCTGGGCCAGTCCGGCGGCCGCCAGCAGGCCCAGTTCCTGGGCGCGCAGGCGCTTGCCGGCCGGCAGCAGCAAGGCGCCCTGGGTCACTTCTTCGCCTTGCTTGCGCACATGCTCACCCGTGCGCATCGGCGGGCACCAGATGCGTTGGCCATAGACCCGGCAACGCTCCTGGGGCACCACGGTGTCGGCCCCGGCCGGCAAGGGTGCGCCGGTAAAAATGCGCATGGTCTGCCCGCTGCCCAACGCCGTCGCGGCCTCCTCGCCAGCGGCAATCCGCCCGGCCAGGCGCAGGTAACCGCCCTCGGCCGGCAGGTCGGCGGCGCGCAAGGCGTAGCCGTCCATGGCGCTGTTGTCCCAGGCCGGCAGGTTTACCGGGGAAAAGATGTCGCCGGCCAACACCCGGCCCAGGGCCTGGGCGGTTTTCACCTGCTGCGTGGACGGCGGTGGCGGTGCCTGGGCCAACAGGCGTTCGATGGCCTCATCCACCGGAATCAGTTCGCCGCTTTCACACACCGATATAGTCATGGCCGCGCCTCACAAGGTTCCAGCACTTGCGCGGCCTGGGGCTTGAGGTGCGGGGCGAAGTTACAGGGCCCGGTGCGGCTGTCCAGTTGCCCCAGGAGGATCTTGTCCCAGCCGGTGCGACAGGCACCGGGCGAACCGGGCATGCAGCACACCAGCACGCCATTGCTCATGCCGGCCAGGGCGCGCGATTGCAGGGTCGACATGCCAATCTCTTGCAGGGACACCTGGCGGAACAGTTCGCCAAAGCCTTCGACATGCTTGTCCAGCAGCGGCAATACCGCTTGCGGGGTGTTGTCCCGCGCGGTAAAGCCGGTGCCGCCGGTGGTGAGGATCACTTGCACCTGGGGGTCGGCGATCCATTGCGAAATCTGTGCGCGGATCTGGTAGATATCGTCCACCACCAAGGCCCGGTCAATCAGCGCGTGACCGGCGGCTTGCACACGGTCGCACAGGGTTTGCCCCGAGGTGTCGCTGTCAAAACTGCGCGTATCGCTGATGGTCAGTACGGCGATATTCAGTGAGACGAAATTGCGTTGAGTCAGATGTGCCATGGTGAAAATCCCGGAATAAATGAGCAATGGCGCCAGCCTGCACCGCAAAGGCCGGCGGGCCTATTCCTCCGAGGAGGTACCTCTAGGCGAATTCAGGGGGCCAGGCGGCTGCGCTGCCAGGTGCCGTCGTGCAGGCGGTAATCGAGGCGGTCGTGCAGGCGATCGGCGCGGCCCTGCCAGAACTCCACACGCTCGGGTTGCAGGCAATAACCGCCCCACTCCGCCGGGCGCGGCGGTGGTTGCCCGGCAAAGCGTTGGGTGGCATCGCGCAGACGGCCTTCCAGCTCGGCGCGATGGGCCAGGGGCTGGCTTTGCGGCGACGCCCAGGCGCCGACCTGGCTGGCCAGGGGCCGTGAGTTGAAGTACTCATCGGACAGCTGCGGCGCCAAACGCACGACTGTGCCTTCGATGCGCACCTGGCGCTCCAGGCCCGGCCAGAAAAAGGTCATGGCCGCGCTGGGATTGCTCGCCAGCTCCTGGCCCTTGGCGCTCTGGTAGTGGCCGAAAAAGGTGAAGCCTTCAGCGCTGAAGCCCTTGAGCAAGAGGATCCGGCAATGGGCACGGCCCTGGGCATCGACGGTGGCCAGGGCCATGCTGTTGGCCTCCACCGGCGCCACTTCAGTCTTGCGCGCCTGCTCCAGCCACTGGCCGAACAATACGAGGGGATCGTCCTGTACCAGGTCATCCCGCAAACCGTACAGGGTGTAGTTGCGGCGCATCTGCGCCAGGGAAAGGGGCATGGGGCGAACCTCCGGTCAATTCGCCACAGTCTGATCAGCCGCCGCCCTGCGCACCTTGATCGCGATCAACTGCGCGCTGCGGCATGGCGTCACAGGCCGTTACTTGAGCCCCAGGCGCCGCGCCAGTTTGTGCAGGTTGCTGGAGTCCAGGCCAAGCATGCGCGCAGCGCTGGCCCAGTTATCGCCGGACAGGCTCAACGCCTGGCGCACCTTCTGGCGCTGGCAGTCGTCCACCGCATCGCTCAAGCTCTGGAACGCCGGCGCCGGCGCCGGCACTTCAGGCACAGGGGCCTGGGCCAAGGTGGCGCTGTCGAGATCCAGCAGCTCAGCTTCCAGGGTCATGATCTGGTTGCGATTGCCGCCCCGGCTCAATTGCTTCAGGGCGGCGCGGCTGATCACGTGTTCCAGCTCGCGGACATTGCCCGGCCAGGCATAACCGAGCAGGGTCTGCTCGGCCGCCGGAGACAGACGCAAACCGCGCAGGCCCAGGCGCGCCCGGTTGAGCTCCAGGAAATGCCCGGCCAGCAACAGCACATCGTGGCCACGCTCGCGCAGCGCCGGGATCGGTACCGGGTACACCGACAGTCGGTGGTACAGATCGGCGCGAAACAAGCCTTGGCGAATGCTCTCGGGCAGGTGGCGGTTGGTCGCGGCGATAATCCGTACATCCACATGCAACGGCTTGTCGGCACCCAGGCGCTGGATCTCGCCGTTCTGCAAGGTGCGAAGCAGTTTGGCCTGCACACTCAACGGCAACTCGCCCACTTCATCGAGGAACAGCGTGCCGCCGTTGGCCGCATCAAAACGCCCGGCGCGGTCGCTGGTGGCGCCGGAGAACGCACCTTTGACATGCCCGAACAACTCGCTCTCGGCCAACGACTCCGGCAACGCCGCGCAGTTGACCTGGATCAGCGGCTTTTTGCTGCGCCGCGACAGGCGATGCAGGCGGCGCGCAAACAACTCCTTGCCCACCCCGGTTTCGCCGAGCAGCAGCACCGGCAGGTCCGAATCGGCGAGCACATCCAGCTCGTTGAGCAGTTGATGCAGCACCGGGCTCTGGCCGAGGATTTCGCCATCTTCGACGCTGGGCAAACCCGCCAGCGGCTCATTGCGCGACAGGCGCAGGCTGCGGTTTTCCTGCTCCAGGCGTGTGACCCGCACCGCGGCCTCGATCTGCAAGGTGCAGCGCTTGAGTTGCTCGCGGGCATTGGCGTCGAAGGTCCCGGCATGCAGCGCGTCCAGGGTGATCGCGCCCCAGGGCCGGCCTTCGACGAACAGGCTCACGCCCATGCAGTCATGCACCGGCAGCGGTTCGCCGACCTGGGTATCGAGTAACCCGTCATACGGGTCCGGCAGGCGGCTGTCGGGTTCGAACCAGGTCGGCTCGCGGGACGCCATGATCGCCGCCAGCCGCGGGTGCTGGGCAATCACAAAGCGCCGGCCAAGGGCCTCATGCACTAGCCCCACCGTGGCCACCGGGCGCAGGCTGTCGTCGCCGTCCAGGCGCAACAGGCCCACGGCGCCGCTATGGAAATATTCACGCAGGGTCTGCACCAGGCGTTGCAGGCGCACAGCATTGGGCAGTTCGACAATCAGATCGGCCGACAGACTTTCACGCAACATGGTCATTACTACCCTTGTATGGTCGGTTCTACCGTGCAGCATCAGGGTGTTCCTGACCACTACAAAAAATTAATCGCGTTTTTTCAATGACTTGCCGGTGGCACAAGGCATGCAATCACCGGCTTATCTGTTCACTTGATGAGGAAACCCGATGAACGCCATCGCCCCGGACAGCCTGCCCCAGGCGCAATTGATCGAGCATTTGCTGCAGCGTTACCACGCCCGCCACCGCGAACAACTGCCGGAACTGATCCGCCTGGCCAGCCGCGTCGAGCAGGTCCACGGCCATCACCTGGCCTGCCCCAATGGCCTGGCCGACTTGTTGCGGGATATCGAGCAGGAACTGGAGGGCCATATGCTCAAGGAGGAACAGGTGCTGTTCCCGATGCTGCAAATGGGCATGGGCCCCCAGGCCGCGCCGCCGATCCAGGTCATGCGCTATGAGCATGAACAACACGGCCAGGCCCTAGAGCAGTTGCTGGCGCTGACCCATCGCATCCAGCCGCCCGCTGACGCGTGCAATACCTGGCGCACCCTGTATCAAGGGCTGGAAGCGTTTCATGCAGACTTGCTGGAGCATATTCATCTGGAAAATGACGTGTTGTTTGTTCGTGCGCTAACAGCCTGAACCCTCTCCATAGGAGCGAGCTTGCTCGCGCCTACAGGACTCAGCGCAGCATCAGCTTGGCCAGGATCACGATCAGCACCATATGCCCAAGGATGCTGCGGCGAATCCATACCGCCCGCAATGGGCTCAGGCGCTTTTGCGTCAGCCAGTACGCGAGCAACAGGTAATGCCCGATGATGCTCAGCGCCAATACGATCTTCAGGCTCAACATCGCCGAAAAATGACTGGCCCAGGGCGCGCCCAGCACGCCGCGGTAATGCCAGGCCAGGCCGATGCCCGCGCCATACAACAGCACCACCACCCCATGCAGCACCTGCCGCGAACGCCGGGCAATGGCTTGCTCGCTGGTGAACTGCGCCGACCAGGCCAACTCTTCGCGGGCCCGGTGCCAGATGAAAACCTCGAAGAACAGCGTGCCGATAAAGGCGATGGCCGCCAACAGATGCACAATCAATAACCACGAATAGAGCATTGCCGTTCTCCTAGCCCGGATGACCGTCAACCCGCGCACGCCACAGCATTGGGGCATAGCGCCATAGATACAGGCCCAGGCCCAGGGTCCAGCACAGGCCCGCCAGCCACAGCGCGGCATACGGCCAGATCAGCACCAGCAGCACCCGGCTCAGGCAGGCCAGGTTCAACAGCGCGAAAGCCAGGGTCATGCCCTTGGGCGGCGTCAGTGGCCGGCCGGTATGACCGAGGCTGACCCGCGCGATCATCGCCAGGATCAACCCGCCCATTGCCCCGACCGTCAGCGCATGCACCGCCAGGCTCGGGCTCAGTGGCACGCCCACGTGCCACAGCGCCATACCCAGGCAGGCCACGGCCAGCCAGGCATAGGCCAGGTGCAGCGACCACAGCAGCGGCACGCGCCACAAGCCTGGGTCGTGCCAGCGCACCAGGCGCAGCAGATGACCGAGCCCCAGCAGGGCAAACAACAGGCCGACCCAAAGTCTAGGTATCAGCGCCACGCCGCTGGCATACAGCAGCGCCACCAGCGCCGAGCCTGCCAACAGCAGGTAATCCAGCCACGGCCAGGGCTTCACTGCTTCAGTGCGCCCCAGGCCTCGCTGGGTGAAGAACGGAATCACCCGCCCGCCGATCAAGCCCATCATCGCCGCCACCAGCCACAACCCGGTCAACACCGCCTGGCGCTGCCAGCCTTCGTCAGCGCGCAGCAGGCCATACAGGGACAGGCCATCGGCCAGGGCCAACAACAGCAGGACCAGCACAATCGGGTAGTTGCGTTGTTGCCGCACTTTCCACAGGGTCCAGCCCATCAGCCCGGCGACCGCCAGGGGAAAGCTCAGCTCCAGCACCGCCAGCAGCGGCCACGGCAGGTTGAACAGCCAGGCCAGGCGTGCGGCCAGCCATACCCCGGCCAGCACCGCCAGGGGCATGCCGCTGATGCCGGGCCGGCCGGTCCAGGTCTGCACCGCCGTCAGCAGGAACCCGCCGATGATTGCCAGGGCGAAACCGAACAGCAGCTCATGGCGATGCCACGCCAGCCAACCGCCCGCCGGCTGCCAGCCCGCATTGCCGGCCAGGGCCAGCAGCCACAGGGGAATCGCCAGCAGCGCCAACAGGCAGCCACCGAGGAAAAATGGCCGGAAAGCCAGGCGAAACAACGGGGTAATCGACATAGCCTTGCGTCGATCCAGCACTTGCATACCACCACTCCTCAAGTCATTGCCGGCCCGATCATCCGGGATTGCCCGCCCCTGGCCCTTGTCGCAGATCAAGCGGGGTCCAGAGGCGGCGCACTATCCTTGGGGCCGTCGCGCAATCAGTGTTGCAAGGGCCGGGCCGAATTCCCCGGTGCGCCGCCCCACCGCTGTGGGAGCTGGCTTGCCTGGGATGCAAACACCTCGGTCTGGCGGTTACACCGTAGCGATGCCATCGCAGGCAAGCCAGCTCCCACAGGGGGGCGGTGTTGTATATGAGGGTTTAAATAACCATTAGAGGGTTAAAAGAACCCTTATAGGCCAGGTCATTTTGACCCTCAAGGCGCTACAGCCCAGGTTTTACACGGCCCGTGCCTTGGCCCAGCTCTTGCTCTACTCGGTTATCCCTTATTACCGCCCCCACGGAGTCACCATGAAAAAAGTCATCCAGCCCCTCGCCTGGTTCGTGATCCTCGGTTCGATGATGGCGGCGGCCAGCGGCCTGTCGTTGTGGCTTGTATGATCCCGTCCCTGAGCTGTTCCAAGGATGCACCCCGGGTTTTGCACCGCGTGCATCATCAGATCCTGCGCAGCCATCACCTGTTCGAGCCGCTCAACGAAGAGCAGATGGATGAGTTGATGGCCAGCAGTCAACTGCTGAGTGTCGACAAGGGCGAGCCGTTGTTCCGCCAGGGCGAACCGGCCGATGCGTTTTACTTCGTGATTGCCGGCGCGGTGAAGGTCTACCGCCTGACCCCGGACGGCCAGGAAAAAGTCTTTGAGGTGATCGGCGAGCGACAGACCTTCGCCGAGGCGATGATGCTGATGGACACCCCCAACTACGTGGCCTGCGCCGAAGCGGTGTGCCCCACGCAGTTGTATCGCCTGTCCAACGCCACCTATATGCGCCTGCTCCACAGCAACAGCCGCCTGACCTTCGCCCTGCTGGGCAAGTTGTGTGTGCGCCTGCACCAACGGGTCAACGAGATCGAGACCCTGTCGCTGAAAAACGCCACCCACCGGGTGGTGCGCTACCTGATGACGCAATTGGTGCGCCTGCACAGCGTCGACAGTTCGTTCGAACTGCCCATGGCCAAGCAGTTGATCGCCGGGCACCTGTCGATCCAACCGGAGACGTTTTCGCGGATCATTCGCCGCTTGATCGACGAAAAAATCATCACCCAGGACGGGCGCCAGATCGCCATTCTTGACCGCCTGCGCCTGGAGCAATTCGAATGAACGCCGTGCGGGTCTGCCTGTATTGCCAACATGCCAACCCGCCGACGCAGACGGCCTGCGAACGCTGCGCCATGCCCCTGCCCGCCTCCACCGCACACCTTGAGGCGCGGCGGCTCAGGCGCTTCCAATGGTTCTGCCTGGGGCTGGCCGTGTTCTGCATCGTGATGTTTTTCTGGCTGCCCCGGGACTTCTACTGATCTTCGGTCAACTGCCGGTAGAGCTGCGGCAAACGTAACGGCAGTTGCTCCGGCTGACGGATCAGGGTGTAGCCGTGGGCACCGAACATGTACGGCAGGTAATCCCCGGCCTGTTTGTCGATGGTGATGCAGAACGGCACCAGGCCCTGGCGCCGCGCTTCCATCACGGCCTGGCGGGTGTCCTCCACGCCATAGCGCCCCTCATACAAGTCCAGGTCGTTGGGCTTGCCATCGGTCACAATCAACAGCAGTTTGCGCCGTTGCTTGCAGGCCCCCAGGGTCTGGGTGGCGTGGCGGATGGCTGCGCCCATGCGCGTGTAATAACCCGGTTTCAGGCCCTGGATGCAGCCACGGGTATGGTCGTCGTAGGGTTGCTGGAATGACTTGAGCTGCTGCAGGCGCACCTGCTGGCGACGCAAAGACGAGAAGCCATACAAGGCAAACGCATCGCCCAGGCCCGCCAGGCTTTCGCCAAACAGCAACAGGCTGTCGCGGATCACGTCGATGACCTTTTGCGTATCGTTCAAATGGGCATCGGTGGACATCGACAAATCGGCCAGCAGCAAACAGGCCAGGTCCCGCCGGGTGCGGCGCTGCTCCTTGAACAGGCCACGTTCGGCGCACGCTCCGTGTTGGCGTTCGACATGGAAGTCCAACCACGCCTGCAGGTCCAGCTCTGCGCCCTGGGGCTGTTGGCGCAGCCATTGGCGGTCGGTGCGCAGTAGCTGGAACTGGCGGCGCAAGCGCGCGGCCTGGGGCAACAGGCGCGCCGGCAACGGCTGGGGCGCACTGTCCCGGGGTTGCATCAGTTGCAGGTTGACGAAATTCGCTTGCAGGCACTGTTGGCGGTAGTCCCACTCGGGCAGTTTGATGCCTTCGCCCAGGGGGATATCGTCGACGTCGGCCGGGGGCAGATCCAGGTGCAGCTTGAGCCCGCCGCTCTTGCGCACGCGCTGGCGCGACAGGCTCAACTGGTCGAGGTCTTCGGCGACTCGTGCGGCATCTTCGTCCTCGGAATCGTCGGCCCAGCGGTCCAGATCGACATGCTCAGTCCAACTGAACAGGTTTTCCAGGCGCACCACCAACAGGCCGCCGTCGCGGCTGTTGTCGTCGACCCGGTTGGCCTGTTTAGGCGCGCCCTGCTGTTCGCCAGGCCGGGTTGCCAGGTCGTCGCCCTCTTCGTCCTGATCTGCGGCCTGCGGGCTGTGCAGGTGCAAGGGTGGATACAGCCACAGCGGCAACGGCCAGGCGGCACGCTCGCTGCGGGGTAACTGGCGGATGCTGCCGGGTTCGCGCAGGGCCTTGCGCAAGGCTTTTTCTACGGCAGCTTCCGCGGGGTTGAGGGTGGCGGCATCGGGGCGCAATTGCAGGTGGGCGTCCACCAGGCGCTGATAACTGGGGAGCATGGCCGGGTAGCGCTGCAACAGCAGCCAGGTCCAGCGCTGGTTGTCCCGGGCCCAGTGGGTCATCGGCCCGGCGTGCGCGGCCAGCAGCGCCAGCCAGCGGTACAGTTCCAGGTTCAGGGCGGCCGAGGGAAACACCGCCAGGCTTGCCGGCAGGCGCAGGCGATGACCATCGCACGAGGCCAGGGGCGCCTGCCGGCAGGTGCCGGCGATGCGCATCAACAGGTTGCGCCGCAGCAGCAGATCGCGCTCGCTGGCGGCTTCCACGGCTATCCCATGGGCGCCGCCCAGGGCGCGGAACAACAGGGCCAGGCTGCGCTGGCGGTCGACCAGATCGACCCGCGCCTCGGGGAAGTCGGCGCTGGCGCGGCGGGTGATAAAGCGGTGCCAGACACTGCCGACCCACTCTTCCAACTCAAGGGTAAAGGCCATGTGAAGTGCTCCAGACGTAAAACGGCCCGCAGAACCTGCCGGGCCGCCCTCTTGGGGATTGACGTTTACCGGTTAAGCCGTCACGGGAGCGGCAGAGTTCAAGCCCTTGCCCCGCTGCCGGAAGCTCCACAGGTAGCAGAGCAGGCCGAGCAGGAACACCACGCCACTGGCCAGGCGTGCCCAGAACAGCACCGTCAGGTGGTCCATGGTGGCCATGAACGGCAGCGCCACACCGTCCACTTGCCAGCGTTGCAGCCAGACCTGCACGGCACCGGCAGCGGTAAGGAACAGGGTGATCATCACCATCGACAGGACCATCATCCAGAAGCCCCAGATCTCCAGGGTCTGCGAGCGTGCATCCGGTGCTTCACCAATACCGCGCAGGCGGGGCATGGCGTAGCTGATCAGGGTCATGACGATCATCGCGTAGGCACCGAAGAACGCCAGGTGGCCGTGGGCGGCGGTCAGTTGGGTGCCGTGGGTGTAGAAGTTGACCGGTGCCAGGGTGTGCAGGAACCCCCAGACCCCGGCGCCGAAGAACGCCGTGACCGTGGTGCCCTTGGCCCACAACGTGGCTGCCCGGTTCGGGTGCTGGCGGCGACGCTGTTTGACCATGGTGAAGGCAAACATCACCATCGCCAGGAAAGGCAGGGGCTCCAGGGCCGAGAAGATCGAGCCGACCCACAACCACACCTCAGGCGCGCCGATCCAGAAGAAGTGGTGACCGGTGCCAATGATCCCGGTGATCAGGGCCATGGCGATGATCACGTACAGCCATTTTTCCACGACCTCGCGGTCGACGCCGGTGACCTTGATCAGCACAAAGGCGAGCATCGAGCCCATGATCAGCTCCCACACGCCTTCCACCCAAAGATGCACCACCCACCACCAGTAGAACTTGTCCCGCGCCAGGTTGCCCGGGTTGTAAAACGAGAACAGGAAGAACACCGCCAGGCCGATCAGCCCGGTCATCATCACCATGCTCACGGTGGTCTTGCGGCCCTTGAGCAGGGTCATGCCGATGTTGTAGAGAAAGCCCAGGCAGACAACCACGATGCCCATTTTGGTGATGGTCGGCTGTTCCAGGAACTCACGGCCCATGGTCGGCAGCAGTTCGTTATGGGTCAACTTGGCCAGGGCCGCATAGGGCACCAGCAAGTAACCGAGGATGGTCAACACACCGGCGGCGGCAAACACCCAGAACAACAGGATCGCCAGCTTGGGACTGTGCAACTCGCGGTCGGCCTCTTCCGGCACCAGGTAGTAGGCGGCGCCCATAAACCCGAACAGCAGCCAGACAATCAGCAGGTTGGTGTGGACCATGCGGGCCACGTTGAACGGGATCAGCGGGAACAGGAAGTCGCCGATCACGTATTGCAGGCCCATGATCAAACCGAACAGCACCTGGCCCAGGAACAGGATCAGCGCGAATACAAAGTAGGGTTTGGCGACGGCCTGGGATTGGAATTTCAGATATGGATTGACGGTACGCATCCCTCAGCCCTCCTTGTTTGGCGGCCAGCCATTGGTGTTGATCTTCGAGCTCCATTTGAGGAACTCGGCCATATCGTCCACCTCCTGGTCGCTGAGGTTGAATTGCGGCATCGCGCGCCGGCCCGGAACGCCCAAGGGTTGCATCTTCATCCAGGCGTGCAGGAATGGCTTGAACGCTTCATCGCCGCCACGGCGGTTGAACACATTGCCCAATTCCGGCGCAAAGTACGCGCCCTCGCCCAGCAAGGTGTGGCAGCCGACGCAGTTGTTGCGCTCCCAGACGCCCTTGCCGCGGACCACGGATTCGGTGAGTAGCTCCTGATTACTGCGAGAGGGAAAGGTTTGTTCGGTGTGGTAGGTCAGGGCCAGGAATATCAGGAAGAAGAACACGCTTCCTCCGAAGTAGATATTCCTGGCCATGCCCTTGGTGAAGGTCTCTGACATGGTCGCTTCCTCATTGCTTGGCAGGGACCATGATAGGAAGTGAGGGGGTAAAAGCTGCTTGATGGCGATCAAGAAATGCTGATGGTTTTGGTCGGGTATTGGGTGGGGTTGGGGTTGGGTACATATCCGTTGCTGCGGTAACGGCGGCTATTGGTTCCGCTCTTACAGCGGGTCACTTTTGGAAAAGAGCCCCAAAAGTAACCAAAAGGGCTCTTGCCCCACCACTCGGCACCTCGCCCAGGCTCGGTGTGCCCGTCATCCGACATTGATTTGGGGGGCCGCCGCGATGGGCCATCCATGGCCCAGCGCGGCTAACCCGGCGTCCTGCCGGGTTACCCCCCAAATCAATATCGGATGACGGCCAGCGTGGTTTAACGGGGCGCCTAAGATCAAAATCAAAGCAAAGCGAGGCGGCCTGACAGCCGACCTGATCCTCGAGGCGTACGCGGATTCCTGTGGGAGCTGGCTTGCCTGCGATGACGGTGTCTCAGTCGATAAATGTATTGGCTGATACACCGCCATCGCAGGCAAGCCAGCTCCCACAGGGGAATGCAGCTTCGCACCCCGGCTTTGCTGTTGCTCTGCTTTTGATCTGGCTTTTGATCTTGATCTCAGGCGCCCCGTTAAACCACGATGGCCGCAGGCAGGTATTGCGCAGTGGGCACCCCGGCATGGATGCCGGGGTAGCCGCGACACG